>NZ_JARJLM010000100.1 GCF_029335485.1 Cupriavidus basilensis
ATGAAGGCGTCCAGCACGCCGGCACGCTCGCCGCCCGCACGGTTGCGCCATGCCGTCACCGCTCCCGCGGGCGCGGCGCCGCAGGCAGGGAGGGCGAGCGGCAGGCCGCTGCGCAACAGCTGGGGCCGCATTTCAGGGAAGCAAACAGAGCGGCTGTGCTTGGGGGTCTTGCAATAATGAAGGCATGTGAAACCGTGGCGATACGGCCTTGGTCCTCCGAAACAGGCCGGTAGGAAAAAGGCAATCAGGCTGCCAGCGCCGGCGTGCGCTCAGCCGCGCCCGAACGCCACCACATCGTCGACTTCGACGCGAATGCCGATGTGCTCGCCGACGGCGTGATCATGGTGCGAGGGCACCAGCGACAGCACGCGCCCGCCGCCGGCCAGGCGCAGCGTGTACAGGATCTCGGCGCCCCGGAAGGCCTTGTTGAGTATCTCTGCCCGCAGCGGGCTCGCATCGTCATGGACGATATCGTCGGGACGGATCAGCACGTCGACGGTGGCGGGCGGCATGCCCAGCGCTTCGCGGCTGTGCAGCGTGCCGAGTTCCAGTGCGACCGCGTGCGGGCTTTCGAGGCGGCCCGGCATCAGCACACCCTGGCCGATGAAATCCGCGACGACGCGCGTGGCCGGGCGGTGATAGAGATTGTGGGCGCTATCCCACTGCTCGATCGCCCCGGCGTGCATCACGCCGATTTCATCGGCCATGGCAAAGGCCTCGTACTGATCATGCGTGACCAGGATGGCGGTGGTGCCTTGCGCCTTGAGGATGGCGCGGACTTCCAGGCTCAAGCGCTCGCGCAGGTCGACGTCGAGATTCGAGAACGGTTCGTCGAGCAGCAGCAGCTCCGGACGCGGCGCCAGGGCGCGTGCCAGCGCCACCCGCTGTTGCTGGCCGCCTGACAGTTCATGCGGGAACTTGCCACCGCTGCCAGCCAGGCCCACCAGCGCCAGCATTTCCCCGACCCGCGCGGCGCGCTCGCCACGGCGCGCGGCATGCAGCCCGAAGCCGACGTTGTCGGCCACGCTGAGGTGCGGGAACAGGGCGTAGTCCTGGAACACCATGCCGATGCGCCGATGCTCGGGCGCCACGGCGAAGCCCGGCGACGACATCACCGCCCCGTCCAGCAGGATACGGCCTTCGCGCAGCGGCTCGAAGCCGGCGATGGCGCGCAGCACGGTGGTCTTGCCGCAGCCGCTGGGGCCGAGCAGGCAGGCGATGCTGCCGCGCGCCAGGGTGAAGGACAGGCCGTTGACGACGGACTGGCTGCCAAAGCCATGATGGATGCGATCGACCTCGATCAGCGTATCGGATCGCGTTTGCATGGACGGACTGGAATGGGGATAGCCTCGCATGGCCAGCATTATAGGGAGAGCCGGCCCGTGCGTGTCGCGCGCCGCCGCCGGCCCGCTGCCACCCGTTGCTAGAATGCTGTGCATGCCCGCCGGCGCACGCGGACCAACGCACGCGGCCGGCTAGCGTGCTGCGGCGCTCCGGCGCTCCAGCACCCTCACCCAGACGTTCCAGCCACCAACGCATGAGCCTGCTTCGCCCAAGCCGTACCCGCAGTTTGCCCCCGCTGGCCCTGGTCGCCGGCCTCGCCGCGCTGTTGATCGCGCTGCCGATTGCGCAAGTGGCCGGCAGCCTGCTCGCGCCCAGCGGCGACACCTGGCGCCACCTTGCCGATACGGTGCTGGCGGAGTACGTCGGCAATACGCTCTGGCTGCTCGCGGGCGTATGTGCCGGCGTGCTGGTGCTTGGCGTGCCCACCGCCTGGCTGGTCAGCACCTACCGCTTTGCCGGACGTGCCTGGCTGGAATGGGCGCTGGTGCTGCCGCTGGCGATGCCGGCCTACGTGATCGCCTACGCCTATACGGACGCGCTGCAGTTCGCCGGCCCGGTGCAAAGCTGGCTGCGCGAGGTGACCGGCTGGCGCGCCCGCGAGTACTGGTTCCCCGATATCCGCTCGCTGGGCGGCGCCATCGTGCTGTTCACGCTGGTGCTGTATCCCTATGTCTACCTGACCGCGCGCGCGGCCTTCCTGCAGCAGACCCTGAACACGCTGGAGGCGGCGCGCCTGCTGGGCCATGGCACCTGGGGCAGCGTCTGGCGCGTGATGCTGCCGCTGGCGCGCCCCGGCATCGTGGCCGGCACGGCGCTGGCGCTGATGGAGACGCTGGCCGATTTCGGCACCGTGGCCTACTTCGGCATCCCGACCTTCTCCACCGGCATCTACCGCGCCTGGTTCTCGCTGGGCGACAAGAACGCCGCGGCCCAGTTGTCGGCCTGCATGCTGGTGTTCGTGATCGGCATCCTGCTGGCGGAGCGTGCCAGCCGGGGACGCGCGCGCGTGCATGGCGGCCAGCGCCGCGCCCCGGCCTACCGCCTGCACGGCTGGCGGGCCGCGCTGGCGCTGCTGGCGTGCGCGCTGCCCGTGCTGCTGGGTTTTGCCGTCCCGGCGCTGATGCTGTGCAAGATGGCGCTGTCCGAGGGCGACGCGCAGTTTGGCCCGCGCTTCATCGGGCTGGTGCGCAACAGCTTCCTGCTGGCCAGCGTCACCGCGCTGGTGGCCGTGCTGGCAGCGCTGGTGATCGGCTACGCCGGGCGCGGCATGGCGGCGGGCCGGGGCTGGCTGCTGCGCGCGCTGACGCGGGTATGCGGGATGGGCTATGCGCTGCCCGGCTCGGTGGTCGCGGTGGGAGTGCTGGTGCCGGTGGCGCGGCTGGACAATGTCCTGTCGTCCTGGCTGCAACAGCACATGGGATTGTCGGTCGGGCTGCTGCTGACAGGCGGCGTCGCCGCGCTGGTCTATGCCTACCTGGTGCGCTTTCTCGGCGTAGCGCTGCAAACCGTCAACGCCGGCCTGGGCAAGATCACGCCAGGCATGGACGCCGCAGCGCGCAGCCTGGGCCACGGCCCCGCCGCCACGCTGCGGCGCGTGCATCTGCCCATGCTGCGCGGCAGCCTGCTGACCGCTGCGCTGATCGTCTTCGTCGACGTCATGAAGGAATTGCCCGCCACCTTCGTGATGCGGCCGTTCAACTTCGATACGCTGGCCGTGCAGGCCTACAACCTGGCCTCGGACGAGCGCCTGGCCGAAGCTGCCACGGCGTCGCTGGTGATCGTCGCCGTGGGGCTGCTGCCGGTCATCCTGCTGTCGC
>NZ_JARJLM010000101.1 GCF_029335485.1 Cupriavidus basilensis
ATGACCGGTCCCGCGTTGGGGCTGGACCAGGCCGGCGCCTGCACGCGCCAGCAGCGCAGCGCCTGCGCGGTGCGTCCCAGCAGGGCGTAGGAGAGCGCGGTAAGGCGGGCGGGGGCGAGGTTGAGGAGATCGTCCAGGCGTGCGGCCGCCCAGCCGAAATACAGCAGCCTGGGCGTACGGTAGCCCCACATCGCATCGAGCGTGTTGGCGAGGCGGTAGGCGAGCACGGCCGGCGCGCCGCCCACCAGGAACCAGAACAGCGCGCCAAAGACGGCGTCGTTGCCGTTCTCCAGCGCCGATTCGCAGGCGGCGCGCGCCAGGGCCTCGGTATCCGCGTCCGTGGTGTCGCGCGAGACGATGCGCGCGGTCAGCCGGCGCGCGACGGCCAGGTCGCCTTGCGCCAGCGCGGTGGCAATCGGGGCGATGTGCTGGGCCAGGCTGCGCGCGCCCAGCGCGGCGTATAGCGCCAGCGCCTGCAGCAGCCAGGCCAGCAGCGCGCTGAATTGCGCGGCGGCATGCACCAGCAGGGCGGCGAGGGCGGCCGGCACCAGCACCATCAGCGACCAGGCGGCAAGGCCGGCGAGCCGCTGGCGCGGCGGTGCGCCGCCACGGTTGAGACGGCGTTCGAGCGCGGCGGCGAGCTTGCCGAAACCCACCAGCGGATGCCAGCGGCGCGGCTCGCCCAGCCACTGGTCAAGCAGCACGCCGGCGATGGCGGCGGCCACGCAGGCCGGCCAGGTGAAGATGGGGAACGGCCACCACGACGTCAGCGACGAAAGCGGCGCAAGTGGCGACAGCGAGGACAGCATCAGCACGCCGGATCGGCGCCCTTGACGCTGATGGGAATGCCGGCCACCAGCAGCCGCACCCGGTCCGCGGCGGCGGCCAGCTTCTGGTTCAGGCGCCCCAGTTCGTCCACATAGAAACGGGTGATGGCACCCATCGGCACCACGCCGAAGCCGATCTCGTTGGAGACCAGGATCACATGGCCGGGCAGGGTGGGCAGCGCTGCCAGCAAGGCATCGATTTCTTCGGTGAAGGCGGATGGCGGCGTGACCAGGCCATGGTCGGGATAGCTGCGGCCGTCGAGGAAGAGCAGGTTGTTGAGCCACAGCGTGACGCAGTCCACCAGGATGCAGCCGTCATGGCGGGCGTTGGCGTACAGCGCATCGGCCAGGTGGAGCGGGGATTCGACCAGGCCCCAGTCGGCCGGGCGCCGGGCGCGGTGCAGCGCGATGCGCAGCTGCATTTCCTCGTCGGAGGTGTCGTCGTCGTAGCGCGCGGTGGCGATATAGGTGACCGGGCCGCCGGTGGCGGCGGCGTGATCGGTGGCCATCTGTTCGGCAAAGTGGCTCTTGCCGGAGCGCGCCCCGCCCAGTACCAGCGTGAGCTGGCGTACCGGGACGGCCGGCACCCTGGCGTGCGGCGCGGTAGCGGCCTGGGCTGCGCGTTCGCCGGCCGGCGCATGGCTGGATGCGCTGGCGGGCTCGACGGCGGAGGCAGTGGCGGAAGCATGGGCCGGAGTCATCCGGCTATTGTAGCGGGCGCCTCCCGCGACCGCACGCTCGCAATGGCGCCCGGCGGGCTGGCCGGCGGCGTGCCGGTGCGATAATCCCACGATGCAAAAAAATCTCTCCAAAGCCGGCGCCCGGGCGTTCGCGGGTGGCTTGCGCGGTACCTTGATGGTGCAGGGCACCACCTCCGACGCGGGCAAGAGCACCCTGGTGGCGGGCCTGTGCCGGGTGCTGGCGCGCGCGGGCGTGCGCGTGGTCCCGTTCAAGCCGCAGAACATGGCGCTCAACAGCGCCGTCACCGCCGACGGCGGCGAGATCGGGCGCGCCCAGGCCCTGCAGGCGCAGGCCGCCGGGCTGGCGCCCCATACCGATATGAATCCGGTGCTGCTCAAGCCCAGCAGCGACACCGGCGCGCAGATCATCATCCACGGCCAGGCGCGGCTGGATCTCGATGCGCGCGCCTATCACGCCTACAAGCCGGTGGCGATGCAGGCGGTGCTGGCCTCGCACCGGCGCCTGGCGGACGCCTACGAAGTGGTGCTGGTGGAGGGCGCGGGCAGCCCGGCGGAGATCAACCTGCGCGACCGCGATATCGCCAATATGGGTTTTGCCGAAGCGGTGGACTGTCCGGTGGTGCTGGTGGCCGACATCGACCGCGGCGGCGTGTTCGCCCACCTGGTGGGCACGCTGGACTGCCTGTCGGAGTCCGAGCGCGCACGCGTCAAGGGCTTCATCATCAACCGCTTCCGCGGCGACATCGCGCTGCTGCAGCCCGGGCTGGACTGGCTCGAAGCGCGCACCGGCAAGCCCGTGCTGGGCGTGCTGCCCTATCTGCACGGGCTGCACCTGGATGCCGAAGACGCCATCGTCGGCGCGCAGGCGGCGAAGCAGGGCGAGTTGCTGCGCGTGATCGTGCCGGTGTTGCCGCGCATCTCCAATCACACCGATTTCGACGCGCTGCGCGCGCATCCGCAGGTCGACCTGCGCTTTATCGGCCCGGGCATGCCGATTCCCCCGGCCGACCTGATCGTGCTGCCCGGCAGCAAGAGCGTGCGGGCTGACCTGGCCTTCCTGCGCGTCCATGGCTGGGAGCCGGCCTTGCGGCGGCACCTGCGCTATGGCGGCAAGGTGATCGGCATTTGCGGCGGCATGCAGATGCTGGGGCGGCAGGTGGCGGATCCGGCCGGCAATGAGGGTCCGGCCGGCAGCAGCGAAGGCTTCGGCCTGCTGGACTTCGACACCCTGCTGGCGCCGCACAAGCAGTTGCGCGTGGTGAGCGGGCGGCTGGCGCTGGGGGTGGCCGAGGCGCCCGCCGCGGTGCAAGGCTACGAGATCCACATGGGCGTCACCACCGGCCCGGCGCTGGCGCGGCCGGCGCTGTGGCTGGAGGGCGAGCGCCCCGACGGCGCGCAATCGGACGACGGGCAGGTGCTGGCGACCTACGTCCACGGCCTGTTCGACCAGCCCGGGGCGTGCGGCGCGCTGCTGCGCTGGGCCGGGCTGGCACGGGCCGAAGGCGTGGACCTGGCCGCGCTGCGCGAGGCGTCACTGGAGCGCCTGGCGGACACCCTGGCCGCGCACCTCGACCTGGCGGCCTTGCTGGCGCCGCTGCAAGCCTTGCCGGCCGAGCCGCTGCCCCACGGCAACTGCTAAACTCGTGGACGGGCTTGCTCCGCCAGGGCCTGGAGGCGGCAAGGCCATGGCGGAAACCGGAGCGGCGCGCCTGCGGGCAGCGCTGCCGTGGCACGATATCCCGGAGACTTCCCATGCCCGTTGTCGTAATTGCCAATCCCAAAGGCGGCGTAGGCAAGACCACGCTGGCCACCAACCTGGCGGGCTACTTCGCCAGCGCCGGCCATGCCGTGATGCTGGGCGACACGGACCGGCAGCAATCCTCGCGCGCCTGGCTGGGTTTGCGCCCGGCCTCGGCACCGCCGATCCGCACCTGGGACATCAGCTCGGACCAGATCGCGCGTCCGCCCAAGGGCACCACCCATGTCGTGCTGGACACTCCCGCCGGCCTGCACGGCTGGCGCTACAACGATGTGATGAAGCTGGCGCACCGCGTGGTGGTGCCGTTGCAGCCTTCGCTGTTCGATATTCTCGCCACCCAGGAATTCCTTGCCCGCCTGGCCGGCGACAAGCGCGTGCGCCATGGCGAGGTGGAGGTTGGCGTGATCGGCATGCGGGTCGACCTGCGCACCCGCTCTGCCGACCAGCTGCAGCGCTTCGTTGCGGACCTGGGGCTGCCGGTGCTGGGTTTCCTGCGCGACACCCAGAACTACGTGCAACTGGCCGCGCACGGCCTGACCCTGTGGGATGTGGCGCCCTCGCGCGTGGCGCGCGACTGGGAGCAGTGGCAACCCATCATCGGCTGGCTGGAGCAGCGGGCTCCGGCTGGCCGCCCAGGCGCCTGAGCAGCGCGTCCACGTCGGGCCAGCGCACGCGGCGCACGGGCACGATGAGCTTGGCGCCGGGAAACAGATCGTCGAACGGTTCGCTTTCGATGCCTTCCAGGCGCCGGTAAAACTCGCGCGCCTGCGTGTTGCCTTCCAGCACATAGAGAAAGAGCGGCTGCCCGGGCCAGCCGCCGGCCACGCGCCGCGCGCAATGCGCGAACAGTCGCTTGCCCAGGCCCAGGCCGTGCCACTGCGGCAGCACATGCAGGTTGTCCAGGTAGATGCCGAATTGCGGCTCGGCCTCGGGCTGCAGGCAGTAAAAGCCGGCGGGTTCGCCGTCGACGCGGGCCAGGATCACCTCCAGCGGAGCCTCGGCGCCTTGCTGCAACCGGGCTTGCCAGGTTTGCAGGCGCTCGGCCGGGGCGGTGTGCTCAAGGTAATCCGCGGGCAACTGGCCGTGGTAGGCGAATTGCCAGCTGCGCGTGTGCAGATCGGCAATCAGGGCGGCGTCTTGCGCGCCGGCGGGCAATAGTTCGATCGATCGGGTCATGTTCAGCGCAGGGGTTCCGGCGGTGCGGCATTCGCCATTCTGCCGCAAACCGGCAAGGATCGGCCGTCGCCAGGCCGATCATCCAAGGTGGCGTGCCGCAGCGGGCGCCGCCTGATAGAATCGCGAATCTTTCGCATTCTCATTATTGCCGGTGTGATGCCTGAGTTGTTTCACTGGCATGCGATCCCTAGTCCGCACCCCCGCACCCCACACAACCGCTTCCCTTTCCCATGGTCACCGGCCGCCTGCGCGTCGTTTTCGTCAAGATCCACCTCTACATCGGCCTGTGGCTGGGCCTGTTCTTCATCATGCTCGGACTGACCGGCGCGGCCATCGCCTGGCGCGACGAGATCGATGTGCTGCTCAATCCGGAATTGCTCGCCGCTTCGGCCGAGACGCCGTTGCCGGTCGCGCCGGCGACGGTCCAGGCGGTGACCGACAAGCTCCAGGGCGATCCGCGCTATGGCCGTCCCGGCCTGCTGATGCTGCCGGCCGCGCCGCATGACGTGTTCGTGGCCTGGTATCCGCTCAAGGGGCCGCCCAGCGCCGGCCGTTCGCGCCAGGTGATGGTCGATCCGGTGACGCTGGCGGTGAAGGGCGAACGGGTCTGGGGCGAGCCCGGCCTGTCGCGGCCGCTGCTGATGCCGACCTTGTTTCAGCTGCACCACTATCTGCTGTCCGGCGAGACCGGGCGGACCATCCTGGGCATTGCCGGCATGCTGCTGCTGGTGATGGTGATCGGCGGGGTGGTGCTGTGGTGGCCCAGGTTCAGGCTGCGTGCCATCGTGCAGGCGTTCCGCATCAGCCATGGCGGCTCGTGGTCACGCTTCAATTACTCGCTGCATCGCGCCGGTGGCATCCTGGTGGCACCGGTGCTCGCCACCATCGCGTTTTCCGGCTGGTACCTGAACCTGCCCAAGTGGGTGACGCCGCTGGTGGCCAGCGTGGCGACGGTGACGCCGCCCGGCAAGCCGGTCTCGGCCCCGGCGCCGGCCGGCACGCCACAGCTGGGTGCCGCGCAGGCGGTGAGCACGGCACAGGCGCTCTATCCGGCCGCGCTGGTGACGCGCGTGAGCTTTCCGCGCAAGGCCGGCGATCCCTTCGAGGTCCGCGTGCGCCAGCCCGGCGAGGTGCGCCAGGGCAGCGGCGCCACCCGCATCTGGCTCGACGCCCACACCGGCAGGCGCCTGGGTGCGCGAGATCCGATGGATGCCCCGGCGGGGGATACCTTCCTCAACTGGATGTACCCGCTGCATACCGGCGAGGCCTTTGGCTTGCCGGGGCGGATCTTTATCTCGGTGTTCGGGCTGGTGCCCTTGCTGTTCGCGGTGACCGGCGTGCTGATCTGGTGGAAGCGGCGGAGCGGCCACCGGCGGCATGTGGCGAAGACGCTGCAGCGTGCCGGGGTGCGGGAGGCTTGAGGTTTCTTGCAGGCAGTCCGGGTGGGTCATGCCGATGAAAAAGGCCAACCGCGTGGTTGGCCTTTTTCATGGGAGAAACCTGAGTGCCCGGCGGTTTTGGCGCACTGGGCGTATCAGGTCAGATCTCCAGGTTATCGATCAAGCGCGTTGCCCCCAGCTTCGCGGCCGTCAGGATCACCAGCGGCTCGCCGGCAACCAGTTGTTCGCGGGTCGGGGCCTGCAGATCGACTTGCTTGCGGATGGCAATGTAATCCGGCTTCCATCCGCGCGCTTGCAGCGCGGCCTGGGCGCCGGCCTCGATCGCGGCCAGGTCGGCGCTGGCGCGGTTGGCGGCCAGCACGGTGTCGCGTACTTCGTGCAGCGTCTTGTAGAGCACCGGCGCCTCGGTGCGCTCGTCGGGCGTCAGGTAGCGGTTGCGGGAAGACAACGCCAGGCCGTCCTCGGCGCGTACCGTCTCGGCCGGGATGATGTCGATCGGCAGCGCGAACTGGTTGACCATGCGGCGCACGATCATCAGCTGCTGATAGTCCTTCTTGCCGAACACGGCAACGCGCGGCTGCGCGCACGAGAACAGCTTCATCACGACCGTGCAGACGCCCTTGAAGAAGCCGGGGCGGAATTCGCCTTCGAGGATGTCGCCCAGGTCGTGCGGCGGTTCCACGCGGTATTCCTGCGGCTCCGGGTACATATCGCGCTCGGTGGGCGCAAACAGCACGTACACGCCTTCCTTCTGCAGCTTCTCGATGTCGTCCTGCAGCGTGCGCGGGTACTTGTCGAAATCCTCATTGGGGCCGAACTGGAGCCGGTTGACGAAGATCGACGCGACCACCGGGTCACCGTGCTGGCGCGCCAGGCGCATCAGCGACAGGTGGCCTTCGTGCAGGTTGCCCATGGTGGGTACGAAGGCCGCCCGGTTCTGCCCGCGCAACTGGTCCCGCAACTCGTGAATGGAGGAGATGACTTTCATGAAGTTGGTGTGCTGGTCGTGGTAGGTATGACCCTGGCGCGCTGCGCGCCCGAGAAGCCGGTCTGGTGCTCTTGATGGCGCCGACTGTCGGCGGATTGTAGAGCATGTGGCCCGGGGCGGGCGGCACTAACGGCAGGGCTTAGCTTGGAATGTACGCCAATCGCACATAAATGGGCGCGAAGGGCTCTGCCTGGGTGATCTCCACCAGGGATTCGCGCGAGAGTTCGAGCATGGCGATGAAGTTGACCACCACCACCGGCACGCCCTTGCCGGAGCGCACGGCTTCTTCGAACAGCTCGGTGAACTCCATGAAGCGGGCATGCTGCAGGCGGCGCAGGATGTGGCTCATATGCTCGCGCACCGACAATTCCTCGCGCGAGATCTTGTGGTGCTGGTTGAGCTTGGCGCGCCTGATCACGTCGGCCCAGGCGGCCTGCAGGTCCGCTACCTCGACGTCAGGGAAGCGCGGCGCGAGGCTTTGTTCGATATAGACCTGGGAGTGCAGGAAATCGCGCCCGAGCTGCGGCACCTGGTCGATGCGCATGGCTGCGAGCTTCATCTGCTCGTATTCCAGCAGGCGGCGCACCAGTTCGGCGCGCGGGTCCTCGGCTTCATCCTCGTTGTCGGCTTTCTTCACCGGCAACAGCATGCGCGACTTGATCTCGATCAGCATCGCCGCCATCAACAGGTATTCGGCGGCCAGTTCCAGGTTGCTCTTGCGGATCTGCTCGATATACGCCAGGTACTGGCGCGTGACTTGCGCCATCGGGATATCAAGGACATTGAAGTTCTGCCTGCGGATCAGGTAGAGCAGCAGGTCCAGCGGCCCTTCGAAGGCTTCCAGGAAGACTTCCAGCGCATCCGGCGGGATGTACAGGTCTTGCGGCAGCTTGAACAGCGGCTCGCCGTACAGGCGCGCGAACGCCATGCCATCGACAGCGGCCGGGGTGGAGTCCTGGCCGGGTGCCACGCTCGGCAGCTCGAGCGCCGGCGCCAGCTTGTCCTGCTCGCTCTGGTTCATCTCGGGACGGGCCGGTAAAGGCTCAGTCCAGCGAGTAGACGTATGGCTTTTGCGGCACGCGGGAGACTTCCGCGCGGGCACGCTCCTCGAGGTTGATCGGCGTCTTGTCCCACAGCAGGGCGCGGCCCTGCCGTTGTTCTGCTTCCAGGGAAGGGTGTTCTTCCTTGAGCGACTTCAGGAACTGGGTGATATCCGATTCGTACAGGGCCATGGCGGGAATCTGGGTGAAATTGGCGAACAGCCCGGATTTTACCGTATCGGGAGGGCCTGCAACGGGATTGCATGCGATTGGCTCGATTTGGCCGCGGCGGTGGTCTTTTTGGCCCGCTCGGGCAGGCCGGACGCGCGGGTGTGGTCAAATATGGACTTTGCCCGACACGCACCAATCGATGAGGATGGATCCAGGGAACCAGCGCAACCCGCCTGGCGGCTCTGTCGCCCCCTCCGGCGGACCGCCGGGGACGACGGCCGCGCCGCGCCGCCTGATGCCCTTGCTACTGGCCGCCATGGCGCTGTGCGCCGGCCCGGCCGCGGCCGCCTACCAAGTCGAGGTGGACGCTCCCAAGGCAATCAAGGACATCCTGCAGGAGCACCTTGACCTGTCGCGTTACCGGGACCGCGACGATATCTCGCCGGACCAGTTCAACTATATGGTCGAGACGGTGGGCGACCAGGTGCGCCAGTTCGCTTCCACCGAAGGCTACTTCGATCCCCAGACCACCGCGCGCGTGGAAGGCAGCGGCGACGCGCGCGTCGTCCACATCACGGTGGATCCCGGCGCGCGCACGGTGATCCGTGCGGTCGACGTGACGGTGACCGGCCCGGCCGCGACCCGCTCGCCCGAGCAGGTGGCCGAGATGCGGGCCAAATGGGGCCTGCCGGCGGGCGAACCGTTCCGCCAGGCGGACTGGTCCAAGGCCAAGGAAGACGCGCTGGTGGAATTGCAGAGCCATACCTACTACGGTGCCCGGCTGGCCAGCTCGCAGGCGCGCGTCGACCCTGACGAACAAGCGGCGGACCTGAGCGCGCGCTTTGCCAGCGGGCCGGCGTACAGTCTCGGGCCGCTGCGGATCAGCGGCCTGCGCCGCTATCCCGAACAGATCATCCGCAATGTCAATCCGCTGTACGAGGGCGAGCCATACCGCGTGGAGCGCTTGCTGGAATTCCAGCGTGCGATCCAGAACCAGCCCTACTTCTCCAATGTGCAGATCGACCTCGGCGAGCAGGAGGCGACGGAAGACGGCAAGGTGGTCGAGGCCGGCACCGGCGCAAGCAACGCCCAGAAAGTCGACATGAACGCCGACAGCGTCACCGTGCCGGTGCACGTCCGCGTGCGCGAGTACCCGGTCAACCGGCTGTCGTCCGGCGTGGGCTACACCACCGATACCGGCGCCCAGGTCGAAGGCCGGTACTCCTACTACAACCTGTTCAACCGGGCCTGGATATTCGATTCGCAGGCGCGCGTGGAGCAGAAGCGCCAGTATGCGTTCGGCGAGATCGCCATGCCGCCCGACAGCCGGACCTACCGCAACAGCGTCTACGCCAGCTACGAGCGCACCATCGACCTGGAAAGCACCGACCTGACCAGCCTGCGCACCGGCCTGAAGCGCTCGCGCTCGCGCGAGAAGTACGACACCGCCATGTCGCTCGACTACTACTACGACAGGCTGCAGCCTTTCGGCGAGGAGGCCCAGTTGAGCCGGGCGCTGGTGCCTGCCTTCGCGTGGGCGCGGCGCGATGTGGACAACCCGGTGTTTCCGCGCCGCGGCAACGTCGTCAACACGCAGCTCGGGGTGGCGGTCAAGAACGTACTGAGCGACGAAACCTTTCTCCGTCTCTATGGCCGCATCCGCCAGTACATTCCCGTGGGCAAGCGCGACCTGGTGGTGGCGCGGCTCGAGCTGGGCGCGGACATCACCCGCGGCGACGTCACCGGGATCCCGGCATCGCTGCGCTTTCGCGCCGGCGGCACCGATTCGATCCGCGGCTACGGTTATCAGTCGATCGGTACGCGCAATGGCGCCAGCGTGCTGCCTGCCAAGTACCTGGGCACCGCCAGCCTGGAATACCAGTACTGGTTCCTGCACGACTGGGGCGCCGCGATCTTCTGGGATACGGGCACGGCCACCGATAACCTGACCGGCGTCAAGCTCTACAACGGCGTTGGCGTCGGCGCGCGCTGGCGCAGCCCGGTGGGGCCGGTGCAGCTCGATGTCGGCTATGGCATCCAGCAGAAGCAGTTCCGCCCGCATATTTCGCTGGGAGTCGCATTCTGATGACCACGGCCATGGCCCTCTGCCGCCAGTCCGGCGATCCGTCTCGAAGCAGCCGCATGGTGCTTGCCGCATGAGCATCCCCGACATGCCCCCTGTACCCGCCCGCGACAGCGGCGCGCCCGGGCCGGCGCGACCGCGCCGCGCGCGCCTGGGCCGCTGGCTGGCCGCGCTGCTGCTGGTTCTGGTGCTGGCGGTACTGGCGGCGGCGGTGCTGGCGCTGCGCACCGAAGCCGGCACGCGCCAGCTGTGGTCGCTGGCCACGCGGCTGTCCGCCGGTACCCTGGCCGGCAAGCTGGAGGGTGGCACCGTAGCCCGCGGCCTGCACCTGCGCGATGTGGTGTTCGCCGCTGGCCAGACGCGGGTCACCGTCGACCGCTTCGACGGCAGCTGGTCGTTCGCCTGGTCGCCGACCCGGCTGCATGTCGACTGGCTGCGCATCGGCACCGTGACGCTGCGGCTGCCTCCGTCGCCACCGGAAGCGCCGCCCGCCACGTTGCCCAAATCGCTCGAACTGCCGCTGGCGGTGGACGTCGATACGCTGACACTCGAACACCTGACCCTGCTGCAGGGGCCGCCGGCCACGCCCAGCGAGATGGTGTTCTCGGATCTGGCGGGGTCGCTGCATTCCGACGGCCAGCGCCATCTGGCCAGCATCGAACGGCTGCTCACGCCTTATGGCAGGCTCGCCGCCAATGCGCAGCTTGCCGGCCAGGCGCCATTCGCGCTGACCGGCACGGCCTTGCTGGAAGGCAGCTGGCAGCAGGAATCCTTCAGCATCAGTGCCAAACTGCGTGGCTCGCTGGCGGCCTTGCGCGCCGAGGCCGAGGCCAGCGGCGACCGCCTGCGGGGGCGCGCCGAGGCCGACCTGACGCCCTTCGGCAAGGTGCCGTTCACCCACGTGCTGGTCAATGGCGAGCATATCAATCCGCGCTTGTTCAGCCCATCCGCGCCGCGGGCCAACCTCACCGTGCAGGCCGAATTGCGCCCGGTGGACGGGGCTGCCGGGGCCGGCGCGGGCGGGGCGGCAGCGGCTGCTTCCGGCGCCAGCGCGGCGCCTGCCTCCGATGCCGGCGCCAGGCCCGGAGGCGCAGCTGACAACACGCCCCTCCGGGTAGCGGGCGAAGTGCGCATCGCCAATCATGACGCAGGCCCGTACGACACCGGGAAGCTGCCGGTGGAGTCGGTACAGGCGAAGATCGAAGTCAGCGAGGCCGTGCAGGCGGTGC
The DNA here is from genome assembly GCF_029335485.1 of Cupriavidus basilensis. Classification (GTDB taxonomy): domain Bacteria; phylum Pseudomonadota; class Gammaproteobacteria; order Burkholderiales; family Burkholderiaceae; genus Cupriavidus; species Cupriavidus basilensis_E. The sequence goes on from NZ_JARJLM010000101.1 coordinate 11,375, forward strand.
GCGACCTGCAGGTGGCATTGTCCGGCCGCGGCGAGATCCGCGGCGGCGGCGAGTTGCGCGGCGGCCGTGGCGGCTTCGACCTGGACGTGCGCAACCTCGATCCGCAGGCGCTCTATGGCAGCCTGAAGCGTGCCGGCCTGTCCGGGCCGGTGATCCTGCGGCTGGAACCTGGCCGCCAGAGCGTGGCGCTGGACTTGTCCGGCGGCGAATTCAAGCTGTTCGCCGATGCGCGCCTGGATGCCGACGCCCTGACGCTGGCGTCGCTGCGCGCGGGCATCGGCCCTGGCACGCTGAACGCCGAAGGCAAGCTCTCGCTCAAGGACGGGCAGCCCTTCAGCTTCAAGGGCAAGCTGTCGAACTTCGATCCCGCGCGGCTGGCCCAGGTGGCGCCCGGCCGCATCAACGCCGAGTTCACCACCAGCGGCACGCTGGCGCCGGAGCGCCGCGTGGCGCTCGATTTCGCGGTGCGCGACAGCGTCTACGCGGGCTTGCCGATGCGCGGCGAGGGCAAGCTGCGCCTGGCCGGCGAGCGCTTGCTGCCGAGCCAGGCCACGCTCGATATGGCGGGCAACCTGGCACAGCTCAGCGGCAGCTTCGGCGCGCGCGGCGATCGCCTGAAACTGCATGTGGACGCCCCGCAGCTGGAGCGGCTCAAGTTCGGCGTGGCCGGCGTGCTCAAGCTCGACGCCGATATCACCGGCACCCTGGCGCGGCCCGAGATCGCAGCAAGCTACAACGCCCAGGCGCTGGTGGTGGGTCCGCACCGCGTCGCCAGCGCCAGCGGCAAGGCCGAACTGCGCGGGGGCCTGGACGGACCGCTGGCGCTGCAACTGAGCGCGCGCGATTATCGCGGCCCCTTCGCCATGCTGCGCACGCTCGATGCCACGCTCAGCGGTACGCAAGCCAGGCACGCCTTCGACCTGAAGGCGGCCGGCGCGATGCATGACAAGCCGCTGCAGCTTGCCTTGTCGGGGCAGGGCAGCTGGAAGGGCCAGGCCGGCTGGAGCGGCACCATCGCCACGCTGGAGGAGCGCGGCACCGCCAATGTGCGGCTGGCCGCGCCGGCCCAGCTGCAGGTAGCCGGCCAGCGCGTGCGGCTGGGCGCGACCAGCCTGCTGTTCGACCATGCCCGGGTCCATGTGGAAGCCTTCGAGCTCGACCACGGCCGCATCCGTACCCAGGGCAACCTCGATGGCTTGCAGGTGGCCAACCTGCTGGGCCTGGCCGAGGCCTTCACGGGCGAGGCGCCGCCGCTGCGCTCGGACCTGGTGCTGGACGGTCGCTGGAACATCACGCTGGCCGAGACCGCCTCCGGCTTTGCCGAACTGCGCCGCCGCAGTGGCGATGTCTCGGTGAACGCCGGGCGCGGCTTCACCACGCTGGGCCTGGGCGAGACCGCGCTGCGCGCCGATCTGGCCGGCAACCGCATCAACCTGCGCGGCGGGATGGAAGCCGCGCGGATCGGCAAGCTGGCGGTAGACGCCTCGGCCGGGCTGGTCCGCGAGCAGGGCCTGATGACGGTGACGCCGGACTCCACGCTGGCGGGCAAGGTCTCGCTGGACGTGCCCCGGATCAAGACCCTGGAAGCGCTGAGCGGGCCGCAATACGCGTTCGACGGCCGGCTGGCGGCGACCCTGCAACTGGCCGGCACGGTCGGCAAGCCCTTGCTCGCGGGCAATATCGATGGCAGCGGCATCGCGCTCACGCTCTACGACGAAGGCATCAAGCTGACCGATGGCATCGTGCGCGTGGTGCTCGACCAGAACACCATCGAACTCAAGCAGGTGGAGTTCCGCGGCGGCGACGGCAAGATCGTCGCCACCGGCAATGTGAAGCTGGGCGAGACCGATCCCAACCTGGCCGGCAAGATCGTGGCCGACAAGCTGCAGATCTTCGCCAGCCCCGAGCGCACGCTGATCGTCTCCGGCGACGCCAGCATCGTCAACGAAAACCGCCAGATCGTGATCCGCGGCAAGTTCCGCGTGGATCGCGGGCTGTTCGACCTGCCCAAGGCCGGCGCGCCGGAACTGGGCGACGACGTGGTGGTGGTGCGCCGCCGCGACCAGCGCCAGATCAAGACCGCCGCCACCCCCACCCCGGAATCCAAGCCGGCGAGCCGCTTCAGCCCGCTGATCGATCTCACGCTCGACCTGGGCGACGACTTCCGCTTTCGCGGTGCCGGCGCCGACCTGCGCCTGGCCGGCCAGCTCGGTGTCCGGAGCGCGCCGCTCGCCCCGTTGCGCGCCACCGGCACCATCCGCGTGACCGACGGCACCTATGAAGCGTTCGGGCGCAAGCTCAACATCGATCGCGGCATCGTCAATTTCAACGGGCCGGTGGACAATCCCAACCTCAATATCCGCGCCATGCGGCACAACCAGGAGGTGGAGGCCGGCGTGGAAGTGACCGGCACGGTGCGCCTGCCGCGCGTCAGGCTGGTGTCCGAGCCGAACGTGCCGGACGAGGATAAGCTGTCGTGGCTGATGTTCGGCTACGGCGCGGAAGGCGCCGCCGCCGGCCAGCAGCAGCAGCTCAGCGGCGCGGCCCTGGGCGGCGCGGCGCTGGGCATGCTCGGCGGGCGCGCCGGCAAGGGCATCGTGCAGCATCTCGGCATCGACGAGTTCTCGATCGGGCCGAGCGCTGCCGGGCTGAATGACCAGCAGGTGGTGAGTGTCGGCAAGGCGGTCACCGAGAAGATCTCGGTGGGCTACGAGCAGAGCCTGACCAGCGCCACCAATGTGGTCAAGCTGACCTGGGCATTCTCGCGGCGCTGGTCGCTGATTGCCAAGGGCGGCTCGATCAATGGGTTATCGTTGCTGTTCAACCGCCGTTTCGACAGCTGGGGCAACTTGTTCAGCGGCGGCGGCAACCGCGCCAGAAATACCAGGAGCCAGACCGATGCCAGCCAGGATACCGACAGCAATGCAATGGACAACGCGCCGGACGCCGCCTCGGGCGCAGCCGCTCCCGCACGGCCCTGAGGCGCGGCGTGCGCGCGCCGGCCGGGCAGCCACTCCAGCCACTACCGCGTCGTACCGACGCCTCGCCGCCATGGGACTGATTTCCTCCGTGCTCGCCCTGTTCGGGTGCGACCAGCAGAAGGTCGACGAAGCCATGAAGAAGGCGGGCGATACCGCGCGCGCCACCTGGAACTCGGTCAAGCCCGACAGCCAGCTGTTCAAGGGCATCGTGGTGGGCGAATCCAGCGAGGACGACGTGCGGCGCCAGGCCGGGCGTCCCGAGATCGTCTGGGAAGAGGAGGGCGGCGGGCGCCGGCTGGAGTACCCGCGCGGGCCGGAGGGTGCGACCACCTGGATGGTGACGATCGGCGCCGACGGCACGGTGCGCGTCATCGAGCAGGTGCTGAGCGCCGAGCATTTCGCGCGCGTGCGCGCCGGCATGAGCCAGGACGATATCCGCCGCCTGCTGGGCAAGCCCACCAAGGTGGAAGCCTTCGCGCTCAAGCAGGAGGAGGTGTGGGGCTACCGCTGGTGGGAAAGCGCGCAGGAGAAGGCTTTCTTCAATGTCCACTTCGACGCTGGCGGCAAGGTGACCCACACCTCGCGCAGCGACGATCCCTCGCGGACGCAGGGCGGCTGAGCGAAGGCCGCCCGCTGCGCTAGCTGGCAGCGGGCGGTACGGACCGGCCGCTCTGCTCTGCCAGCAGCGCGCCGGCGCGGGTGCAGGCCGCCGCCAGCGTGCTGCAGTAATTGGCCGGCCCGAGCTTCTCCAGGAAACCGGCGCGCCGCATCAGCGACATCACCTGCGCGGCCGCGTCGCACAGCACCAGCGTGCCCCCGCGGCGCGCCAGCGTCTTGCGCAACGCATCCAGCGTATCGAGGCCGGTGGTATCCAGCGCCACCAGTTTGCCCACATCGAGGATCAGCACCGCCGGCACCGGCCGGGTACGGTCGCGCGGGTCGATCAGCGCTTCCACTTTGTTGACCGCGCCGAAGAAGAGCGCGCCGGTCATGTGGTAGGCCGCCACCTCGCCGGCCGGCAGCGGGCTGCCATCGGCCGCCGGCGGCAGGGCGGCGGGGGCGATGGCTTCGATCTGCGTGAGCGCGGCCATGCGGTAGATGAAGAACAGGCAGGCCAGCACCAGGCCCACCTGCACCGCCACGGTCAGGTCGAACACCACCGTCAGCAGGAAGGTGCCGAGCATGATGATGCGGTAGTTGTTGCTGTAGCGCTTCAAGTGCGCCAGCCCGAAGACATGCCATTCGCCCATGTTCCACGCCACATAGAGCAGGATGGCGGCGAGCGTGGCGAGCGGGATGGCGCTGGCCAGCGGCGCCGCCGCCAGCACGATCAGCAGCAGCGTGGCCGCGTGGATCATGCCCGCCACCGGCGTGCGCCCGCCGCTGCGCACATTGGTGACGGTGCGGGCGATGGTGCCGGTGGCCGGGATGCCACCGAAGAAGGGCGTGACGATGTTGGCGATGCCCTGTGCCATCAATTCCTGGTTGGGGTCGTGGCGATCGTCGATCAGGCTGTCGGCCACCCGCGCGCACAGCAGCGACTCGATGGCGCCCAGCAGCGCGATGGTGAGGGTGGGCGCCACCAGTTGCTGGACCAGCTGCCAGCTCAGGTGCGGCAGCGCGAACGGCGGCAGGCCCTGCGGGATGCCGCCGAAGCGGGTGCCGATGGTTTCCACCGGCAGATGCAGCAGTGCATTGAGCGTGGTGGCAAGCACCAGCGCTACCACCGTGCCGGGGACCATCGCCAGTGCGCGGCCAAGGCGGCCGTGCGCATCAGCCGGGTTCGCCGGCGCAGGCCGCCAGCGCTGGCCAGCCAGCAGGGCCAGCCGCGACCAGCCTGCCACCACCACCAGCGAGCCGGCTGCCAGCGCCACCGTGGGCCAGGATACCGTCGGCAGCGAGCGTCCCAGCACGCGCATCTGCGAGAGAAAGTCGCCAGGCAGCTTGCCGGTTTGCAGGCCCAGGAAATCGGCGATCTGCGACACCATGATCAGTACCGCGATACCGTTGGTGAAGCCGATCACGATGGCTACCGGGATAAAGCGGATCAGCGTGCCGAGCCGGAACAGGCCCATGGCGAACAGCAGGCCACCCGCCAGGATGGTGGCGATCAGCAGGTTGGCCACGCCGTAGCGGGCCACGATGCCGTAGACGATCACGATAAAGGCCCCGGCGGGACCGCCGATCTGCACCGGCGAGCCGCCCAGCGCGGCGATCAGGAAGCCGGCGATGATGGCGGTGAACAGCCCCGCCTGCGGCGGCAGGCCGGAAGCAATGGCGAAGGCCATCGCCAGCGGCAGTGCCACCACGCCTACGGTCAGGCCGGCGGCCAGGTCCTTGAAGAAGGTGGCGCGGCCGTAGTCGCGCAGGGTGTCGAGCAGGCGGGGGTGGAAGGCGGCGAGCGGGAAGGGCTGGCGCAGCCGGGCGCCGCCGGCGAGTGGAGCTGGCGCGCCGGAGTCGGCGTGGCCGGGAACGCTGTCGGGCATGCCTGGGATCCCATCTACACCCTGTCGGGTACGGGTGCAGTATGGGCTTCCCGGCGGCGCCGCGTCAATCGGCGGCCTGGCGCGCCGGGCCGCCCTGGGGCATCAGCGGATACGCATGCCCGGCACCGCGCCTTCGTGCGGCTCCAGGATATAGAGGCCCGGCGTGGCCTTTTCATCGGCTGCCGAGGCGGCCAGCACCATGCCTTCCGAGAGGCCGAACTTCATCTTGCGCGGCGCCAGGTTGGCCACCGTCACCGTGAGCTTGCCCACCAGCTGTTCAGGCGTATAGGCCGACTGGATGCCGGAGAAGACGTTGCGCGTCTTGCCTTCGCCCAGGTCCAGCGTGAGCTGCAGCAGCTTGTTCGAGCCTTCCACCTTCTGGCAGGCCACGATCCTGGCGACGCGCAGGTCGATCTTGGCGAAGTCATCGATGGTGATGGTGTCGGCGATCGGCTCGATGGCGGCCGCGGCCGTGTCCGCCTGGCCGGCCGGTGCCGTGGCTTGCAGCGAGTCGCGGTTGGCCGCCAGCAGCGCGTCGACCTGCTTGGCGTCCACGCGCGTCATCAGGTGCGAGTAGGGCTGGACCGGACGCGAGGCCGACAGCTGCTTGTCGATGCCGCGCCAGTTCAGCGGCTCGATATTGAGGAAGCGCTCCACGCCGGCGGCCATCTGCGGCACCACCGGCTTGAGGTAGACGGTCAGCAGGCGGAAGGCTTCCAGCGAGACCGAGCAGGCCGCGTGCAGGGCGTCGCGCTTGGCTTCGTCCTTGGCCAGTTCCCACGGCTTCTCGGTGTCGACGAAGGCGTTCACGGCGTCGGTCAGCTCCATCACCAGGCGCAGCGCCTTGCTGTACTCGCGGCCTTCATAGAACTGCGCCACGTGCGGCGCGGCTTCGCGCAGTTGCTTGAGCAGCGGATGGGCCAGCGCGGGCTCGTTCACCACGCCGTCGAAACGCTTGACCAGGAAGCCGGCGGCGCGGCTGGCGATATTGACATACTTGCCGATCAGGTCGCTGTTGACGCGCGCGATGAAGTCCTCGAGGTTCAGGTCGAGGTCTTCCATGCTGGCGTTGAGCTTGGCAGCGAAGTAGTAGCGCAGCCATTCCGGGTTCATGCCGGTGTCGATATAGCTCTGCGCGGTGATGAAGGTGCCGCGCGACTTGCTCATCTTGGCGCCGTCAACCGTCAGGAAGCCGTGGGCGAACACGTTGGTGGGCGTGCGGTAGCCCGAGAAGCGCAGCATGGCCGGCCAGAACAGCGTGTGGAAATACAGGATGTCCTTGCCGATGAAGTGGTACTGCTCGGCGTTGGAGTGCGGGCCCACCCAGGCGTCGAAATCGATGCCCTTTTTCTCGGCCAGGTTCTTGAAGCTGGCGTAGTAGCCGATCGGCGCATCCAGCCACACATAGAAATACTTGCCGGGCGCGCCGGGGATCTCGAAGCCGAAATAGGGCGCATCGCGCGAGATGTCCCAGTCCGACAGGGTCGAGGCTTCGCCTTCGGCGCCCAGCCATTCCTGCATCTTGTTGACGGCTTCCGGCTGCGCCAGGTCACCCACCCATTCGCGCAGGAAGGTTTCGCAGCGCGGGTCGGACAGCTTGAAGAAGTAATGCGCGGAGGACTTGCGCACCGGCGTGGCGCCGGACACCACCGAGTACGGGTTCTTCAGGTCGGTGGGCACATAGGTGGTGCCGCACACCTCGCAGGAGTCGCCGTACTGGTCCTTGGCGCCGCATTTCGGGCATTCGCCCTTGATGAAGCGGTCCGGCAGGAACATGTTCTTGACCGGGTCGTAGAACTGCTCGACCTCGCGCTCGGCGATCAGGTCCTGGGACTTGAGCGCCAGGTAGATCTTTTCGGAGAGTTCCTTGTTCTCGCTGGAATCGGTGCTGTAGTAGTTGTCGAACGACACCATGAAGCTGTCGAAGTCGCGCTTGTGCTCGGTCCACACGCGGTCGATCAGCTGCTTGGGCGTGATGCCCTCCTTTTCGGCCCGCAGCATCACGGGCGTGCCGTGCGTGTCGTCCGCGCCGACGTAGTAGACCTCGTTGCCCATCATGCGCTGGAAGCGTACCCAGATGTCGGTCTGGATGTACTCCACCAGGTGGCCGATATGGATCTGGCCGTTGGCGTATGGCAGGGCAGATGTGACGAGGATGCGACGTGCGGTCATGGAAGGATTGCCGGTCAGGAGGGGGTTGGACAAGAAGGCAGGGATGTCGCCGCGAGCGCAGGCGGGCACCGTGAGAGGGCTATTCTAACAAGCGGGGCAGGCAGCGCGTGCACTCAGGGCGGGCGCAGCGGGAAGAGCGTGCTTTTAGTGTCTCATACTGCACTTAAAAGCATGGGGGCAAAAAAAGCGCCGGTCAAGAACCGGCGCAGCTTTCCACAACGGAAAAGGAGGAGAAATCAGGTACCGCCCGGGAGGTCAGCCACCCATCGCGAGCCAGCAACGGTGACAAGCGGTACCTGTTTCTATGACTGCGTCATCCTTGAATTGGTTTCAAAAAAATTTCGACGCGGCGATTTTGCTGGCGGCCGGCTTCGGTGGCGTTGTCCGCCACCGGCTGGGTCTGCCCTCGTCCTTCGGCTGCCAGGCGGCCCCGTGCGACGCCGCGGTCACCCAGGTAGCCGGCCACGCTCTGGGCGCGCCGTTGCGACAACTGCATGTTGTAATTGGGGTTGCCGGTGCTGTCGGTATGGCCCACCACCGTGGCGGCCACGTCCGGGTGCTGGCTCAGCGTTTGCGCAACCTGGTCCAGGACCGAACGGAATGACGGCTTGATGCTGCTGCTGTCCGTGTCGAAGGTCACCTGGCTCGGAATGTTCACTTTGAGCGAGCCGTCCGGCTGCTCCGTGATCTGGGTGCCGGTACCTGCCGTGTCCTTGTTCAGCTTGCCGCGAATCGCGTTCCAGTTGTAGCCGAGCGCGCTACCGGCGGCGGCGCCCACGGCGGCCCCGATCAGCGTGCCCTTGGTGTTGCCGCCGATCAGATTGCCCAGGCCGGCGCCCACCGCGGCACCCGCGCCACCGCCGATCGCGGTCTGGGTGCCTTGTTCGGTGGCGCAACCTGCGGCCAGGACGGCGACGATGGCAAGGCTGGCGAGCTTGAGTTTCATGCTTTCTCCTTCAGGACGAATTTTCTTGGCAGATTTTTGGTGGTGCGCGCAACACCGATAGAAATAACGCGGAAGGCACCCGAAGACAAGGGTCTGGACCTTATTCGGCGGCTACGCCTTCCTGGCGCACTACAATATGGACATGAAGCCGGGTGCACAAGCATCCGGCTGTGAAAGTTGTAAGTGCGTGTAATTCCATGTGCGACGCATGGGCTTGCCGACCCGGCGCCACTCCCGGCCGGCCCTTCGCGCATACTTTGATACAGTACGCGCCTTCCCCATTTTTTGTAGCGGAGATTGTCTTGAGCCTCACCGTCGACCAGGTTACCGAAGTCCTGCGCACCGTGATCGATCCCAACACGGGCCGGGATCTGGTGTCTACGCGCTCAGCCCGCAATGTGCGGGTCGAAGGCGGCGATGTGTCGCTGGAAGTCGAGCTGGGCTATCCCGGCAAGAGCCAGCTCGAGCCGATCCGCGAGCAGGTGGCGGCGGCGCTGCGGCAATTGCCCGGTGTGAGCAACGTCAACGTTGCCGTGAGCATGAAGATCGTCGCCCACGCCGTGCAGCGCGGTGTCAAGCTGCTGCCCGGCGTCAAGAACGTGATTGCCGTGGCCTCGGGCAAGGGCGGGGTGGGCAAGTCCACCACGGCCGTCAACCTGGCGCTGGCGCTGTCCGCCGAGGGCGCGCGCGTGGGCATGCTCGACGCCGATATCTACGGCCCCAGCCTGCCCATGATGCTGGGCATCGACGGCCGCCCCGAATCGACCGACGGCAAGACCATGGAGCCTCTGGAAGGCCATGGCCTGCAGGCCAACTCGATCGGTTTCCTGATCGAGCAGGACAATCCCATGGTCTGGCGTGGCCCGATGGTCACTTCGGCGCTGGAGCAGTTGCTGCGTCAGACCAACTGGCACGACCTGGACTACCTGATCGTCGACATGCCGCCGGGCACCGGCGATATCCAGCTGACCCTGTCGCAGAAGGTGCCGGTCACGGGTGCCGTGATCGTCACCACGCCGCAGGACATCGCCTTGCTGGATGCCAAGAAGGGCCTGAAGATGTTCGAGAAGGTGGGCATTCCCATCCTCGGCATCGTGGAGAACATGGCGGTCTACTGCTGCCCGAACTGCGGCCACGTCGAGCATATCTTCGGCGAGGGCGGCGGCGAGAAGATGTGCGCGGACTATGGCGTGGACCTGCTGGGCAGCCTGCCGCTGAACCGCTCGATCCGCGAGCAGGCCGACACCGGGCATCCCACCGTGGTGTCCGACCCCGGCAGCCCGATCGCCGAGCTGTACCGCGCCATGGCGCGCAAGGTGGCGGTCAAGGTGGCCGACCGCGCCCGCGACATGACCAGCAAGTTCCCCAGCATCGTGGTGCAGAACACCTGAGCGCCACGGACACGCCCGCCGATTCCGCTGCCCAGGTCCCGGCGCGGTGATGGCGGTGCTGCATACGGCACGTGCATCGCCCCGGCCGCGGCGCCTCCGGATCACAAACGGGCCGCAGCGCCGGGCATGGGAGCAGTACAATCGCCCCGGACAATACCGTGAGAGGAGGTTTGGCATGAAGCGTGTACTTTTCGGTTTGATGGTGGCGGGAACCCTGGCAGGCGGCCTGGCCGGCTGCGCCGGCGCTGGCATGGGCGGGGCGGATACCGCCGTCGCCACGCTGGCTTCCAGGAGCGGCACCGCCACGCAGGGCGTCATTACCTTCACCCAGCATGGCAGCCGCGTGCTGGTCAAGGCCGATGTGACCGGCCTGCCGCCCAATACCGAGCACGGCTTTCACGTGCACGAGAAAGGGGATTGCTCCGCGCCCGACGCCATGAGCGCGGGTGGCCACTTCAACCCGACGGCCAAGCCGCACGGCTCGATGTCGATGCCCGACCACCATGCCGGCGACATCAACAACCTCAAGGCCGACGCCAGCGGCCGCGCGCAGGCCAGCTTCGAGCTGTCCGACGTGACCGTGGCCCCGGGCCCCGCCAGCGTGGTGGGCCGCGCGGTGGTCGTCCACAAGGACCCGGACGACTACAAGACCCAGCCCACGGGCAACTCGGGCGGTCGCATCGCCTGCGGCGTCATCGCCAAGTCCTGACGGCGCGGCCGGGCAGCGTGCCGGTTTGCCCCGGCGTGCCGCCCGGCCCCTCGGCGCCGGTTTCCCATGTCCCTGCGCCCCGAACTGACCCAGGCCGCCGCCCCCCTGATCGAAGAGATCGAGGTGGTCGACGAGCAGGGGCGCGCGCGGCAGGTCTTCCTGCCCGGCGAGCGCCCGCTGACGGTCTATCTGGACAAGCGCGATGGGCAACCGTTCCTGATGTCGCGCTCGGGCGTGACGCAGATCGGCTACCGCATGGCCCAGCGCGTCAACCTGACCCTGTTCGCCCGGTGTACCGGGCGCCATTTCCTGCTCTATACCGGATGCGAGCGCTTTCGCTACCAGGCGCCGGAGCAGACCAGCGCCTGAAGCCCGGGGCCAGGTGGCCCGTTCCCGGGGCCCCATTGACGGCGGGGATGCCGGATTTTGGTTGTACAATGCGGCCCATCGCAAGGCCCCGGCAGGTCCGGCGCGCCTGTGAGCAAATGCGAGCAGCGTTCCCGGTCGTTCCCGACCGCGCCCGAGCCTGCCCTCATTTGTTCATCCCGATACCCCTATGAGCATCAAATCCGATAAGTGGATCCGCCGCATGGCGGAACAGCACGGCATGATCGAGCCCTTCGAGCCCGGCCAGGTACGGGAGGAAGACGGCCGCAAGATCGTGTCGTACGGCACTTCGAGCTACGGCTACGATATCCGCTGCGCCGACGAATTCAAGATCTTCACCAATATCAACAGCACCATCGTCGATCCCAAGAACTTCGACGAGAAATCCTTCGTCGACTTCAAGGGCGATGTCTGCATCATCCCGCCCAACTCCTTCGCGCTGGCGCGCACCATGGAGTATTTCCGCATTCCGCGCAGCGTGCTGACCATCTGCCTGGGCAAGAGCACCTACGCGCGCTGCGGCATCATCGTCAACGTGACGCCGTTCGAGCCGGAATGGGAAGGCTATGTGACGCTGGAGTTTTCCAACACCACGCCGCTGCCCGCCAAGATCTATGCCGGCGAAGGCTGCGCCCAGGTGCTGTTCTTCGAAAGCGACGAGATCTGCGAGACTTCCTACCGCGACCGCGGCGGGAAGTACCAGGGTCAGCAAGGTGTCACACTGCCGAAGACCTGATCGCTTTACAATGCGCGCGTCGCGGCCCCGCCGGGAAGCCAGCCGGGCCGCGCGCCAAGCCTGAATGTCGAGCCACATGCCGACCCGGGGGCGCAGTCCCCGGGCCATGTGGCTCAAGTCCTTCTTGCCGTCCAAGGATGCCCTATGAAATTCCGTTTCCCCGTCATCATCATCGATGAAGACTTCCGCTCCGAGAATATTTCCGGCTCGGGCATCCGCGCGCTGGCGGAAGCCATCGAGCAGGAAGGCATGGAGGTGATGGGCCTGACCAGCTACGGCGACCTGACCTCGTTCGCGCAGCAGTCCAGCCGAGCCTCCTCGTTCATCGTGTCGATCGACGACGACGAATTCGTCAGCGAGGACGACCGCCCCGAGGCGGCGGCCATCGAGAAGCTGCGCGCCTTCGTCAACGAAGTGCGCCGCCGCAACACCGACCTGCCGATCTTCCTGTACGGCGAGACCCGCACCTCGCGGCATATCCCCAACGATATCCTGCGCGAGCTGCACGGTTTCATCCACATGTTCGAGGACACGCCGGAATTCGTCGCGCGCCACATCATCCGCGAGGCCCGGGTCTACCTGGATTCGCTGGCGCCGCCGTTCTTCAAGGCGCTGATCGCCTACGCTCAGGACAGCTCCTACTCGTGGCACTGCCCCGGCCACTCCGGCGGCGTGGCCTTCCTGAAGAGCCCGGTCGGCCAGGTGTTCCACCAGTTCTTCGGCGAGAACATGCTGCGCGCCGACGTCTGCAACGCCGTCGATGAACTCGGCCAGTTGCTCGACCACACCGGCCCGGTGGCGGCCTCGGAGCGCAATGCCGCGCGCATCTTCAACTCCGACCACATGTATTTCGTCACCAACGGCACCTCCACCTCGAACAAGATGGTGTGGCATGCCAACGTGGCGCCGGGCGACATCGTGGTGGTGGACCGCAACTGCCACAAGTCGATCCTGCACGCGATCATGATGACGGGCGCGATTCCGGTGTTCCTGATGCCCACGCGCAATCACTACGGCATCATCGGCCCGATCCCGAAGAGCGAGTTCGATCCGGAGACCATCCGCCGCAAGATCGAGGCGCACCCGTTCGCCAGCCAGGCCAAGAACCAGAAGCCGCGCATCCTGACCATCACCCAGGGCACCTACGACGGCGTGCTGTACAACGCCGAGCAGATCAAGGAGATGCTGGCCACCGAGATCGACACGCTGCATTTCGACGAAGCCTGGCTGCCGCACGCGGCATTCCACGACTTCTATCACAACATGCACGCGATCGGCCGCGACCGTCCGCGCAGCAAGGACGCGCTGGTGTTCGCCACGCAGTCCACGCACAAGCTGCTGGCCGGCCTGTCGCAGGCCTCGCAGATCCTCGTGCAGGATTCGGACACGCGCAAGCTGGACCGCTACCGGTTCAACGAGGCGTACCTGATGCACACGTCCACCAGCCCGCAGTACTCGATCATTGCCTCCTGCGACGTGGCGGCGGCGATGATGGAAGCCCCGGGCGGCACCGCGCTGGTGGAAGAAAGCATCCAGGAGGCGATCGATTTCCGCCGCGCCATGCGCAAGGTGGAAGGCGACTACGACGCCGGCATGAACGGCGACTGGTGGTTCAAGGTGTGGGGCCCCGATGCGCTGGTCGAGGACGGCATCGGCGACCGCGAGGAATGGATGCTCAAGGCCAACGAGCGCTGGCACGGCTTCGGCGACCTGGCCGATGGTTTCAACCTGCTCGACCCCATCAAGGCCACCATCATCACGCCGGGCCTGGACGTCGACGGCGAGTTCAGCGAGCGCGGCATCCCCGCGGCCATCGTCACCAAGTACCTGGCCGAGCACGGCATCATCATCGAGAAGACCGGGCTGTACTCGTTCTTCATCATGTTCACCATCGGCATCACCAAGGGCCGCTGGAACTCGCTGGTGACCGAGCTGCAGCAGTTCAAGGACGATTACGACCAGAACCAGCCGCTGTGGCGCGTGCTGCCGGAATTCGTCGGCAAGCACCCGCAGTACGAGCGGATGGGCCTGCGCGACCTGTGCGACGCGATCCACAGCGTCTACAAGGCCAACGACGTGGCGCGGGTGACCACCGAGATGTACCTGTCGGACATGGAGCCGGCGATGAAGCCGTCGGACGCCTGGGCCATGATGGCGCACCGCGAGATCGAGCGCGTTGCCGTGGACGAACTGGAAGGCCGCGTCACCGCCATCCTGCTGACGCCGTATCCGCCGGGCATCCCGCTGCTGATCCCGGGCGAGCGTTTCAACCGCATCATCGTGCAGTACCTGAAGTTCGCGCGCGACTTCAACAAGCTGTTCCCCGGCTTCGAGACCGATATCCACGGCCTGGTCGAGGAGGAGGTGGAAGGTGGCGGCAAGGCGTACTTCGTGGATTGCGTGAAGTAGCCGGATGCGCCAAAGCCGTCTGTCATGGCGACGGCTTTTCCCCCTTGCCCCGGCCCTTCCCGCAAGTGTTTGCCGGTATGCACCTCAAAATCGACATATGCAGTTAAAGGAAAGGCCCCGGCTCTCGCGGGGCCTTTTGACTCTGGCAATTGCCGCCGCCGGGCGTCAGACCCGCTATTTCTTCTTGTCGAACTCGAACTGCGGCGCGGCAGGTTCGTTCTCGGCCGGCGCCGACGGCAGCTCCAGGGTGCCGCTGCCCGGTGAAGGCGCCGAGGCCGGTCCGCTGCTTTCACCCCCCAGCGGGATGCTGACCTCAGCCGCATTGGTATGGTGCAGCGAGCCCTTGTCCAGGAACATCGTCACCATGCCCGGCCAGAACATCACCAGCGCCACCATGATCAGCTGCAGGCCCACCCAGGGCAGGGCGCCCCAGTAGATGTCGGAGCTCTTCACTTCCTTGGGCGCGATGCCGCGCAGGTAGAACAGCGCGAAGCCGAACGGCGGGTGCATGAAGGAGGTCTGCATGTTCACGCACAGCATCACGCCGAACCACACCAGCGCCGCGGTGGCCGCCGCTTCCGGGTTGCCGCCCATCGAGTCGGCCACCACTGGCGCCAGCACCTTGACTGCCACCGGCGCCAGCATCGGCACCACGATAAAGGCGATCTCGAAGAAGTCGAGGAAGAAGGCGAGGAAGAAGATGAACAGGTTGACCACCAGCAGGAAGCCGATCCAGCCGCCGGGCAGGGAGGTGAACATATGCTCCACCCAGGCGCCGCCGTCCACGCCCTGGAACACCACCGAGAAGCAGGTGGAGCCGATCAGGATGAACACCACCATGGCCGTGATGCGCGCCGTGGACTGGTAGGCATCGATGATCAGGCCGCGCAGTTCGCTCAGTTGCCCGGCGCGCAGCAGCAGCCAGGCGATGGCCAGGTAGACCACCGCCAGCGGAATGCGAAAGGCATGCGAGCCGAAGGCGACCGTGCCGGCGACGATGGCCACGCCGGTGGCGGCCAGGCCGGTGCGGTAGATATTGCGGTCGAGCTTGCCGAAGCCGGGGTCTCGCAGCACCGCCAGCACCAGCGCGCCGATCGCGCCCATGGCGCCGGACTCGGTGGGGGTGGCGATGCCCATCATGATGGTGCCCAGCACCAGGAAGATCAGCACCGCGCAGGGAATGATGCCGCGCAGGCATTTGCGCCACAGCGCCCAGCCGCGCAGCGTGCGCTCCTCCGCCGGCACCGGCGGCAGCCAGTCGGGCTTGATGCGGGCCAGCACGAAGGTGTAGAGCGCGAACAGCGCGATCTGGATCACCGACGGGCCCCAGGCGCCCAGGTACATGCTGCCCACGTCGGCGCTGCCGGCGGGCGTCTTGAGCTGGTCGGCCAGCACCACCAGCACCAGCGACGGCGGCACCAGCTGCGTGATGGTGCCCGACGCCGCCAGCACGCCGGTGGCGTACTTCATGTTGTAGCGGTAGCGCATCATCACCGGCAGCGAGATCATCGCCATGGCGATCACCTGCGCCGCCACGGTGCCGGTGATGGCGCCGAGGATAAAGCCCACGATGATGACCGAGTAGCCCAGGCCGCCGCGCACCGGGCCGAACAGCTGGCCCATGGAGTCGAGCATGTCCTCGGCCAGCCCGCACTTCTCCAGGATCGCGCCCATGAAGGTGAAGAACGGGATGGCGAGCAGCAGCTCGTTGGCCAGCACGCTGCCGAACACGCGGCTCGGCACCGCCTGCAGGAAGCTGACCGGGAAATAGCCGAACTCGATGGACAGGATGCCGAAGGCAAGCCCCACCGCCGACAGCGAAAATGCGACCGGGAAACCGATCAGCATGAATACCACCAGGCCGCCGAACATCAGCGGCGGCATATATTCCAATGGGATCATTGCACCGGCCTCTCGTATTTCGATTCGATGCGCACCAGGCCCTTGAGGGCGGCGAAGCGCTTGATCAGCTCGGATACGCCCTGCAAGGCAAGCAGGCCGAAGCCGAGGGGCACCACCAGCTTGATCGGGTAACGCGGCAGGCCGCCGGAATTACCGGATTGCTCGAGGATGCGCCACGAGGGCAGGAACAGCGATTCCCACGACAGCCAGGTAAACAGCACGCAGGAAGGCAGCAGGAAGAAAACAATGCCGAAGATGTCGATCCAGTGCTGCGCGCGCTCCGATACGTTGCCGTAGATCAGGTCCACGCGCACATGCTCGTTGCGCTGGAAGGTGTAGGACGCGCCGAACATCACCGCGATGGCGAACATATACCACTGCAGCTCGAGTGGCCAGTTGTCGCTGAGGTTGAAGCCGTAACGCAGCAGGGCGTTGCCTGCGCTGATCAGGCACGACAGCAGGATCATGATGTTTGCAAGCCTGCCCGTGTGCTGATTCAACCTGTCGATCTGCCGTGACAGACCAAGCAAGTAATACATGGGTTGTCTCCCCCTGTTTTTTCGGCATTTAGTTTATCTGCAACAAAATGCTTCGGCGCTTGGGGCTAATACCTACCGCATTGCGCAAGAATCGAATGGATAAAAAAAGCCGCCGGGGCATGGGCCCTGGCGGCTTTTTCCAATGCGGAACTTGCGCGAGACCTACATCGGCGTGCTGCGCTGCTTCAAGCGCCGGCGCGCTGATTCAAAGCGTCGCGCGCGCGGCGGCGATGGCAGCGCGAACCTGCGCCGGCGCGGTGCCGCCGATGTGGTTGCGCGCGGCGACCGAGCCTTCCAGCGTGAGCACTTCGTGCACGTCGTCGCCGATCAGCGCGGCCTTGTCGCCCAGGCCGGTCGCGTCGCGCAGCTCGGCCACGGTGAGGTCGGCCAGGTCGCAGCGGCGGTCGTCGCAGGCGCGCACCGCGTGGGCCACGGCTTCGTGCGCGTCGCGGAAGGGCAGGCCGCGCTTGACCAGGTAGTCGGCCAGGTCGGTGGCGGTGGCATAGCCCTGCAGCGCGGCGGCGCGCATGGCTTCCGGCTTGACCGAGATGCCCGGCACCATGTCGGCGAAGATGCGCAGCGTGTCGGCCACGGTGTCCACCGTGTCGAACAACGGCTCCTTGTCTTCCTGGTTGTCCTTGTTGTAGGCCAGCGGCTGGCCTTTCATCAGGGTCAGCAGGCCGATCAGGTGGCCGTTGACGCGGCCGGTCTTGCCGCGTGCCAGTTCGGGCACGTCCGGGTTCTTCTTCTGCGGCATGATCGAGCTGCCGGTGCAGAAGCGGTCGGCGATGTCGATAAAGCCCACGCGCGGGCTCATCCAGATCACCAGCTCTTCGGAGAAGCGCGAGATGTGGGTCATCACCAGCGCGGCGGCGGCGCAGAACTCGATGGCGAAGTCGCGGTCGGAGACGGCGTCCAGCGAGTTGCGGCACACGCCGTCGAAGCCCAGCTGCTGCGCCACGAACTCGCGGTCGATCGGGTAGCTGGTGCCGGCCAGCGCGGCGGCGCCCAGCGGCAGGCGGTTGACGCGGCGGCGGCAGTCGGCCATGCGCTCGGCGTCGCGCGTGAACATCTCCACGTAGGCCAGCAGGTGATGGCCGAAGGTGACTGGCTGGGCCACCTGCAGGTGGGTGAAGCCCGGCAGGATGGTGTCGGCGTTCTTTTCGGCCAGGTCCAGCAGCGCCCCGCGCAGCGCGCCCAGCAGGCCGATGATGGTGTCGATCTCGCTGCGCAGCCACAGGCGGATATCGGTGGCCACCTGGTCGTTGCGCGAGCGGCCGGTGTGCAGGCGCTTGCCGGCATCACCGACCAGCGCGGTCAGGCGTGCTTCGATATTCAGGTGGACGTCTTCCAGGTCGAGCTTCCATTCGAAGCTGCCGGCCTCGATCTCGCCACGGATCTGCGTCATGCCGCGCTCGATCTCGGCGCGGTCGGCCTCGGCGATGATTCCCTGCCTGGCCAGCATGGCGGCATGCGCCAGCGAACCCTGGATATCGAACAGGGCCAGGCGCTTGTCGAAGAACACCGAAGCGGTGTAGCGCTTCACCAGGTCGGACATCGGTTCGGAGAAGCGGGCGGACCAGGCTTCGCCTTTCTTGGCAAGTTGGGAGGTCATGGGCGGTAAGGCTGGGTTGGCTCGCAAGCCGGCGGCGGGCCGCGGCGCGAGCGGGAAAAATCGGGGAAACCGGGATTATATCGCTGCCGGGCATCGCGCGGCCGCAGGCAGTACAAAGGGTACGACAAGGCCGCGCAGCGACGCCAGCGCCGTCCTCCCAGCCTTGCCTAAAGGGTGTTGGGGGTGTTGGCGATGACCTGGCCCTTGAATACCACCGGCCCGGTCGGCCCGTTCGGATCGGGCGAGCCGCCTGGCGGCTCCACGCTGATGGCCAGCGCCGGCACCTTGCCGACCTGTTGGGCTACGGTCAGGCGCACCAGGCGCTGGTGCCCGATCACGCCCAGGGACTGGGGCTTGCCGCTTTCCGGCAAGGCCCAGAGCTGCAACGCCTGCGCGTCGTTCAGCGGCAAGTGATCCAGGCGACGCAGCGTCAAGGCCTGTGAGCGTGCATCCCACGTCACAAGCACAGCTGCCTGGGCGCGCTCGTCGTTCAGCACCGCCACCGCATTGACCGGCGGGGTCGCCTCCAGCTCGCGCGCCATGCGGACATTGAGGCCGATCGCCACGGCAGCCAGGGCCGCCGCCGCCAGAGTGGCGCCACGCCAGAAGACGGGCGTGACCCAGAGGCGCCGCCACCAGCCTCCCGGCTCAGCGGCTGGAGCGGCGGCGTCAGGCTTGGGCTGCCAGCCCAGCCGCTGCTCGATCCCGCACCACACCTTGTCGACGGGCTCCGATGCCGGCTGCAGCTCCGCAAGGCCGGCCAGCCTCGACTGCCAGTCCCCGATCGCGGCACGGATGGCGGGTTCCTGCCGCGCCAGTTGCTCGAAGCGCCGGCGCGCGCCCCCGCGCAACACGCCCAGCGCGTACTGCGCGGCGAGGCGGTCGATCAGGTCCGGGTGGCGGCTAAGGTTCATGACAGGCTTTCCAGGCACGTGCGCAGGCGTTCCAGGCCGCGCCGTATCCATGACTTGATGGTGCCGAGCGGCACCTGCAATTGTTCGGACAGCTCGCTATGGCTCATGTCCTTCAGGTAGGCCAGGGAGATCGCCTGGCGTTGCGGCTGTTCCAGCCGTTGCAGGCACTGGTTCAGCGCCCGCGCTTCCTGGCTGGCGAGCGCCAGATCCGCGGGGCCGGGCGCATCGTCGGCCAGCCACTCGCCAAGGCTGTCGTCCAGTTCCACGGTCTGGCCGGCGCGGGCCGCCGCCTGCCGGCGCAGGCAGTCCAGTGCCCGGTTGCGCACGATGGCCGTCATCCAGGTCATCGGCGCGGCCAGGTGCGGCCGGTAGTCGCCGGCGTGATGCCAGATGCTGACGAAACTCTCCTGCACAACATCCTCCGCCCAGTCGTGCCTGCTGGTGATACGCAGCGCGAGCCCGAACAGTTTCGTCGCGGTCTGCTCATAGAGCTGGCGCAAGGCCTGCCGGTCGCCCATCGCGGCGGCTTGCAGCAATGCGGCGAGCCGGTCGGCGTCGGCCGGCCTGGGGGCGAAGGCGGGTTCGGCGGGAGAGGGCACCGGGGGCAGGGTTCGGTAAGTGGCGCTAAGTGCTAAGTGCTAAGTGCCGAGAGATGTGTCCGGATTATAGGCACGGGCCGGCTACGGCATGCGAATCCGCGTGTGCATCCGATTGCGAAATGCGTGCGTAAAAGAGACAGGCGCCACCACAGCGGGCGCCGTCCCTCTCTAGACCCTAGTCAGTACACAGGAGAACACCATGGAACGCATGCAGTCGATGTCCGAGCAGACGAAGCGCCAGGCCAGCGAGGAAACGGATGGCCGCATCCTCGCCGCGCCGGATGCGCGCCGGCGCGGCTTGCTCAAGGTACCCGGGCTATTCGCGCTGGGATCGCTGGCGGTGATGAGCCTGGGCGAGTCGATGCCGGCATGGGCCCAGACCCGGTCCGGCAGCACCAAGGACGATATCGCGATTCTCAACGTCGCCCTGGGGCTGGAATACCAGGCCATCGCGGCCTATCAGGTGGGTGCCGAGAGCGGCCTGCTGCAAAAACCGGTGCTGGATACGGCGGTCAAGTTCCAGACGCATCACAAGGCGCACGCGCAAGTCTTGGGGGGCACCGTGTCCAAGCTGGGCGGCAGTCCGGTGATGGCGAAGAAGCCGGCCGAGTACAACTTCCCGACCGATCAGCTCAAGACGCAGGCCGATGTACTGCGCTTCGCCGCCGGGCTGGAGAAAGGGGCCACCGCGGCCTATCTGGGCGTGTTGCCGAATTTCCATAACCGCGAGCTGACCAAGGCCGCCGGCAGCATCCTGGGCGATGAAGCGATGCATTGGGCCATCCTGCTTTCGGTGCTCGGCGAAGATCCGGTGCCGGGCGCGTTCGTTGGGTGACGCCTGACACCAGGCCTGGCCGCCTGAACCGCGCCCGCCCGCTACCGTGTCGGCCGGGATGACCGGCCGCAATGGTCAGGCGGGCCACGCTCTGCGCCGTCCGGCCTGCCGGCCGGACGGGTATTCCCGCCATGGTGCCAGCCACCATGGCGGCTTTTTTGCGCGCAGCGTTGACTCAACCGCTGTTGCGCAGGCCCGCCGCCACCCCGTTGATGGTCAGGTGGATGCCGCGCCGCACGCGGATGTCGTCGCCGTCCTTGCCAGAGCGGAAGCGCTTGAGCAACTCCACCTGCAAGTGGTTGAGCGGATCCAGGTAGGCGAAGCGGTTCTTGATGGAGCGCGCCAGCAGCGGGTTGTCGGCGAGGCGCTCCTGGCGGCCGGTGACCAGCGCCAGCATCTCGCAGGTCAGGTGCCACTCGGCGCTGATGCGCGCGAACACGGTCTTGCGCAGCGCGGCGTCTTCACAGAGCTGGGCATAGCGCGAGGCCACTGCCAGGTCGGTCTTGGCCAGCACCATGTCCATATTGGACAGCAGCGTGGAGAAGAACGGCCAGGTCTTGACCATGCGGCGCAGCGTGGCAACGGCGGCCTTGTGCGCCTTCTCGTCCGGCGCCTCGTCCAGCACGGCCTTGACCGCGCTGCCGAAGCCGTACCAGCCCGGCAGCAGCAGCCGGCACTGGCCCCAGGAGAAGCCCCAGGGAATCGCGCGCAGGTCCTCGATGCGGCGCTGCTTCTTGTCCATCAGCTTGCGCGAGGCCGGGCGCGAACCCAGGTTCAGGTCGGCGATCTCGGTGATCGGCGTGGTGGCGAAGAAGTAGTCCTTGAAGCCGGGCGTCTCGTAGACCAGGTCGCGGTAGGCGGAGAAGGCGCGGTCCGAGAGTTGCTGCATCACGGCTTCGAAGGCGGACAGGTCCTTGGGCGCGTTCTGCGTCGGCAGCAGCGAGGCTTCCAGCGTGGCGGCGATCACCGTTTCCAGGTTGCGCCGGCCGATCTCGGCGTTGGCGAACTTGCTGTTGATGATCTCGCCCTGCTCGGTCAGGCGGATCTGGCCATTGACCGTGCCCGGCGGCTGCGACAGGATGGCCTGGTAGGTCGGACCGCCGCCGCGGCCGACCGTGCCGCCGCGGCCGTGGAACAGGCGCAGCTTCACGCGGCGTGTCTCGAACACCTGCACCAGCGCCAGCTCGGCCTTGTACAGCTCCCAGTTGGAGGTGAGGAAGCCGCCGTCCTTGTTGGAGTCGGAGTAGCCCAGCATCACTTCCTGTTCGCCGCCATGGTGGGCGATCACCGAGGCGAAGCCCGGCAGCTCCAGCAGCGATTGCATGATGCCGGCGGCATTGCGCAGATCCTCGATGGTCTCGAACAGCGGGATCACCATCAGTTCCGTGCGTGCCGGGTCCGCCTTGCTGCCGAGCGTGCCGCGCAGCATGCCGGCTTCCTTCTGCAGCAGCATCACCTCCACCAGGTCCGATAGCGTCTCGGTGTGCGAGATGATGTAGTTGCGGGCCACGCGCGCGCCGTAGCGGGCGCGCAGTTCGCGCGCCATGTTCAGGATGGCCAGCTCGCTGCGGGTCTGCTCGGAGTAGGTGTGCCAGGGCAGCGTCAGCAGGCGCGGCTGGCGCAGCTCGGCCAGCAGCAGTTCCAGCTTGCGGGCTTCCGGCAAGGCCGCGTAGTCGGCCTCCACGCCAGCGGCGGCAAAGAGTTCGGCGATCACGGCTTCGTGCACGTCGGACACCTGGCGCATATCGATCGAGGCCAGGTGGAAGCCGAAGATGCCGATGGCCTTGGCCAGCGCGTCGATGCGGGTGCGCGCGAGCGCCTCGCCATGGTGGGCGCGCAGCGAGTCGATCACCACCTGCACGTCGGCGCCGAAGGACTGCGCGTCGGCATAGGGCGCGGCGTCGGCCACCGGGTGGCGCGGCGCGGCGTGCCCGGTGACGGCCTTGCAGGTCGCCGCCAGGCGCGCATAGATGCCGATCAGGGCGCGCCGGTAGGGCTCGTCGGCGCGATGCTCGGAATGGTCGGGCGAGGCTTCGGCCAGCGCCAGCAGCGCCGGGCTGGCTTCCACCATCAGGCTCGACATCGACAGCTCGGCGCCGAGCGCGTGGACTTCGTCCAGGTACCATTCCAGGATCAGCGCCGATTGCTTGCTCGCGGCGTGTTCCAGCGTGTCCGCGGTGACATTGGGATTGCCGTCGCGGTCACCGCCGATCCACGAGCCCATCTGGAAGAAGGGCGCGAGCTGATCCGGGTTGGCCGGCGCGGACTTGTTCCTGCGCGTGGTGGGGAACACCGCGGCGATGTCTTCCTCCAGTTCGCTCATCAGTTGCGGGATGCCGCGCAGGAAGCAGGTGCGGTAATAGGAGAGCGCGTTGTCGATCTCGTCGACCACCATCAGCCGCGTGTTGCGCAGCATGCGGGTCTGCCACAGCGTGGTGACGCGGGCGCGCAGCAGCGCGGTGTTGTGGTCGCGCTCGCGCGCGGTCATCGGCAGGTCGCGTTCGGCCAGCAGGCGGGCGATCTCGCGCTCGGCGTCGAGAATACTCTTGCGCTGGACTTCGGTCGGGTGCGCCGTCAGCACGGGCACGATCAGCGCCTCGTCGAAGAACTTGCGCAAGGTCTTGCCGGTCACGCCGGCGGCATCGATGGCCTGCAGGGCGCGGGCCAGGCTGCCCGGCTGCGATGGCGAACCAGCCAGCGCATGCACCCGGCGGCGGCGGTTGTGGTGCTGGTCCTCGGCGATATTGGCCAGGTGCGAGAAATAGCTGAAGGCGCGCACCACCGAATTGGTCTGGTCGCGCGACAGGCGCTTGAGCAGGCGATCCAGCTCGGCGCCGGCGGCGCGGTCGTTCTCGCGGCGGAAACGCACTGCGGTCTGACGGATGGTCTCGACCAGCTCGAAGGCGGATTCGCCCTCCTGCTCGCGCACGCAATCGCCCAGCAGGCGGCCCAGGAAGCGGATGTCTTCGCGCAGGGGCAGGTCCTTGTCGCTGGCGCGGCGGGCCGGGGTATTGGCCGCCGGTACGGCGTCAGGCCTGGGCGCGGCCGCGCGGGCGGTGCGCTTGCTGCCGGCGGTCTTGCCGGCCGGGGCTGCGGTGGCGGGGGGCGGTGCGGAGGCCAGGGTGGCTTCGGGGGCGTCTGCCCGGCTGGCGGTTGGCTTGCGCCGGCCGGCGGGGCGCGCGGCTTGCTGCGTCATGCAATCTCCTGTTATCTCTTGGCTCTTATGCGTTCGGTTGGCCCGGAGCGGCTTGGGGTGCGTGCTAACATTCGCGGATGCAAGCATCCGTTCCCCCGTCATCCTCCAGCGCTGCACCGCGCAAGCTCGTGATCGCCTCCCGCGAAAGCCGTCTGGCTATGTGGCAGGCCGAACATGTGCGTGCTGCGTTGCAACAATACTATCCCGCGTGCCATGTGTCCATTCTTGGCATGACCACGCGTGGAGATCAGATTCTAGACCGGACGCTGTCCAAAGTCGGCGGCAAGGGCCTCTTCGTCAAGGAACTCGAGATCGCGATGGCCGAAGGTCGCGCCGACCTCGCCGTGCACTCCCTCAAGGATGTGCCGATGGAGTTACCCGAAGGCTTCGCCCTGACCGCCATCATGGAGCGCGAGGACCCGCGCGATGCCTTGGTCTCGGCCAGTTTTGCCTCGCTGGACGAGATGCCGGCCGGCACCGTGGTCGGCACTTCCAGCCTGCGCCGCGAGGCTGCGCTGCGGACCCGCTATCCACACCTTGTCATCCAGCCGCTGCGCGGCAATCTCGACACCCGCCTGGCCAAGCTCGACCGCGGCGACTACGGCGCCATCATCCTGGCCGCCGCCGGCCTCAAGCGCCTGGGACTGGCCGCGCGCATCCGCGCCGTGCTCGATCCGGCCAGCTCGCTGCCGGCGGCAGGGCAGGGCGCGCTCGGCATCGAGATTCCCGCCGGGCGCCCCGAACTGGCCGAGTGGCTGGCTCCGCTCAACCACGTGCCCAGCGCGCTGGCGGTGACTGCCGAGCGCGCCGTGTCGCGCATGCTGGGCGGTTCGTGCCAGGTGCCGCTCGCCGCCCACGCGCACTGGGAAGGCTCGCAGCTGCAGATCGAGGCCTTCGTGGCGCTGCCGGACGGCAGCCGTTGCGTGCGGGCCCGCGCCGCCGCCGTGGTCGAGGGTGCCGGGGCAGCCAGCCAGGCCGAAGCGCTCGGCGAGGCGGTTGCCCAGGACCTGCTGGCACAGGGTGCGGCCGGGATCCTTGCGGCGCTGGCTGATCCGGCATCCCCTCAAGCCCCTGCCTGAGGCCGGCCCATGCCCCGCCCGACCGTCGTTGTAACACGACCCGCCGGGCAGTCCCGGCAACTGACCGAGGCCCTTTCGGCCGCCGGCCTGGACGTGCTTGGCTTCCCCCTGCTGGCGATCGGCCCCGCGGCCGACGAAGGGCGCCTGCGCGCGGCGCTGGCGCGGCTGGCGGACTTCTCGCTGGTCGTTTTCGTTAGTCCCAATGCGGTGGCCTTCGCGCTGGAGGCCCTGGCCCAGGTGCAGGACCGGCCCGCGCCCCAGTGGCCCGAGGCC
>NZ_JARJLM010000102.1 GCF_029335485.1 Cupriavidus basilensis
ATGACGCAAGCTCAACGTTGGTTAGATATTTCCAAATGCTGCGCTGCCTGGCAGGTACGAGTGGAGAAGGTGAAGGACTGCGGCACTACAACCGGTCATGTTGGGCCAATGGCCCGGACCCTGATGAAAGACGCGCGCAGGGGCCTCACACGCTAATCGGGATCGTCATCCCCATGCAATATTGCAGGCATGCCCCGCGCGGGTCCAACCCGCTTCACATCACCGCTGGCAGTGCAAAGTGATCTTCTATGTCATGAATACTGTCGCTTTCGAGCTGGCAGTTGGTAGATTGGCCAAGGACATCACGCTGTCACTGGTTCTTGCCTGAAGTCATCGCCGTACTTCAGGACCGCCCAGGCCATCCTCGCATTCTTGGCTGCGATGGCCACGGCTGCTCGCCAGTAACCTCGGCGCTCCATCAGGTTCCTGACCCAGCGGCTGAACCGGTCTTGCTTGTCGCCCAGGTTGGCCATCACCGCACGGGCTCCGAGAACCAGCAAGCTGCGCAGATACGCGTCGCCCGCCTTCGTGATGCTGCCCAGCCTGGCTTTTCCACCACTGCTGTATTGCCCCGGCGTCAACCCAAGCCATGCCGCGACCTGGCGGCCATTCCGGAAGTCATGCCCGGCGCCAATGCTGGCCAGCAAGGCGCTGGCCGTGGTCGGCCCGACACCGCGCAATTGCATCAGTCGCTTGCTGCGCTCATCTTCTCGGGCGATCTCGCCAATTGCGCGGTCGTATTCGACCAGACGGTCCTCAATGTTTCCGGCATGATCCAGCAAATCGCTGACGCACCGCCGCGCCCAGCCAGGCAGCAAGTCCAGATGAGCCGTGATGTCCCGTCGCAGCTTCTCTGGGCTTTGCGGTAAAACCACCCCGAACTCCGAGAGCAGGCCTCGCAACCGGTTGTAGATCGCAGTTCTTTCCTCGACAAATCCCTGCCGTGTCCGATGCAGGCATAGAGTGGCCTGCTGGTGCTCGTCCTTCAGAGGCACAAAACGCATGCTGGGTCGTGTCACTGCCTCGCAGATGGCCGCGGCATCGGCCGCGTCGTTCTTGCCGCGCTTTCCGGACATTCGGTATGGCGCGACTAGCTTTGCTGCCATCAACTTCACTATGTGGCCGTACCTTTGGAACTCGCGCGCCCAATGGTGCGCACCCGAGCAGGCTTCCATACCGATGAGGCAGGGCGGCAACTGGGCGATCAGCATGCCGAGCTGGTCGCGAGACACACGTGGTTTGATCAACGCAGCCTTGCCGGCCTCATCCACGCCGTGGATGGCAAACACGTTCTTAGCTAGATCGATTCCGACGGTGACAATTGGCATGGACTTCCCCTCTTGTTGGCGTTGATGGAGTTTCGACACTCCATCATGGCACTTCGCTGCAAATTCGCGGCTTCCGCCGCAGCCTGGGGACGGG
>NZ_JARJLM010000103.1 GCF_029335485.1 Cupriavidus basilensis
ATGAGAAAAGTCGTCATCGGCTTCATCGGCACCCAGCTCGATCGCGGCAAGGGTTCGGCGCGCTGGGAGAAATGGCGTCCCACGGTGGCGCTGTGCCAGCATGAAGACCTGCTGGTGGATCGCTTCGAGCTGCTCCATACCGGCCGCCACCAGGCGCTGGCCGAGCAGGTCGCGGCCGATATCGCCAAGGTCTCGCCGGAGACGGAAGTCAGGCTCCATCTGCTGGCCCTGGAAGATCCGTGGGACTTCAGCGAGGTCTATGCCTCGCTGCACGAGTTCGCGCGCGGCTATCGCTTCGATACCGAGCAGGAGGAATACTGGGTCCACATCACCACCGGCACGCACGTGGCGCAGATCTGCCTGTTCCTGCTGACCGAGGCGCGCTACCTGCCGGCCTGCCTGCTGCAGACCTCGCCGCCATACCGGCAGGAAAGCGGCCAGCCGGGCAGCTACGCCGCCATCGACCTCGATCTCTCCCGCTACGACCAGCTGGCGGCACGCTTCTCGCGCGAGCAGCAGGACGCGGTGTCCCTGCTCAAGTCCGGCATTGCCACCCGCAATCCCGCCTTCAACCGGATGATCGACGAGATCGAGCGCGTGGTGCTGCGCTCGCGCGCGCCGGTGCTGCTGACCGGCCCCACCGGCGCCGGCAAGTCCTTCCTGGCACGGCGGGTGTTCGAGCTGAAAAAGGGCCGCCACCAGCTCAGCGGCGGCTTTGTCGAGGTGAATTGCGCCACCATCCGCGGCGACGGCGCCATGTCGGCCTTGTTCGGCCACGTCAAGGGCGCCTTCACCGGCGCGCAGGGCGAACGCACCGGCTGGCTGCGCTCGGCCCACCAGGGGCTGCTGTTCCTGGACGAGATCGGCGAACTGGGGCTGGACGAGCAGGCCATGCTGCTCAAGGCCATCGAAGAAAAGCGCTTCTATCCGGTGGGCGGCGACAAGGAGGTGCAGAGCGATTTCCAGCTGATTGCCGGCACCAACCGCGACCTGCGCGCGGAAGTCCGCGCGGGGCGCTTCCGCGAGGACCTGTTCGCGCGCATCAACTTGTGGACCTACCGCCTGCCGGGATTGGCAGAGCGCCCCGAAGACGTCGAGCCCAACCTGGACTACGAGCTGGCGCGCCAGGCGCGCGAACTCGGCAGCCAGGTGCGTTTCAACAAGGAAGCGCGCCAGGCCTGGCTGGATTTCGCGGTTTCGCCGCAGGCCTGCTGGCGCGGCAATTTCCGCGATCTCGCGGCCTCGGTCACGCGCATGATGACGCTGGCCGACAGCGGCCGCATCGACACCGGCGCGGTGGCCGCGGAAATCGCGCGACTGGGCGAGTCATGGCAGGACGGCAGCGCGCCGGACGCCAACTACAACCAGGACGCGTGCGGCCAGGGCCTGGCGCAAGCGCTGCTCGACCCCGCCGTGCTGGCCGCCACGGATCCCTTCGACCTGGTCCAGCTCGACTACGTGCTGGCCGTGTGCCGCCGCAGCCGGAGCCAGGCCGAGGCGGGCCGCGCGCTGTTCGCGGTGTCGCGCCTGGGCAAGCGCCACAGCAACGACAGCGACCGGCTGGCCAAGTACCTTGGCAAGTTCGGCCTGACCTTTGCCGCCGCCAGCCCGGCCTGAGGTCAGAGCGAGTCCAGCATCCCCGGCAACGCCTTCAGGAAGGCCTCGCGAGCGCGCGGCCCGGCGTAGGTGGACTCTTTCCGCTCATCCTGGATCAGGCGGGCAAAGACCACGTTCCGGCCATCCTTTTCCGCCCAGCCGACAAACCAGCCATACGAGCGGCTCCAGTCACCGGATCCATTGGCCAGTGTCGGCGCGCCGGTGCCCGTCTTGCCGTGAACGGCCCAGCCGTTCGGCAGCATGCCGATCGCCGTGATGCGGCCGGTCATGTCATAGGCATGCGCGCTGACGGGCAGCTTGCGGTTCACCACCTTTTCCAGGAAGGCAATCTGCTCCAGCGGGGAGATCTTCAGCGATGAGCCGAGCCATGCGCGCGTCAACCCGTTGTGCTTGCCGGGATCTCCGGAAACGTCGCCGTTGCCGTATTGAAACTCGCTCACATAGTGGCGGAAGCGCGCCTCGCCAAGCCGTTGCGTCAATTGCTGCGAGTACCAGACGACCGAGTTCTTCATCCAGCCTTGCGGATCCGTGGTGACGCGCTTGGCGGGGTCGCTCTCCCGATACGCGTCGCGAAACGGCAATGCCGGAGCATGTTCATCCACCAGAAGCCCGGAATCGAAGCCCATCAGGCTGATCGGGACCTTGAACGTCGATGCCGCGGTCACGCGTTTGCCGCAGGCACCTTCCTGTTTCAGGAGCTTGCCGCTGGCGGCGTCGGCCAACACCGTGCACACCACGACTTCCGCACGGGCCGCCGGGGCGGATAGCGCCGCGCACGCTGCGGCGAAGATTGCGATTCGCTTCAAGATTATCTCCATCATTCTTGGTAGCTATGGGTGCCCCCGGATGCAGCCGTCGCTGCAAAGGGGGACGGGCCCGCCCTGCCGGCGACGCGCCGGGGCGCGCACCATGGGCAGGAGCGGACGGGATTGCTGGCCAGGCCTGGCAGACGAAGCGGAGCATAGGAGCGCGGCGGCCCGGCGCCAAGCCCGCCAGCCGTAACCTGCGTAACACAGCACCTTCACCGCACCTTCACCGCACCCTTGATGGTATCTTCCGCGACACGCCACCCCGCCCTGTCCAGCCCAAACGCATGCGCCAGCCCTCGCTCACCATCGAGTTGTCCGCCCCCTATAGCGTCAATGGCGAGCCGGCGCGCTACCAGAGCCTGTGGTTGCTCGCCGCCGTCTGCCTGGCCACGCGCAGCGGCGAAGCCGGCCTGCCGGCGGTGCGTTTGCAGACCCGCTTCCCCGATACCGCCAATATCCGCATGCTGGTCTCGCGCGCCTTCGCGGATTTCGCGCGCTGGGAACTGCCCGTGGGCTGGGGACCGGATCGCACCCTGGCGCCGGCCTGGCTGAACCCGGCGGGCCGCAGCCGTGGCCCATTCTGGATCGCGCCGGCGGCCTGCAAGCGGATACGCTTCACCATCGGCGGACGCCGCGTCGGCGACGAGGCGCTGGCGCGCTTCGCCGGCCTGCCCGCGCCGGGTGCCGGAGGCATGGCCGGAGCCGCCGCCAGCCCTGCCACGGAACGCGGCGCGGAACGCCTCGCGAAAAACGCCTCGGCAGACACGGCAGATCGTCAGCGCCACGCCAGCCCCGGGGTGGCTTACGCCATGCGGGACATCCGTTACTGGAGCCACCTGACCCAGGCCATGCGCGGCATGCAGGACGGCGTGGGCGGCGCGGCCAGCAACGGCGTGGCGGACGCCCTGCACGCCGCGCAGCGCTGCGCCACCGACGATTTCCAGCATGCGTTCGCCCTGCTCAAGGAAAGCCTGGCCTGGCGGCGCAGCGACGACCTGGCACGCAGCCGCGCGGCGCTGAAGCGCTTCGGCCGCATCGTCGGCACCGGCACCGTGGATACCGCCCTGCCCACCTTCGGCGCGATGGCACGGGTGGTGCGCGCCTGGGAGCGCTATGCCGCCAACCAGATGGAAGCCGCGCAGGCCGAGCTGGAAAGCCTCGCTGCCGATCCCGCGCTGCAGCCAGTGGTGCGCTACAACCCGCGCGTGCGCTTCGAAACCCTCAACCTGGGCGCGCTGATCCACAAGAGCGTGGCGATCCGCGACATGGCCATGCAGCCGGAGGCAGCCCGACGGGCCGCCGAAGCCGCCGTGGAAGGCTTCTCCGGCGCCCTGCAGGCCGCTTACGAGGCGGACTCCGTCGATGCCGCGCAGCACGTCGCGGCCAACCTGGGCCTGTGCCTGTGGCTGTTCTGGAGCCACGCCCTGATCGACCCCGCGCGCGCCTGGTCCGAGGGCCAGGTGCAGCGTCAGGCGGTACGCTGGCTTGGCTTGTCGGAATGGATCTGCGACCGCTTCGGCGTAGGGGGCGGCTCGGCATGGAACATTATCTTCCTGCTGCGCATCGCGCGCGGCAACTGCACGCCAGCCGGCTGCGGCACGCTCAAGGCCTTCCGCAAGCAGCGGCCGCTGGCGCTGGACGAAGCGGTGGACGCGCTGCGCCCCTTTCACGCGCCCTTTGCCCGCGCCAAGGGTTTTATCAGCTGGTCGTCGCTGGCCGGTTTCGCGCTGGAGGAGCACGATGCCGGCCACGTGCACTACGGCGCCCTGCAACTCGCCAACCTGCTGCTGGAAGCCAGCTGGTTCCACACCTTCGAGCGCGGCGCCACACCCGCCGCGTTTGCCACGGTGGAACGCCTGGCAGGGCTGCTGGGCAAGCTGCGGCCGGCGGAGCGCCGTTTCTTCCTCGCGGCCATCACCGCATTGCCGCGCGAGCTGCAACTGGCGGCGGCGGAAGCCATGCGGGGCGCGCCACGCGCCACCCGCGCCATGCCAAAGTGACACATAATCGTCATCTCGTGGAAACATCCCATCCGTATATTCCTGCCCGCTAACAGGGAGAAACAACAATGGGCAACCACAAAGCGAAGCGGCACGCCGGACCGGCGGCACGCCTCGGTATCGGCGCCATCCTGGCCATGCTGGGCACCGCGGCCGTACTGCATGGCTGCGGCAGCGACAGCACAGACACGACTGCGGCGCCGGCTACCCCCACGGCCCCAGTGACGCCGGCCGGCGACGCCGCCAGCGCCAGCGCCAACATCCAGACCGCATGGGTGGAGATCGGCGACAGCAACCAGGCCATCGCCCGCGTAGTCACCAGCTATGCCGCACCGACCGCCGCCGCCGGCAGCGCGCTGCCGTCCAACTCCGTTTGCCCGTTGCTCACCGTGGACGGCGTGCAGCAGCGCATGGCGCTGCGCGTGGGCGCCGGCACGGTGCCGCTGCGCACCACCGCCAGCGATCCGTCCGATTCCAAGCCATCGGCATTTCCGGTCTCGGTATGTGAAGCCACCTTGCCGGCTGGCGCCGCGCAGGCCAGCGTAGCCGGCCAAACGCTGCCGCTGCCCAAGGCCCAGCCGCAACGCGTGCTGGTGCTGGCCGATACCGGCTGCCGCCTGAAGAAATCGGGCAACGCCTACCAGCCCTGCAGCGACACCACGGCCTGGCCGTTCGCCTCGCTCGCCGCCACCGCCGCCGGCATGAACCCCGACCTGGTGCTGCATATCGGTGACTACCATTACCGCGAAAACCTGTGCCCGCCGGATATCGCCGGCTGCCAGGGCAGCCCGTGGGGCTATGGCTGGGACGCCTGGCAGGCCGACCTCTTCAAGCCCGCCGCTCCGCTGCTGGCCAAGGCGCCGTGGGTGGTGGTGCGCGGCAATCACGAGGAATGCGCGCGCGCGGGCCAGGGCTGGTTCCGCTTCCTCGATCCGCGCCCTTACGCGAGTACGAGTTCGTGCGACAACCCCGCCAACGACGCCATCGCCAACTACACCGAGCCCTATGCGGTGGCACTGGGCACCGGCTCGCAGGTCATCGTGTTCGACTCGGCCAAGGCCGGCGCCGCCGCGCTGAAGACCACCGACGCGCAGTTCCTGGGCTACCAGAAGCAATTCCAGACGGTAGGGTGGCTGGCCAGCAAGCCCGGCATGAGCACCACCATCTTCACCAATCACCACCCTATCCTGGCCTTCGCGCCGATCGCGGGCAGCACCCCCGCCCCGGGCAACCTGGCGCTGCAATCGGTCATGGGCAACCTCAATGCCCAGGCCTACTACCCGTCCGGCGTGCAAGTCGCGCTGCACGGCCACGTGCATGACTTCCAGGCCATCAACTTCGCCTCCGGCCACCCGGCCACCATCGTCTCCGGCAACGGCGGCGACAACCTGGACGTTGCGCTGCCCGATCCGCTGCCGGCCGGCATGGTTCCCGCACCCGGCACCGTCATCGACAAGATCAGCCACTTCAACAGCTTCGGCTTCGTGATGATGGAGCGCAACGCGTCGCCCGCCACCGGCTGGACCTTCAAGGCTTACAGCACGGCCGGCAAGCTGATCGCCACCTGCGTGCAGACCGGCAACACGCTGAGCTGCGACAAGACGGGCCTCCTGACGCCGTGACCCTGGCCATGCATGCCGCCTCC
>NZ_JARJLM010000104.1 GCF_029335485.1 Cupriavidus basilensis
ATGCCACGCACGCGCCGGGAGCGCGCCGCGCGGCGCACCCGGGCGAAAGCATGTTGCGCCGGCACGCGGGCCGCCTGCTGCGCATGCTGCTGCCGGCGAGTTGCGCGCTGTGCGGCACCGTGCAGGACGAGACCGTATGCAATGGCTGCGCGGATGCGCTGCTGACACCGCTGCCGCGTTGCCATTGCTGCGCCCGTCCCATCGGCGGTGCCGTCCGGCGTCTTGCCGGGCCGGGCGATGCCGGCCTCTGCAACCACTGCCGCTATGAGCCGCCGTCCTTCGACGCCACCGTGGCACTGGGCGACTACGCCAGCCCCCAGGACGGCCTGGCGCTGGCCCTGAAGTTCGGTGGCGTGCTGCCGCTGGCAGACTGGCTCGCGAACGAACTGGCGCGCCGCTGGGAAGCCGGCCGGGCGCTGCCCGATATGCTGGCGCCAGTCCCGCTGTCGCCGCAGCGGCTGGCGGCACGCGGCTTCAACCAGTCCTGGGAGATTGCGCGGCCGCTG
>NZ_JARJLM010000105.1 GCF_029335485.1 Cupriavidus basilensis
ATGCCGGCGGTCCGTTACTAGCAAGCGCAGATTGGCGCATCGTACGACCTCCTTTGTATGCGGATTGAATCCCGCACCCCACTTCCAAATGGGGTGGGCGGGCGCATGACAAGGTTGGAAGACCGGACAAAGGAACCGGCAGGGCCGAAGCCCTCCCCGCCAAGGCCCGCCCTCTGAGGACGTGCGTAGGCTTGACGGACGTAAAAATACCGCCGGCTGGCGGTGGTCCGCCCTTTGTTCGGGCTTCCAAACCCGGCCGCTGTGGTTGCAGCGACTTGGGTAGTATACCCCGCCAGTTTGGTGATGCGGGTATTTCTGGGGCGTGCTGGACTATTGGGTTGGAAAAATGAAGGCGATGTCGGTGCTTGGCATTTGCCCTTGGCGCGACGCAGGAAGTACCCGTGCCCAGGCGCTTTTGAGGAGGCGGACGGCCGCTATCGACCTTCTCGGACACTCCGCGTCGCCGAAAGCGGCCGTTCAACGTTTGAGGTAAACCTACGGCCGGGGGCCGCAAACCAGGGGATACCGGCACGCTCAGCGCGCCGGACAAGCGGTATATCACGAGGTTAGGAATTGCTTGGTTAAGCACCGGGGTAAACATCAAAGCTGAGCGAGATGCCTAGCGTACCAAGCACCCCGAGCAACTGGGGCGAGAATTCAAAGCCGTAGTTTCTATCCCCGAACGTCCCAATAAATAGCTCAACGCGCCCTCCCTCAGCTCGAACGCGAGCGAAGAAATCTGAATAGGGCTGAAATCGCTCAGAAAGACCGGAGAGAAACTCTTCGAGCAACTCGACAGTTGATGATCGCTCGCCCTCAGGAACTAGCTGCGTGTACCAGTACGTTTCACGGTACACGCCCTCCAATGGCGTACCTTTCGGCGTTTGGCGCGGCGTACCGGCCTTATACATCCGGTCAGGCGTAAGCGACAAGGCCTGCGTGATTTCCTCAGGATCTATGGTGGGGTGGATAAGTCTGAGCGAAACGGCGAAATCGTAGCGAGGCATTTGCGATCCCTAATCAGCACTGGTGAAACCTAGTCTAGACTACCCCCTCTCAGGGGCAATGCTACTCGGATCGAGGGACTGTTCTGTGCGACACCGAACGAGTTTCCAGCGACGCGGAACGCTTGGATTCGAGAAAACTGTAACTGTCCGCTCATGGCCGGCAAGCGACCTCCGCCAGTCGTGAGCCGGTCGGCTGATACCCGTAACGGACGTTCAGCTTGGGGGCGCGTGTACATCCATCCACCTAATGAATCCCTGGAGCTGTGTAACGAACTCGTCAACTGGCGCGGTAGGATTTCGCGCGTGAACCAGAAAGAAATTGATTTGCGGTTCCATCAGGGGGTGATGCTGGATAAACAGTTCAACATGGTCCTCCAATGTTTGAGGCCATGCTTGATCCTGATCGACTCGAAGAATATTGGTTGAACGGATGAGCTTTCGAGACGCTTCCCGTTGTAGGCGCTGTGTTTCCGCAGGAGCGTTCTCCTGTTTGATACGGCGAGCATATTTGGTCAGGACACGATGAAAATCGCCATTCAACGCAAGAGCGATAGCGCGTGACGGCCTAAATGGTTCGAAGTGTTCACCAAGATCGTTGCCCCAGAGGCAGCGGCAGTGGTGCTTCAGCCAGTATCCCCAGCTAAACAGGTTATCAGGTGCCAGAGCTTCCGCCCGGCTGCCAATATCGAAATCGATTTTCGTCACTTCTGTGTGGCGATCCTGCAGAATGCACCTTAGCGACTCGATCTTCTGCCTGTCCAGCGAAGATGGTTTACAACGAAGCACAAGGGTAACATCCAAGTCTGAAAAGCCTAGCTTAGCGCTACCTCTAGCGACACTTCCGTACAGATAAATGCCGTCCAATAGAGGCTCAACGTGTGCCACAAGCACTGCACAAACGTCGTGAAGCAAGACCTGAAATTCGGGTTGGACAAGCTCGTCAGATAGGGTCGCGATAAATCCATCGGAATCTATACCGCCACGGGTATCCATAAAACCTCTGTAAAAATATCGCCAGTACAGCAGTTTTACCACACTCAACGTCTGTTCCTGGCCGGCAAGCGACCTCCGCCGGTGGCGGGCTGGTCGGCTCTTCACGACCGAGGGTGTGTGAAAACGTCTCGATCACCTAGACTGGATCAACGCATTCAGATTGGGGGACCAGATGAAGCGATTCATAGAGGGAGAAGACCGCAAGCAAGCTTCACTGCTTCCAGAATGCCTCGATGATTTCATCGCCGAGGACAACCCCACCAGGATCATCGACGCGTTTGTTGAAGAACTGAATCTCGAGTCGCTCGGGTTCGAAGGTGCCAATCCCTCGACTACAGGTCGCCCTTCATATCATCCTGCCGTCCTGTTGAAGATATACATCTATGGCTACCTCAACCGGGTCCAGTCCAGCCGCCGTCTGGAGCGCGAATGCCAACGCAATATAGAGTTGATGTGGCTTACCGGTCGACTGGCGCCGGACTTCAAGACGATTGCAGACTTCCGCCGGGATAACAGCACGGGCATTCGCAATGTCTGCCGTCGTTTCGTTGTTCTGTGCCGAGATCTTAAGTTGTTCTCACAGGCCCTGGTCGCCATCGACGGCAGCAAGTTCAAGGCAGTCAATACTCGGGACCGCAATTTCACTGCTGGTAAAGTCGACAAGCGCCAGCAGCAAATCGAGGAGAGCATCCATCGGTATCTGAGCGCGCTGGAGACTGCGGATCGTACGCAGCCAGCAGAGCTGGAACTCAAGACAACTCGACTGCGCGAGAAGATCGCGCAACTGCGTCAGCAGATGCATAGTCTTGACCGGATAAAGGCAGAGCTCAAGACCCTGCCAGATGGTCAGATCTCGATGACCGATCCTGATGCGCGCTCGATGGCGACAAGTGGCAAGGGCTCTGGAATGGTGGGCTACAACGTGCAGATGGCCGTTGATGCCAAGCACCATCTGATTGTCGCTCACGAGGTCACAAATGCCGGCAGCGACCGGGCGCAGCTCAGCTCCATGGCTCAAGCAGCTCGCGACGCTATGGGTAAAACTAGACTTCGGGCGGTGGCTGATCGTGGCTACTACAGTGCGCCTCAGATCAAAGAATGCGCTGACGCCGGTATTGCAGTGCTCCTGCCTAAGCCCACGACATCGGGGGCAAAGGCTCATGGGCGATTTGATAGGGCAGACTTCATTTACATTGCCCGGGATGACGAATACCAATGTCCCGCCGGCGAGCGCGCAATATACCGTTACACCCGAGAGGAGCACGGCCTGCAATTGCGCCGTTACTGGAGCAGTGCATGTTCGCAATGCGCGATAAAGGCCCAGTGCACGCCAAGCCCCGAACGACGGATCACCCGATGGGAGCATGAGGAAGTACTAGAATCCGTCCAGCGCCGGCTCGACAAGACTCCCGATGCAATGACGGTTCGCAGGCGAACCGTCGAGCATGTCTTCGGAACCTTCAAACATTGGATGGGCTACACGCACTTCCTGACGCGCACGCTACCGAATGTAGGCACTGAAATGAGCCTGCATGTTCTGGCGTACAACCTCAAGCGCGTCCTTCGAATTCTCGGGTTCTCGAAAACAATGAAGGCCATGCGCCTGGCGGGTGCATAAGCACCCATTAGCGCCCACAAAACGAGTTGAAGATAGCCCTCGGTGGCCCATTAGCGCTGTTCGCCCTCGTTTCAATCGTCGTTCCGAACGAATTGATCAAGAATCCGATTAGACAGGCCTCTCTCTGGAAGGAATGCGCATCGGTGCAAACCGAGAGACGTTTCCACACGGCCTCGACCCAAAGCGGACCTCGGCTAACAGGGAAAGCGGACGCTCTCACGCCCCGCCTCACGGGGTCGTTTCAGAAAATA
>NZ_JARJLM010000106.1 GCF_029335485.1 Cupriavidus basilensis
ATGCGCGCGGTGATGATGGGTTGGTCAGGATCGCCGTCGACAAAATCGACAAGAACCTCCTGGCCGATGCGCGGCAGTGCGAGATGGCCCCAGCGGGTGCCGGCCCAGCCGTGGGCGGGGCGTATCCAGCAGGAGTGGCGGCCGAGGCGGTCCCAGGTGAACTGTACGCACACGCGGCCGTGCTCGTCGACGTGGAACTCCTCGCCGTCGGGGCCGACGACGGTGGCGATCTGGGGGCCGGGGACGAGGAGCCGGGGCAGCGGCTCAGGGCGCCACTCGACCTTGTCGGGGACGATCTCGGCGGTGTAGCTGTAGTGGGTGCCTTGCTGGGCGTCGGCGCTCTCTTCGGCCTGGCTGGTGTGCTGGGTGCCGCGGTGGCGGATGCGCACGGGTCGCCAGCCGTGGTTCCAGTCGGCGCGCGGGTGGCCGATGAGGTCGAAGGCGATGCCGGGCACGAGGCGGGGATCGTCGCCCTCGACCACGGCGAGGCGCGCGTCGCGGCGCCGGCCGCGCAGGCGGTTGAGGGTGAAGGGGGCGCCGGCGGCATCCTGCTTGTAGCGCCCGGGGTAGTCGTAGCGCTCGTAGTCGGGCTGGCCTTGGCCGGCGACGCTGGGGGAGTGCTCCTGGCGGTAGCGCGGATGCTTGAAGGTGTAATCGCGCTGGGTCTGCCGGGTGGTGCGCACGTGCTGGGCGTAAGCGAAGCGGCGCAGGGCGGGTTCGGGCTGGTCGGCGCCGGGGGTGGGCTGATAGCGCACGGGTCCGCCGTCGATCGAACCGTGGACGTAGAGGCGATCGCCGAGGACGAGGCGGTGATCGGTGTCGTCGTGGCGGTGGTAGAAGACGAGGCCTTCCTCGGCGGCGAGGCGGCAGACGAAGCCGAGATCGGACTCGCCGGGCTGGACGCAGTACTCGCGGGCGAGGTGCTCGGCGGTGAGGTGCCAGTCTGGGGTGTCGATGCCGTGGT
>NZ_JARJLM010000107.1 GCF_029335485.1 Cupriavidus basilensis
ATGGCCAACGGCTGTGCCGACCCAACCCGGACGTCCAGGACGAAGCAGAGCAGTTATTCGCCAACGCCGGCGCCACAATCCAGGGCACGATGCAGCCCTGGGATTTCCCACGGCTGCATCGCGGCTCAATCAGCCTTGCTGCGCAAGAAGCGCTCGATGACCGTGGTGAAATACGGCGGACACTCCTGCATCGGATAGTGCCCACAGTTCGGGATCACCAGCAATCTGGCATTCGGGTGCCATGCAAGGAATGTTCTCTTCATTGCTTCCTCGCCGAGCCCCGGATCCTTCTCACCGGCGAGGACCAGGAACGGTGTTTCAAGCCCGCGAACATCTTCCACAAAGTTGGTCTTTGTCAGCATGTCGAGGTAACCGGGACGGCATCCGGGAGCCACCGTTTTCCTGTTTTGCCGCAGTTTTGCTTCGGCCCATTGATCGGAAAGGCCACCGGTAACAAACTTGGCCAGCCGACGGAATGCGTCGTCGTTCTCACCCGTGCTGGCAAAGAAATCCAACGCTTCTTCATTCAAGGGATTGCCCGCGGCAGAGATCGGGCAGACGGCGATCGCACTCTTGATACGGGAGGGCGCATCGGCAGCGATTCGTTGCGCCGCCATGCCGGTCATCGAATGGCCGATCAGATGAAAGCGTTGCCACCCGAGCCTGTCTGCAAGTTCGAGGCAGTCCGCGGAGACCTCCTGAATGGTGTAGGCGCCGGTCAATTGCATGGATTTTCCGTACCCGCGCAGATCGACAAAGACGTAGGTGAATGCGTTGCCGTCGAGATAGGGCAGCACGGAATCGTAGCTGGTGTGGTCGCCCAGCCAGTCATGCATGACAAGCACGCATTCAGGCCCGCTGCCATGCTGCACGTAGCCCAGGCCTGTGGCCGGGTGCTGGATCGGGGGAAGATGCCGGTTCATTTCAACGTGTTCCTTTTTGGGATTGGAGAACCAAAAAGAAACGCCCTCCCGGCGGACCGGGAGGGCGTTTGAAATTGCCTCGATCATATTGGCTCCACAGTGGCGTGTCAACGCCGCGACCCGATTTCGGATATGACTTCGGGGGGGGCTGGAGCGCACGCGGAGCGGATATGCGCCGGCGGCTCCCGCCGCCGGCCGCCGTTCAGAAGCCGGCCTTATGGAGGGGGCCGTCCCAGCCGTCGAGGTACTTGGGCAGTGCGTCGGCCACGTCCACCACGCGATGCCGGTAGAACAGATGCATGGCCGGCTGCAGGGCGTCCGGCAGTACGCCATCGGATGCCCGTGCGAAGAGGCTGTTGGGAACCACGGACATGCCCAGGCGATTGGTGCCGAACAGCGTCTCGCCGCACTGCCGGCAAAAATGGCGCTGGAGCTGGCGGGTCGCATGCTGGTAGGTGGCCAGTTGATCGTCGCCGCGTTCCACTGCGACGTGCGCCGGTTCCCAGGCCGTGGCGGCGAACACCGGCGTTCCATAGAAATCCCGGCAAGCCTGGCAATGGCAATTGGCTCTCGCCACGGGCTCGCCGGCAATGCGCAATTGGACCTGGCCGCACAGGCACGTCAGGGTAGAGGGGATCGGCATCGGATTTGTCTCCTGTAACTTGGATGGCGAGACGCATTCTACTTGCCCTCGCGTGACGTTGCCTGGCGGCCCGGCTCGCGCGCAGGCGTGCCGGCGGCATTACAATGCGGCAGTCGCCACCGCTGCCTGCCTGGCGCGGTGTTGCTGACAGGTGTTCCATCCACAATCCGATCCGTTGCCCGATCATCATGTACGTCCTGATTCCTGCGCTTTATGTCCTTGTCCCCCTCCGCTGACAGCCAGACCTGGTTCGATGGGCCCGCCGGCCGCATCGAAGCGCTGACGGATACCCCGGCGGGCCCCCTCAGGGGCATCGCCGTCGTCGCGCACCCGCACCCGCTGCTGGGGGGCAGCGCCGCGCACAAGATTCCGGTGGCGCTTGCCAGGATCTTCCAGGCACGCGGCTATCTCGCCGTGCGTCCGAATTTCCGGGGCGTGGGCGGCACGCAAGGCCGGCACGATGCCGGCGAGGGAGAAACCGATGACCTGCTGGCCGTTGTCCGGCACCTGAGGCAGATGCATCCGGCGCTGCCGGTGGTGCTGGCGGGATTCTCGTTTGGCGCTTATGTGCAGACACGGGTGGCGAAGCGCATGCAGGAGAACGGCGAGCCGGTCGCGTGCCTGATCCTGGCCGGCATGCCGGCGGGGCCGGTGCCTGGGGGGCGCAGCTATGACACGCCCGCGGTGCCGGCTGGTTCGCTCGTGGTGCATGGCGAGCAGGATGCCAATGTGGCGCTGCAAGCCGTGTTCGACTGGGCGCGGCCACAGGAACTGCCCGTGGTGGTGGTGCCGGGCGCGAACCACTTCTTCACCGGCAAGCTCCCGGTGTTCCAGCGCACCGTTGCGGAGTACCTCGACCGCCGGGAGCGCCCCGGCCGCGCCGCCAGCTAGGCGGCAGACCCGGGATCAGTCCATCGCCGCGTGCGCGACCGCGTCGTCGCTGACCTGCCGCGTGGGCTTGATCAGCAGGATCAGCGGTACGACCAGCAGGGTCGCGACAAACATGACCTTGAAATCGTTGAGGTAGGCAATCATCGAGGCTTGCTGGTTGATCGACTGGTTGAGCAGGGCCAGTTGCAGGCGGGAGCCGCTGGCGAGCAGCGACTGCATGGCCGGATTGAATACGCTGACATTGGCGGCCAGGTTGGCGTGCGCAACCTGCGTATTGCGCGTCATCAAGGTCTGGATAACGGAAATGCCGATACTGCTGCCGATATTGCGCATCAGGCTGTACGTGGCGGTGCCGTCCGCGCGCAGCTCCGGCGCCAGCGTGGAGAACGTCAGCGCGCTGAGCGGGACGAACACCAGCCCCAGGCCAAAGCCCTGGATAAGCCCGGGCCAGACGATATCGGAAACCGAGAGCACGACGGTGTACTGCATCATCTGCCACAGCGCAAAGGCGGAGATCAGGAAGCCGCTGAGCAGCAGGACACGCGCGTCGATCCGCTTCAGCAGCCGGCCGGCCAGCAGCATGGCCAGCATGGTGCCCGCACCGCTGGGCGCGGTCACCAGCCCGGTAGTGGCGACGGGATAGCCCATCAGGTTCTGCAGCATGGGCGGCAGCAGTGCGCGGGTCGCGTACATCACCGCGCCGATCACAAAGATAAAGCAGGCGCCGGTGGCGAAGTTCCGGTCCTTCAGCAGCGCGTAGCGGAAGAACGACCTTGGCCCGGCGGTGGCCGTGTGCGCCAGGAAGTACAGGAAAGCGAGCGCCGCCACGATGGCTTCGATGCGGATTTCCAGGGAGCCGAACCAGTCAAGCTGTTCACCCCGGTCGAGCATGGCCTGGAACGCCCCGATGGCCAGGCCGAGCGTGACAAAGCCGAAGGCATCGAACTTTACCTCATGCCTTGGCGCCCGGCTGGGCAGGAAGGTCAGCACGCCGAACAAGGCAAGCGCCCCGATCGGTACATTGATAAAGAAGACCCAGCGCCAGTTGTAGCTGTCGGTCAGCCACCCGCCCAGCGTCGGCCCCAGGATCGGGCCAACCATCACCCCCATGCCCCATACCGCCATCGCCTGCCCCTGTTTATCGCGGGGATTGATATCGAGCAGGATCGATTGCGACAGCGGCACCAGCGACGCGCCGAAAATACCCTGAAGCAGACGCGAGGCGACGATCTGGACCAGTGTCTCGGAGAGGCCGCAAAACGCAGAGGCAAGGGTAAAGCCCGCGATCGATATGGCCAGCAGGCGCTTGACGCTGAGCCGGTCCGAGAGCCAGCCGGTCAGGGGCGTGGCAATCGCTGCGGCGACGATATAAGAGGTCAGCACCCACGTGATCTCGTCCTGCGAGGCTGACAGGCTGCCTTGCATGTGCGGTAGCGCCACGTTGGCAATCGTACTGTCGAGCGTCTGCATCAGGGTCGCGGCCATGATCGAGATGGTGATCATGGGCCGGTTGAGCGACGTCGCTACACGCCCTGGTACCGCTACGGAAGACATGGATGAAACAACCCGGTAGATAATAAGCATGCTTATTATACGGGGCTGCGTGATCATGGCAAGCCATGCCATGCACGCTGCCGGACAGGCCGCGCGGGGATCTTTGTACAATCGCGGCATGGAAACGAAACTCGAAAAGCGCTTTGGCTTCCTGGTCTCGGACGTTGGCCGGCTCTGCGGCAAGCGCTTCGACGACCTGGCGAAGTCGTCCCTCGATCTCACGCGGGCGCAGTGCCGCGTGCTTGCCTATCTGTCGCACTACGGCGAAGTGAACCAGGCCCGTCTGGCGGACCTGCTGGAGGTCGCCCCGATCTCGGCGGGGCGCCTGCTCGACCGGATGGAAGAGGGCGGCTGGATCGAGCGGCAGCCAAACCCGGAAGACCGCAGGGAACGGGTGGTACGGATGACGCCCAAGGCGGAGAATGCGCTGGACAAGGCACGCCGGGTCGGCGATGAGGTTGCCGCGGAGGCCCTGGCCGGCCTTGGCGCGCAGGAGAGGGAGCAGTTGATCGGCCTGCTCCAGCGCGTGCGCGTCAATCTGGGCACGATCGTCGATCGCTGAGCGCGCGGCACCGGTTTTTCAGGCATGCCCTAAAGTTCTCCGGGACCGGGCCGATGATCTGGTTGTCCCTCACTCAATGGATAACCTGAACATGTCGAGCATCAGCGCAGTCGCCCCGCAGGTGACGCTTTCCGGATCGGCCGCCACCGGTAAAGCGTCGCAGTCCGAGACCAATGACACCCAGGCCGGCGGCACGGCTTCAGCCCCGATCTCGACCGGCGGGGCCACGGGCGGCGGCGCGGCTGGTGGCGTTGGCGGCGGCAGTGGGAGCAGCAGTGGCAGCAGTACCGCTTCCGACACCGTCAAGGCGTTGCAGAAGCAGATTGCCACGCTGCAGAAGCAAATGGCGGAAGAGCAGCGCCAGCTTCAGTCGCTGCAAGCCAGCAATATGAGCGCCGATGCAAAAACCGCCGCCCTGGCCGCCATGCAGGCCCAGGTGGCCAGCACGGCCGCGGCGCTGCAAACCGCGACCGCCGCGCTGGCGCAGGCGCTGCAGGCTTCGGGCGGCAGCACGTCCGGCGCGCTGGTCAACACCACGGCCTGAGGACCGGAGGCTCAGAGCATTCGCTGCACCGGGCCCACGGCATCGTCCAGTTGCCGCTTCAGCAGCTGCAGCAGGCAGTACAGGCCGTAAGCTTCCTCGGCCTTCTCGCTTTGTTGTTCCGCCAGCGTCAGCACGCTGTCCAGCCCGGCGCTGACGCTTTGCAGTTCGGCGCAACTGTTGGTGATGCGCTCGTGGATGTCATGACCCAGTGCCGCGATCTGCAGGATCAGCTCCGATATGCGAGGTTGCGCATCGGCGCGGGCAGGGTGGGCCAGGCCGGCGAGTTCGGCCGTGAGGTCGTTCAGCTGGCCGAGGACGAGCAGGGATTCGGGCAGGGTGTCGCGGACGCGGAGGTTGGCAGACTCGGGACCGGCTCGGGCGATGGGACGCAATGCAAGCTCCTTGAAGAGTGGTCGGCCGCCCGTTTCGGTGTGAGGGTGGCTAGTCAAAAAGCATATCGTTAAAGAACTCGCCTGCCTTTGGGAAAAATCTGCTTTCTCATGCGCAATCGCCGAGACCGCCCCAACGCCGCCAAACCTGTTTGCGGACATGGGCTTCCCGATCGCCTCATTCGCGTCGGGCCGGCTCAGTAGCCTGGCGCGCGCCCTGGCGGCACCTGGCCGCCCCGCATCTGCGATACCACCTGTTTGGCGCCCGCGGCCATCAGGCGGGCATCGGAGCCCACCGTGACGAAGCGAAAACCCTGCTCGATCCGCCGCAGCGCGGCTTCGGGCGCGCCGTTGTGGATGCCGGCGACCACGCCATGGGCCTTGGCGCGGGCTGCGACATAGGCGATAGCCTCCGCAACGGGGGGATCCACGTCGTCGAAGGTCGGCCGGCAACCCAGCGAGAGCGACAGGTCCGACGGGCCGATATAGACCGCGTCGAGCCCTTCCACCGAGAGGATGTCGTCCAGGTTGTCGAGCCCCTGCCTGGTCTCGATCATCGCGAACGTGACGATCGTGTCATTGGCGCGCTCGGGATAGTCGGCGCCGCCGTAGAGCAAGCCGCGGATCGGCCCGAAGCTGCGCGAGCCCAGCGGCGGGTAGTGCGTGGCGGCGACAAAGCGTTGCGCGTCTTCGCGGGTATTGATCATCGGGCAGATCACGCCATAGGCGCCGGCATCGAGCACCTTCATCAGGATGCCCGGCTCGTTCCAGGGCACCCGCGCCACGGGCACGGTGTCCGTGGTGGAGATGGCCGTGAACAGGGCGAGGGCGTCCCGGTAGTCGAGCGCGCCGTGCTGCAGGTCCACCGTCAGCGAGTCCCAGCCCTGGTGAGCCATGGTCTCGGCGGCGAATGCGCTGGGGATGGACAGCCATCCGTTGACGACGGCCTGCCCGGCTGCCCACATTTTTCGAATCCGGTTCTCGCGCATGTCGACTGTCTCCTGTCTGGTCATCGTCTGGCGGCGGCGCCGGGAGCGCCTGCCGGGGGGGAGCCGGATCGGCCCGCCTTCTGGCAACTCTACGCGACGCTGCGAAACGCGCAATGTGCGTGGCTTGCCCGGCGGGGCGCCGATTTCCGCTGACGGGTATCTTATATGTTGTCGTACAACGTGGAGGGTATAGGCTTTGGATACATTGCGTCAAGACGGACGAGGCGAGCGCCGGCCGATCCTGAGCGGCTGCTGAATCGCCGAGTGGCGGTATCGGCCGGGAGCGCTTCTTGAAGGGCGCGCTTCAATTGCCCGTGCGATTGACGGGACATCCCAGGATAAACGT
>NZ_JARJLM010000108.1 GCF_029335485.1 Cupriavidus basilensis
ATGGGACCCGAACTACAAGCTCACCGTCCGCTGGCGCACCGAACCGCTCTATCTCAAGGACCCTGATGCATTCTACGAGCGTCAGGTGGCAACCGAGCCTTACCAGTTGAGCGAAACAGGCGGCATGGGGACGCTATGGGTAGCGTTCTTCCCCGG
Organism: Cupriavidus basilensis; assembly: GCF_029335485.1. Lineage (GTDB taxonomy): Bacteria > Pseudomonadota > Gammaproteobacteria > Burkholderiales > Burkholderiaceae > Cupriavidus > Cupriavidus basilensis_E. Next base: position 157 of record NZ_JARJLM010000108.1, read on the forward strand.
AGGTGTCGTCAAGCTCTTCCCTACTTGGGTGGGTCCAGGGCATCCCGATTTCCCGGATGGACTGCTTGCCCCTTCCTGGGCCTGCGAAAAGAAGTTCCCCGGCAATCCTAAATGCTTCCGCCAAAAACCCTCTTGGGAAGAGCCATCCCAGCCACACAAGGAGGATCACACGCCATGACGATTTCACGCCTTCCCGACAACGTGAGCGACAACCCGTGGGCACTCACGGCGAGCGAGCGCCCGGGCATCACTTGCACCGAATCGCCCAACGACGCCATGTCGTGCCAGCGTACGTTGTATCTCGGCTTCTTCTTCGACGGCACGCGCAACAACCGCCAGTACGACACGGAGCCCAAGTCGCATAGCAATGTCGCGCGGCTGTACGATGTTTTCGACGAAGCGCGTCGCGAAGGTGAAGATCGCCAGTATCGCTTCGCCACCTATGTCGCAGGCGTCGGTACCGAATTCTGGAAGTATGTCGGCGATGCCGGCGTCGGCCTCCACGCCGCCGCGGGTGCCGCCGCTGGCTGGGGTGGCGAGGCACGCATCAATTGGGCGTTGTTGCAACTGCAGAACAACCTGCATCGTTACGCCTTCAGCAATCAACCGCTGACGGACGAAACCAATGACCTTGCTCTCGTCAAACAGATGAGCGCCGACATCAACTTCAAGCGCATGCGCATGCGCTTTCCTGATGGCAAGGGGCCGCCCACGCCTAAGTCGCCTGACGACGTGCAGTTGCGCAAGGATGTGTCAAGTG
>NZ_JARJLM010000109.1 GCF_029335485.1 Cupriavidus basilensis
ATGGGCGGCAAGCCGGTCAAGGTGACCTGGACGCGCGACGACGACCTGCATCACGATTACTTCCACACCGTCTCCGTCGAGCATATGGAAGCCATCTTGTCCGCCGACGGCCGCGCGCAAGCGTGGCTGCACCGCACGGCGGCTTCCACCATCGGCTCGATCTTCGCCGCCGGCGCCAGGAACGAGGCACCGTTCGAGCTGGGCATGTCCGCGGTGAACATGCCCTTCGATATTCCCAACGTGCGCGTGGAAAACCCCGAGGTCGAAGCACATACGCGCATCGGCTGGTTCCGTTCGGTTTCCAATATCCCCCACGCCTTCGCCGTGCAATCCTTCGCGGCCGAACTGGCCACGGCTGCCGGGCGCGATCATCGCGACTACCTGCTGGCCTTGCTGGGACCGGACCGCCGCATCGACCCCGCGCAACTCTCCGACGCCTGGAACTACGGCGAATCGCCGCAGCAGTATCCGCTCGATACCGGCCGCCTGCGCAGGGTGATCGAATTGGCCACGCGCGAGGCCGGCTGGGGCAAGACGCTGCCGAAGGGCCGCGGCCTGGGGCTGGCGGTCTGCTACAGCTTCGTGACCTATGTGGCTGCGGTGATCGAGGTGGCGGTCGACAAGGACGGTGGCATCAGCGTCCCTCGCATCGACGTGGCGGTGGACTGCGGGGCGCAGATCAATCCGGACCGCATCCGCTCCCAGGTGGAAGGCGCCTGCATCATGGGCATCAGCCTCGCCACCACGGGTGAGATCACCTTCAAGGACGGGCGTGTCCAGCAGGACAACTTCCACCAGTACGAGGTGATGCGCGCATCGTCGGCGCCGCGCCAGATCCATGTGCACCTGGTGCCGGGCAAGTTCAATGCGCCGCTAGGCGGCGTCGGCGAGCCCGCCGTGCCGACCATCGCGCCGGCGCTGTGCAACGCGATCTTCGCGGCTACCGGCAAGCGGATTCGTGCGTTGCCCATCAGGGAGCAGTTGAAGGCTTGAGGCTGAGCGGCGAAGCATCGCAGAAAGCCCATCCATGACCAGCGGAAGGCCGGAACCCACACATTGCGGTCGAGATTCCATTTGCCTTCCGCTCCCGATGCTCTCATCAGCCGAGCTCCCGCTCCCTGAGGTCAGCCAAAGCACAAAGCGCAACATCAGTGGCAGAACGCGCCAGCGCCACTTGATATGCTCCTGCTTCGATGCGCCACTGCCCGGAGAGCACGACAATGGATTAGCGTAAAGCCGGAACTTGTTCCTTTCGCTGGCGTTCAGCGAAAGGAGCTTGACTGTCGCGATGACACCCTGCGCCGGACGTAGTCCATACCTCAATATCCGCGTGCTGGATCGATGATGTTGTCCGGCGATTCGTCGGCGGAAACGCGGATAATATTTTCCGCAATCTGTCTTGCCGCCGATGACGGAATCGCCACCGAAGCCAGGTGGGGTGTGATCAGCACATTGGGCATGCTCCACAGCGGATCCCCGGCAGGCAAAGGTTCGCGCTCGAAAACGTCCAGGGTTGCCCCGCCGATGTGGCCGCTTTGGAGCAGGTCCGTCAGCGCCGCCTGATCGACCAGTGCGCCCCGCGCAACGTTGATGAAGGCCGCGCCTCGCGGCAGCCGCTCGAGTCGCGCCCGATCCAGGATGCCAGCCGTCTGCGGCGTGAGCGGCAGCATCACGACGACAATCTCCGCCTGTCCGAGCACGGTGTCGAGTGTTTCCAGTCCGGCAAAGCACTCCACGCCTTCGATCTGCGCCGGGCTGCGCGACCAGCCGATCACCTTGAGCCCCTGGCGCTGCAGTTCGTGGGCCGCTTTCGCGCCCAGCTGACCGAGCCCCAGAACCGCCACGCGGGTGTCTTCCGGAGAACGGGGATGACGGTAGGCCCACTCGCCCCGCCGCTGCGCCTGCTCGAAGTACGGGATGTCCCGGGCGTGCCGCAGCACAGAGAACAGCACGTACCCCGCCATCATGCGCGCCATCTGCGGGTCCGTGAGCCGTGTGATCGGAATGCCTTGGGGAAGATCCTGCCGCTGAACCAGTGAATCAACCCCCGCCCCCAGGTTGACGATCAGGCGCAGGTTCGTCATCCCGGCAAAAAAATTCTCCGGCGGTTTCCAGGCGAGCGCGTAGTGAATGTCGGCCGGCCGGGTGATTTCGCTGGAGTGAATGACCTTCAGATTCGGGAGCTGGGCCTGGAGCGCGCGCTTCCACGTGTCGAAATCGTCGAATGCGCTGTAGAAGGCCAGCGCGCCCGAGGGAGTGTCTTCAGAAATTGGCATCTTGGCAACCGCATTGAGAAAAATGGCGAGGACGGCAGCGAGAGTACATCTTGCTGCCGTTCCGCGTGCGTATGGGAAATCAGACCGCTGCCCTGCCCTTCTGCACCAGCCGCGTGACGGCCTCGATGGCAAATTCGTAGCCGTCGCCGCCCAGCCCGGCGATCACGCCATCCGCCACCTTGGAGATGTAGGAGTGGTGGCGGAACGGCTCGCGCTTCCAGATGTTGCTCATATGGGTTTCGATGATCTTGCCGGGGAAAGACAGCAAGGCATCGAGGATCGGAATCGACGAGTAGGTCAGGCCGGCCGCATTGATGATGATGCCGTCCGCCACGCCACGCGCTTCCTGGATCCAGTCGACCAGTTGTCCCTCGTAGTTCGACTGCAGAAAGCGCAGGTCGGCATTCAGGGACGCGGCCATTTGCTCGCATCGTGACTGCAGCACCGGAAAGCTGTCGCTGCCGTACGTCTTGTTGGCGTCCAGGCCATAAAGATTGGCGTTGGGGCCGTTCAGGAACCAGATGGTGATCTTTTCGCTCATGTTCCAACCTCTGTATCTCAACCTTCGCGGGGGCGCGTGGCCTGCATGGCGGGCAGGCTTTGGAAAGCCTCATTCCAGCGTGCCGCGTTGCCGTATTGGGCGCGCCAATCGAATTCGGGAAACCGGAAGTCCAGATACCCCAGCGCGCAGCCGATGGTGATTTCACCGATGGTGGGCTGTGCTTCCACCAGGTCCGGTGCGATGGCGTCGATTGACTCGAGGCAGGCGCTGACCTTTGTCAGCAGCGCTTCGCGCCACGTGGGCCACTGGACTTCTTCGGGGCGCGCCGTCCGTTCGTAGCGCGCGAGCAGCGCGGCGTCGAGCAGGCCATCGCCGAGCGCCTGGCGGGTCAGGGCCGTCCACCGCGCGGGGCCGGAGGCGGGAAAGATGTCCGCGGCGTCTGCCCGGCTGGCCAGGTACTCGCAAATCACCCGGCTGTCATAGATGGCCTGGCCATCTTCCAGGATCAGCGTCGGGACCTTGGCGAGCGGGTTGTGGGCCGCGATGCGCGGGTCGCGCCGCACCGGATGGGCGGCGCTGTCCAGCAGCTCGATGTATCCGGCCTGCCCCGTCAGGTGTGCGCAGACCATGACCTTGCGCACGAATGGCGAGGTCGGAGCGAAAAGAAGTTTCAGCATGCTTTGTTGGATGACAGGCTCTAGGGGATCAGGACCAGTTTGCCGAAGACCTTGCCGCTTTCCAGCATCTGGTGGGAAGCGACCGCCTCCGCGAGCGGGAAGGTGGCGTGGATGCGCGGCTTGACCCGTCCGTTTTTCAGCAGCGGGATGACATGGCGGGCAATGCTCTGGGCCATCCGGGTCTTTTCAACATGGCTCTGGGGGCGCATGGTGGACGAGTGCAGGCTCACCTGGCGCTGCATCAGCGTCAGCAGTTCGACATTGACCGCCGAACCCTGCATGAAGGACAGGCTGACATGGCGGCCGCCGAAGGCCATGGCGGCAAGATTGCGGCGGACATAGTCGCCGCCGACGATGTCGATTACCACGTCGACCCCGCGCCCATCGGTGTACTCCAGGCAGGCCTCGGTGAAATCGGTGGTGGGCCAGCAGATCGTCGCATCGGCGCCCATGGCGCGCAGTTCCGGAAAACGGCTTTCGTCGTTGTCCGTGACGATGACGGTTGCGCCGGCGGCATGCGCCATGCGGATCGCGAGCGTGCCGATGCCGCCGGCTGCACCGTGGATCAGGACGGTTTCGCCCATGGCCAGGCGGCCCAGCTCGAACAGGTTGTGCCACACGGTGAACAGCCCCTCGGGCAAGGCGGCTGCCTCGGCGTCGGAAAGCGTGCCGGGCACGATGAAGGACTGATCGACCGGCGCCGTACACCACGGCGCATAGCCGCCGCCGGGCACCAGGCTCATCAGCTGCTGACCCATCAACCGGCTGTCCACCCCGGGACCGCAGGCGACCACTTCGCCGCAGACTTCCAGGCCGAGCACGTCGGTGATGCCGGGCGCGGGCTTCGCGATACCTTGACGCTGCATGATGTCGGGCCGGTTGACGCCGGCGGCGAGCACGCGCAGCAGGACTTCGCCAGCACCGGGCTCGGGCATGGGGCGCTCGGCCAGCGTTAACACACTGGCGTCGCCGGGTTCACGGGCGATGATGGCTTGCATGGAGAGGGGGAGACTGGTCATGGGTGTGTTCTCTCAGGCTGCGTTGTCTGACGCGTTGTGCTGTGCCTTCGCGTTGCGATCTTGCATCTGTTCTTACGTCCGCTTCCGCGGACTGAAAATGCTGACACCCTCGTCGGGCAGCGCAAGTCCCGCGACCGAGCCGATGGGCCATTGCTGCATGGCGCTCAGGCCCGCACTGCGCACCGTGACGACCTGACGGGCCGTCATCGGAATGTCCACGTCGATGAACGTATTGATGTGATCGCCCTGGTAGACGTGATTGATCACCGTGCCGCTCAACACCGATTCGGCATGCAGATGCTCAAGCTTGATGTGCTCCGGGCGCACGTACACGTCCAGCCTTTCCCCGTCGTGCGATGCGTCGGCCAGGCGGGCATGCGGGACGCTGATGAGGCCCGAGCCCAGGCGCAGTTGCACGTCCGTTGCCGTCTGGCCGTGATAATGCGCCGGCAGGATGTTCACGTCGCCCAGGAAGGACGCCACGAACGGGTCTTGCGGGTTCTGATACAGATCGGCCGGCGACGCGATCTGCCGAATGATGCCGTTCGACATCACCGCGATCCGGTCGGACATGGCCAGCGCCTCGCCCTGGTCGTGGGTGACGAATACCGTGGTCAGGCCCAAGCGGCGCTGGATTTCCCGGATCTCGACCTGCATGGCGCCGCGCAGGTTCTTGTCCAGTGCCGAGAAGGGCTCGTCCAGCAGCAGTACCTTGGGCTGGATCACCAGCGCCCGCGCCAGCGCCACGCGCTGCTGCTGGCCGCCCGAGAGTTCGCGGGGCTTGCGGTGCCCGAGGCCGTCGAGCTTTACCAGGTCCGTCACCTGCTTCACGCGCTGTGCGATTTCGTCCTTGCCCACGCCCCGCATGCGCAGGCCATAGCCGATATTGCGCTCGACGGTCATGTGGGGAAAGAGCGCGTAGTTCTGGAAGACGATGCCGATCTGCCGCTTGTGCGGCGGCTCGCACGTCACCGGCTGGCCATCGATGAAAATCTCGCCGGTGTCGGCTTCCGCAAAGCCGGCGATGAGGTTGAGGAGCGTCGTCTTGCCGCAGCCGGACGGGCCCAGCAGGGTGAGGAATTCCCCGCGCCGTATCTTCAGCGAGAGCTCGTGCAGCACGGTGTGGTCGTGATACTTCTTGACCACCCGTTCAAGGCTGACGGCGGTATCGGGCTGTGCGTGGTGTTGCTGTGCGGCAGGCTCGGCGTTGGCTACGTTCATAGTTGTACGGGGATTGAGGAGTATGCCGTGCTCCAGGCTTGGGCCCAATGACATCGAGGCCGAGCTGGTACTGGCAAGCAGGATAAGGCAAACAGCCGGAATCGGGACTTTGCCGAAACTGATGCGGCCCCTCGGAAAAAACGAAATGCCCGTTTTCAGGCGCAGGCGGCACGGATGCGACGGCCCGGAACGCCTTGTGGTGCGCGCGTGCGGGGGGCGGTGCGGCACCCTTCGGCCGGCGCTTTGCTTTTTCCTAAGTCCTGAGTTTGAAAAAAGGTGATTTTCAAACGATGTGGGCTTCATCAAACTGGCCACCGTCGATGAGCGATGTCTCCAGGGCGCCAGTACGCCTTGCTGTCGAAGCTTCCGTTCCGGGGCGACCGACCGGGGCGGTTATTTTTAGGAAATTCAAATGTCAGTGGAAAAAATCAACACCGTGGTGGTCGGTGGTGGCCAGGCGGGCATCGCGATGAGTGAGCATCTCGCGCACATGGGTGTGCAGCATGTTGTGCTGGAACGCAGCCGAATCGCAGAGCGCTGGCGCTCGGAACGTTGGGATTCTCTGGTCGCGAATGGACCGGCCTGGCATGACCGTTTTCCCGGCATGAAATTCGAGGGCATTTCGCCGGAGGCCTTTCCGCCGAAAGAGCGCATGGCCCAGTATTTCGAGGGCTATGCCGCCATGCTGAAGGCGCCGGTCCGTACCGGCGTGGAAGTCAAGCAGGTGGAACGGCATCAAGGGCGTCCCGGCTTCAGGGTGACCACTTCCGAGGGCATCATCGACGCAGACAACGTCGTTGCCGCAACCGGCCCGTTCCAGACGCCGGCCTATCCGAAGATCGTGCCTGAGAGCGAAAAAATCCAGCAGCTGCATTCCTCCTCCTACAAGAATCCGGGCCAATTGGCGGAAGGCGCGGTGCTCGTGGTGGGCGCGGGCGCTTCCGGCTCGCAGATCGCCGAAGAGCTGCGCCAGGCCGGCAAGACGGTTTATCTCTCGGTCGGCGAGCATTACCGCCCGCCGCGCGCGTACCGTGGCCGTGACTACTGCTGGTGGCTGGGCGCGCTCGGCCTGTGGGATGAAGTGAGGATCCGGCCCAAGAAGGCGCACGTCGCTTTCGCCGTGAGCGGCTATGAAGGCGGCAAGACCGTCGATTTCCGGCGCCTGGCGCACGCGGGCATCAACCTGGTCGGCCTGACTCAATCCTACAAGGATGGCGTCATGACGTTCGAGCCAGGCCTGCCCGAGAACGTCGCCGAAGGCGACCGCGCCTACTTCGACGTGCTGCGCGAAGCGGATGCCTATATCGAAGAGAATGGCCTGCCGTTTCCGCCGGAACCTGACGCCTGGGAGCTGCTGCCGGACCCGGAGTGCCTGAAGAACCCGATCCTCAGCCTCGACCTGGCCGAAGCCGGCATCACCACGATTCTCTGGGCGACCGGTTTCAAGTTTGATTTCAACTGGCTGAACGTGAAGAATGCGTTCGACGAGAAGGGCGATCCGTTCCACAAGCGCGGCATCTCCGCAGAAGGCGGTATCTATTTCCTGGGCCTGCCGAATCTGGTCAACCGGGCGTCGTCCTTCATCTATGGCGTCTGGCACGATGCGAAATACATCGCTGACCATATCGTCCTCCAGAATGGCTATATGACGTATGAGCGGTCTTGAGCCTGTTCTTGAAGCTGTTCTTGAGGCTGCACGGTGACCTGCCATTGGTAACGAGGTTGCACGGACGAGCTGCCGGATCGGGTGATCCGGCAGCTTTTTGTTTTTTCAAGGGAGTTCCCATGGCCGCGATGACGTGCATTGAAGACCTGCGCAGCCTGGCGAGAAAGCGCGTGCCGCGCATGTTCCATGAGTGTCTGCGGCCGCGTGCCTAGCCAGAACCGCTTCGCTTCAATTTGATGGCGTCTCTGAGGCGTCCGGGCCGAAGCTGGCCTGGACGCCAGGATTCATTGACAGAGAAACTCCACGAGGCCGGCCAGCATGCGGTCGCAGGCTTCGATCTGCGCCAGCTCCACATACTCGTCGGCCTTGTGTGCGACTTCAATGCTCCCAGGCCCGCAGATCAGCACTGGCGTTTCGTTCCAGCTCTGCTGGAACAATCCACCCTCGCTGCCATAGTCCACCTTGGTGCATGGGGCGCCCGGGGGGAGCAGCGAGGCGAGCAGGCCGACAGCGGGCGAATCCTCGCGGGTGTTCAGGCTTGGATAGCTGTTCGTCATCTGGATGTCTGGCAAGGGCGCCGCAGGATCCAGCGCCTCATTCTTGACGCGCTCGGCCAGGCGTTCCAGGACGCGCTTCAGGATCTCCTCGGGTTTATCTTCCGAGACATTGCGAATCTCGAAGCCGACTTCGCATTCGCTGGGCACGATGTTCAAGGCGCGGCCGCCATGGATGAGGCCGGCGTGGACCGTGCTGTAGGGCACGCCGTAGCCCTCGTCGCGCGGGCCGCTTTCCGCCAGTTCACGCTGCACGTCCCGCAGGGATGCGACGAGGTCGCTGGCCATGTGGATGGCGTTGAAGAACCTGGGCGCCAGGCCTGAGTGGCCGGCCTGGCCGCAGCAGACGGCCCGGTAGGCAGCCTTGCCCTTGTGACCGGTGCCGATCCGCATCAGGGTCGGCTCGCCGACAAGGCACAGGTAGGGTGCGGGGATGCTGTTCTCCAGGCGGCGCAGCAGGTGGCGCACGCCAACGCAGCCGATTTCCTCATCGAAGGACAGCGCTAGCTGCAAGGGGCGCTGGAGCGGCTGCCGAGCGGCTGCCACCATGGCGGTGACGGCGCAGGCCACGAAGCCTTTCATGTCGGCTGTGCCGCGTCCGTAGATGCGGCCATCCCGGTGCGTTGCCTCAAAAGGGGGCGAAGTCCAGGGCTGGCCTTCCACCGGCACCACATCGGTATGGCCGGAGAGCAGGACGCCCGGAACGCCCACCGGACCGACCGTTGCAAACAGATTGGATCGGCTGGGGTCTTGCGGGTCGGGCGCGAGCATCGATTCGATGCCGGCTTGCGCCAGGATATCCTGGACCTTGTGGATGAGCGCGATGTTTGGCGTCAGGGAAACCGATGCGAAAGAAATGAGCGTCTCCAGGAGCGGGACGCTTGCGGAGGAGGTTTGATTTTCCATCTCTGGCCATTTTGTTGGGGCGTTGCCGGATACGGCATGACCGGTGAAGTTGGCGCTTCAGGACGCCGGTTTCAGGGCGCTGCAATATGGGGATCGAAGTAGCTTGGAGCGCTCATTCCCGGGATGTATTGGTCGGAGATATAAGCGCGGCAGCGTTCCATGAAGACTCTCGTCAATCTTGACTGTTTCATCGGCTTGTAAGTCGCCAGGCCGAGCAGCATGGGCCGATGGGTACCGGCAAGGCGGACCCGCACCATGCGTTTTCCATCGAGCGACTGATTGGATTTGGGGCGCACATTGAAGAGCGCGTAGCCAATTCCGTTGGCGACCATGGACCGGACTACTTCCGTGGACTGCGAACGCGCCGCGATGTTCGGCGTCACGCCGGCCTTTTCAAACAGGGAGGCGAAATAGTCCCGGCTCATCGGCATATCGAGCAGGACGTAGGGTTCGGGCGCCAGCTCTTCGAAGGAGACGACTCTCTGCTGCGCCAGCGGATGGACCTCGCTCACCAGGACATAGGGCGGCATCGTCGCCAGGCTCTCGAACTGGATGTCATCGCCAAGGTTCAGGTCGTAGGTGATCGCCAGGTCGATCTCGAGCCCATGGAGCTTGTTCATCAAGACCTCCTGATCGCCTTCGACCATCTGCAGCTCGATTTTGCTGAAGGCGCGCGAAAAGCCGAAGATGACCTCGGGCGCAATCATGGCCGTGAGCGATTGGAAGCTTCCCACCCGCAAGGTGCCCTGGATGACGTCGCTCGAATCGGAGGCGATTTCATAGAGTCGGGACGACCGTCCGAGCATATCTTCGCAGTGACGCAGGACCAGCCTGCCGATGGTGGTCAGGCCAATGCCCTTGGAAGGATGGCGCACGAACAGCTGCACGCCCAGTTCGGCCTCGATATGGGCGATGGCTGCGGAGATCGAGGGAGAGGAGATATGGATTTGCGTCGACGCAGCGGCGATGCTGCCATGCTTCGCCGTCGCGACGAAATACTCCATCTGGCGCAGGGAAATGCGATTGAGCATGTCGAGATCAAGAAAAGGTGAACGGTCCAGTGTACTGGAGAAGGTTTGCCCTTTCGAGCGCCGGCCGCCTGACCGGCGCGGTCACGCTGTCATTCGATGCGTCGGCCAGATCACAGGTTTCCGGGAACGCCGAAGCTGGGCGCCGCACGGGGATCGAGCGCCCGCTTGACATAGTCCTTCAGCTGCGGCGCGTAAACCTGCCAGGCGGCATAGAGGGTCTCGACCGGATCGTTTTCCACCCAGTCCAGGCGCAGATCCACGACAGGCCAGTTCTGCGCATCGTAAACCAACAGGCCTGCCGAGTGCACCGGACCTTCCTCGCCGCCGGCGGCCTGGCCGGCGAGCATGGCCTGCATCAGCCGTTCCGCCAGCGCGCCTTCGGTCCGCTCGAAGGCCGACAGCATGGCCTGGGGCACGTCACGCGTCGCCAGCATGTTGCCCGCGCATGCGGCATGGGTGCCGACCACGCTTGCCAGGGTGCCCAGCGCCTTGGCACCCGTGAAAACCACCGGCGGGTTGTGCGCGTCGATGGCCATGAGCTGGCGATACTCGATATGGGGGCGCTTCTGCAGCTCGGCGAGGGCACGTTCCGGGGTCAGGCCGCTGGCCATCAGGTCCAGGGCGAGGGGACCCAGATCCGGGTCGGTAATGTTCTGGCTTGCGGCTGCGCCGACCCCTTTGCGGCCGCGGATGCAGCGCGAGGCAACCGCCGGTGACGAGGACGCCACGGCGGCGCCGAACTGGCCGGTGGCGGGGCACCGCGCGATGATGGAAAAGGTCATGGCAGCTCAGTCGGGGATGACAGCGGTGGCGTCGATCTCGACCAGCCACTCGGGGCGGGCCAGAGCGGATACGACGATGCCGGTCGAAACCGGGAAGACACCCTTCAGCCAGCGGCCCACGACGCGATAGACCGCCTCGCGGTAGCGCGGGTCGATGATGTAGATCGTGATCTTGCAGATGTCCTCGAGCTCGCCGCCGGCTTCCTTGAGCAGCATCGCGATGTTGGCCATGGCCTGCTCCGCCTGTCCGGCGACGTCCCCGATGCACACGCTCTCCGAGGTGTCGAGGTTCTGGCCGATCTGTCCTCGCAGAAAAACGGTACTGCCTCGCGCGACAACGGCTTGGCAAAGGTCGTTGTCCAGATTCTGTTCAGGGTAGGTAACCTTCGTGTTGAAGGTGCGGATGCGGGTATGCTTCATGGTCGATTCAGGTCGATTGAGGTCGATTCAGCAGGTGGCGGGAGGCTGGGGGCGATGCACCCCGAGTCCATGGTCATGCGCAGCGGCTGGCGGCGCCATTTGTATTTTCCGGCTGGCCGTTTAGGAATTTCCGAATACCACCGAACCTCAGACGGCCGCTAACCTGTCCCAGACGGCGGAACAATCCACAACCCCATCGGGAAATGTGAGGCACCCCTACGAAAAAGCCGACTTGGCCGCATGGTACGACTTTCACATCATAGGCTCCGTAATTCGAAGTCATTGCGTCAAAGTCGTTGCGTCAGAGCAATGGCGTCGGCGTCGTTGCATCGAATGACGGCGTTGAATTGTTGCGGCGGTGGCATTATTTTTGCGTCGCACAAGCGTCGCACCAACGTGGCGCATGAAAAGGCGCTATCAACATGATTCATGTGTCGTTGCATGGCCTTGCCGTACTACGTGTACTGTCGGCGGCCACGCGTGCGCCTGCGCTGATCACGCATGCCTCGCTCCGCCCTGGCCAGCAACGCTTCTGCATTGTGATTGCGTTTATCAGTGGCACGTTCCAGCGTATTTCCAGTTCTATCAGATGTTTATCTTTTCGAGATGTTTATCTTTTCGATTGGGGGTAGTAAATGACGATTCGCAAGCTTTTGACACTTTGCGCGCTCTCCGCCACGCTTGGCAGTACGGCGGCATGGGCCCAGGAAGCCTTGGTGGTGAGCACCTGGGGCGGCAGTTTCCGCGACCTCATCGATGAAAGCATCGGCAAGGAATTCACGCGGCAAACCGGCGTGCCGGTCAAGTACATCACGGGCGGCACCATCGACCGCCTGAACAAGGCGAAGCTTGCCTCCAAGCCCGAGAGCGACGTCACCTTCACGACTTCCCACGTTGGCTGGCTCTACGTCAACGGCAATCTCTTTGAAAAGCTGGATACGAGCAAGATTCCGAATTACAAGCATCTTGTCGATCGCGCCAGGATCAGCCCGTATCACATCGGCAGTTGGGCCTATGTCTATACCATCGGTTATCGCGCCGACATGGTGCCGCCCGGCATCAAGTTCGAGAGCTGGAACGACCTGTGGAGCCCGGCCCTGAAAGGCAAGATTGGCGTGCCTGACTTCGATCCGAGCCATGTGGTCGCGGTTTCGGCCATGCTGTCGGGCGGCGATGCGAAAAGCTGGGAAAAAGGCCAGGACAAGCTCAAGGCGCTCAAGCCCAACCTCAAGGCGTTCTATACCAATGACGCCAATGCGCAGCAGTTGATCGCCACCGGCGAAACGCCCGTGCAGGTCATCCTGTCGATCAACGCCTATCACATGATCAGCCAGGGTGTGCCCATCAAGTTGGTCACGCCGAAGGAAGGCGCAGTGCTCGGCATCGACACCATGGCCATCACGAAGGGCTCCACCAAGGCCGATCTGGCTTACAAGTTCATGAACATCGCCTTGTCGCCGGACGTCCAGTCGAAGATCGTGGCCTTGAAGAAGGCGAGCCCCGTCATCGACGACGCCAGGGTTTCGCCTGAAGACGCCAAGCTGCCCGGCGTGTTCACGACGAAGGAGCAGTGGGAACAGGCCATCCTCGTGGACCACAAGCTGCGCGCCGAGAAGACTGCGGAATGGCGGAAGTGGTTCACTGAAAACGTCATGAACTGAACCCGATAGCAAGGGTATGGAAGGCGGGTCGCCGCGGCCATGCACCGCGCCGATCCTCCCTCGCCGATTGAGCGTCTGGAATAAGGTTTAAGAATGCGCCCCGATCCACGAGCCTGGCTGGTCTCCCCAGCAGTACTTGTCGCGCTGTGCATCGCAGTATCGTTGATTGCGGTCCTGCAGTTCAGCTTCCGGGCGTATGTGCCCGGCTCCCTGGATGTCGGCGGATTCACGTTCGCCAACTTCAGCGGCTTGACCAAGTCGATCTATCTCGACGCGTTCTCCAACACCTTGTGGCTGAGCGTGGAGACGACCGTGTTTTCGCTGCTTGTTGCGTACCCGCTGGCCTATGCCCTGGTGCGCGTCAGGAGCCGGGCGCTCAAGTCCTTCATCCTCGTGGTGTCCATCACGCCCCTGTTTCTGGGGGAAATCGTCCGGACCTACTCCTGGATCGCCGTCCTGGGCAGCAATGGCTTCATCAATGGCACGCTGCGAAAGCTCGGCCTGATCGACTGGCCGCTGGAACTCATGTTCACGCACCTGGGCGTGCTGGTCGCGCTGGTGCACGTGACGATTCCCGTCGTGGTCCTGATGCTTGCCACGGCAATTTCGCATATCGACCGGGACTACGAAAAAGCCGCCCAGAGCCTGGGTGCCGGCCCGGTCAGGACCTTCCTCACGGTCACGCTTCCGCTTTCGATGCCAGGCATTCTGGCTGGCATCACAACAGCGTTCGCCTGGACCTTCAGCGCCTTTGCGACGCCTCAGATGATTGGCGGAGGCCGCGTGCCGACGGTTTCGACGCTGGTGTACCAGCTTGGCTTCGCTTCCATGAACTTCCCGCTGGCGGCCAGCCTGAGTGTCATGGGCTTGCTGCTGACGGCCGCAGCGCTCTTTTCCCTGGGGCTGTTCACCAAGCGGCTGAAAGCCATTGGAGGGCACTGAAATGAGAATCAAAAGCGCTTTGCCTTTGCCGCTGCGTGTCGCGGGCCCCCTGCTCGTCGCCATCCTGCTTGCATTCGTGCTGCTGCCGGTCGTGGTGGTGACGATCGCCGCCTTCAACGAAAAGGCGATCATCACGTTCCCGCCTGAATCCTATTCGCTGACATGGTTTGCACGCGTCTTCAGTTATCCGGATTTTCGGGATGGATTCCGCGCCAGCCTCGTCATCACCGGATGGTCCTCGTTCATTGCGCTGGTGATCGGGACCTGCCTGTCGATTGCCGTCAAACGGCTGGAATTCCCCGGCAAGCAGACGCTGCTGGCCATCGTGCATTCTCCGCTCGTGGTGCCGCACTTCACGCTGGGGCTGGGCCTGCTCATCCTGGTGTCACAGGCCTCCATAGACCGCTCATATGGCGTCGTCATCCTGTGTCATGTGATGCTGGTGCTGCCGTTCGTGCTGAAGAGCGTCTATGTTTCCATGGAAAACCTGGACGCAAGGCTGGAACAGGCGGCAGCAAGCCTCGGTGCGTCGCCGCTGAAGGTGCTTTTCACGATTACGATTCCGCTGCTCGCGCCGGGGCTGTTTGGCGGCTGGTTGTTTGCGGCGATCATGTCGTTCAGTGAATTCACCGCATCGCTTTTCGTCACAACGCAAGACACGCAGACACTGCCCGTTTCCATGTACAACTATGTCCGGGAGTTTGCCGATCCGACGCTGGCCGCACTGTCAGTCGTCTATATTGCCGTGACGGCTAGCGTGCTTGCCTTTGCGAACTATTTTCTGGGCTTGGGGAAAATCCTCAATATCGAGGAAGGGCATTGACCCGCGTGCGTTGCCGAAAGCCGTGCTAGCGGTATGGACCGCTAGCACGGCAGATGCCATCCCATGCGCAGCGAGATGAGCCGGGATTCCCCTGCGCCTCTGCCCGCTGCATCTTGGCGGCGTCCTGCCATTTGCCGTCATCCATCACCGGCCTGAAGAAGCGGATTCGTGCGTTGCCCATCAGGGAGCAGTGAAGGCATAGGGCGAGGCGCCCGAGGCATCGCTGCCGGAGAGGTAGCCGGCAAGCGATGCCCGGACAAACAGGCTGCCGCTAGTGGCCATGCCGATGGTGAATGTCCGGATAATGCGAGTGCCTGTGCTTCATCGCCGCATGAACGTGAGGATGCACATGCGGCTCCTTCCCATCCCAGGCGAATGCATGCGCATGCTGGTGATGTTCGTCATGCCGATGGGCGTGCGTATGCATCATCGGCTCATGGGTGTGCTCGTGCTCGTGCCGCTCGCGAAGGTGCAACCACACGCCAATCGCCATCAAGCCGCCGGCAAGCCAGAACAGAAGATCGGGCACCTGGGGCCAGAGCGCGAAGGAAAGGATGACGCCAAAAAGCGGTGCGACCGAAAAATATGCCCCGGTTCTCGCCGTGCCGAGGTGGCGCAGCGCTACGACAAAGAGCGCCAGACTCACACCATAGCCCGCAAAACCAACCACCATGGCAGAGGCCAGGGGCAGGGCCTCGGGCAGCCTGGCACCTGCCGCCAGCGCAACCGCCGTGTTGCAAGCGCCGGCGAACAAGCCCTTTATGCAGGCAATCAAGACCGCGTCGTTGGAAGAGACCTTCCGCGTCAGGTTGTTGTCGATGGCCCAGCAGGCGCAGGCAGCAACAACCAGGAGTGCGCCCGGAGATAACGTCGCGCCCTCGGCTTGCCATGAAAGCAGAACGCCGCCGGCGACGATGGCGAACATCCCCAGCACAATCTGCCGGTCCGCATTCTCCCGGAACACAATCCAGGCGATCAGTGCCGTGAAAACCCCCTCCACATTCAACAGCAATGATGCCGACGCCGCACCGGTGGTGGTAAGGCCGGCCATCAGGAGCGCTGGTCCCGCCACGCCCCCCGCCAGGATGGCGCCCAATAGCCACGGGATTTCGGCGCGAGGGATGGCGGGGCCCCCGGCCGCGTGGTCGCGTCGCGGCCAGGCCAGACGCCGCAGCAATAGCAGCGCGCCCAGGCCAAGCCCGCTGCCAAGGTAGAGCAGGCCTGCAAGCAGCAACGGCGGCACGGATCCGGTGAGGAACTTGGCTAGCGGCGTGCTGGCGCCGAAGAGTATCGCGGCGGCGAGTGCCGGGGCAGCGGTGCGGACAGACATGTTTGAAGGGCGGGTGAGGTCAACGGCTACTGAATGATCGGGGCAACTGTCGCGCAACGGGCAACCGGAGGCCTCGTCGCGCTTAAAAAAAAGCGCCTTTTGAAGCGCCTCATAAGAAAGCGCCGCTTGTCTTGCCTTTCCACTTTCCAGGAAAACAAGACCCGGTGGCAGGCAAGGCCATAGTAACTCGTATCGCAAATAAACTATACTCCCCCTCACTATATTCGAGGTGGTGCCGTGAGTCACACGATCCGCGAGAAACAGAAGCTGCTGAACCGGGTGCGTCGCATACGGGGCCAGATCGATGCCATCGAACGCGCGCTCGAGGAAGAGCAAGGCTGCGCAGATGTGCTGCAGCAGATTACGAGCTGCCGCGGGGCCATGAACGGTCTTTTGGCGGTGGTACTGGAAGACCACATCCGCACGCACCTTGTCGAGGCCGGGCCTGCCCATGGCGAGCCTGACGGCGACGCCAGGGAGCAACTCATCGAGGTCGTGCACAGCTACTTTAAGTGAGCCAGCAATGAGCAATTTCTACGACGCCCCGTTCGAGGCGGGTCATGACCACGTGTTCCTCGGCGCGGGGCACGAGAAAAACGAACGCAAGACCTGGGCCGTGATTGTCCTCTGCAGCCTCATGATGGTTGCCGAAATCGTCGGTGGCAGCCTCTTCGGTTCACTGGCCCTGGTTGCGGATGGGCTGCATATGTCGACGCATGCCGGCGCCATGCTGATTGCAGCGCTCGCCTACACCTATGCGCGCCGCCACGCCAAAGACCCGCGCTTCGTCTTTGGCACAGGCAAGCTGGGCGACCTCGCCGGGTTCACCAGCGCCATCGTCCTGGCCATGATTGCCTTGCTGATCGCCTATGAGGCTGTGGTCCGCTTCTTCTCTCCCGTGCCGATTCATTTCAACGAAGCCATTCCCATCGCCGTCGTCGGCCTGCTGGTGAATATCGCGAGTGCCTGGCTGTTGAGCGGCGGGGACCATCACGGACACAGCCACGGACACAGCCACGGCCACGGCCATGGACACGCGCACGGTGCCGGGCACGACCACGATGAGGAGGTACTGCGTATTTCCACGCCGGAGGGTGTCTTCGCCCTATCCATCTTCGAAGATGGCGTGCCGCCGGTGTTTCGCCTCACGGCTGAGACGGAGAACCTGGCCCTGCCGGTCAACGCGGTGACCGTGACCACGATCCGGCCGGACGGTAGCCGCCAGGAATTTGCGCTGCTTCGCAACGCAGATTTCCTGGAGTCCACCACCGAGATTCCCGAGCCGCATGCATTTACCGCGGTGGTCGGCCTTGCCGGTGGCGAGCATGTCGTGGAATTCAAAGAGCACGAGCATGGTCACCAGGAAGGACACGGCGCACATCACCGCGACCACAATATGCGGGCCGCCTACATCCATGTCGTCGCCGATGCCGCCGTCTCCGTCCTGGCCATCGTCGGCCTGCTGCTGGCCAAGACGTTCGGCTGGCTCTGGATGGACCCGCTGGCCGGTGTCGTGGGCGCGCTGGTGATTGCCAACTGGTCGTATGGCCTCATCCGCGACACGGGCGGCATCCTGGTCGATATCAACCCGGACCGGCGCATGGCAAGCCGGATGAAGGCGTTGCTCGAAGCCGATGGCGACAAGCTGGTCGACCTGCACGTCTGGCGCATTGGTCCAGGCCACCTGAGCGCCGTGGTGTCGGTAGCCACGGACAAGCCGCTACGTGGACCGCAGTTCTACCATTCGCAGTTGCGGAAGTTCGACAGCCTGTCGCATATCACCGTGGAGGTCCACACTTCACGGGCTGCGTGATTCGACCAATCCCGCCGGCCGATGCGCCCAGGCTAAGCATGATCCCGAGCGGCCCGGCACCGTTCCACCATCCGCAACACCGAAGGCGACCGCTCGTTCTTCCGATGGATCACGGCAAGGTGCGAAACCACATCGTTGCGCGCGAGCGGCTTGAATACCACATCGGGCGGCGCGAACGCGCGCATCGAGGCCGGGATCAACGCCACGCCGAAGCCCGCCGCCACCATGCCGATGATGGTGGACATCTGCCGCGACAAGGCCTCCACGCGCGGCTGGAAGCCGGCATTGCCGCAGATGGCGAGCGTGATGGCATAGAAACCGGTGCCGTGTTCGGTATGCGTGCAGATAAAGGTTTCGTCGCGCAGCAGGGCCACGTCGATACGCGTGCGATGCGCCAGCGCGTGCGTGGCGTGCATTGCGATCACGACCGGTTCGATGGCGATATCGAATAGAGCCAGCCCTTCCGGCAAGGACCGCAGCGGCGGCCGGATAAAGCCGATATCCAGTTCCCCGCACGCCACGGCGTCGAGTTGCAGCGGCATATCGGACTCCCGGACAGCGAGCCGGACCGCCGGGTATGCCTGGCGAAAACGATAGATCAGACCCGGCAGCAAACCCGAGAGCGCCGCGGACGCGACATATCCGATGGAGACGCTGCCGGCATCGCCCCGGCTCGCGCTGGCGGTCGCCAGTTCGGCGTGCTGCACCTGCCGCAGGATCCCCGCCGCCTCGTCATATAGAACGGTGCCCACCTCGGTCAGCGCCAGGCGGCGTTTGCTGCGCGAGAGCAAGGGCGCACCCGCCTCCTGCTCTATCCACCGGAACTGCTGGCTGAGCGCGGGCTGCGAGATGCCAAGGCGTTCCGCTGCGCGCCCAAAGTGCAGTTCCTCGGCCAGCGCCACGAAATATCGGTAATGCCGGAGTTCCAGGTTCATCGGATGGCCTGTCGGATCCTTGGTAAATAAGCGTAGCTTATCAACAATTAATCCCTGGATACTTGAACCTATCGACCTGGCCGATGCATGATGCGTGGCTTGGCGGCGGCAACGCCGCGGCGCGGATCGGGAGCAAGTCGGGCATGGCATTGACAAACAAAGAAGTAGCCGGTTGCAGCGAGGCGGTTGCCGGCCTGCATGACGGGGCGATCCTGATGGTGGGCGGCTTCGGCAGCGCGGGGCTGCCGCGCGGCTTGATCGACGCGGTGCTGGCGCATGGCGCGCGCGATCTCACGGTGATCTCCAACAACGCCGGCTATGACGGCGAAGGCGTGGCCAGCCTGATCGAAGCCGGGCGCGTGCGCAAGCTGGTCTGCTCGTATCCGCTGACAGCCGGCGCCACGGCCTTCCGCGATGCCTACCGGCGCGGCGAAGTCGAGCTGGAACTGGTGGCGCAGGGCACCCTGGTGGAGCGCATCCGCTGCGCCGGCGCGGGGCTGGGCGGTTTCTATTGCCCCATCACTGCCGGCACGGTCCTCGCCGAGGGCAAGGACACGCGGGAGATCAATGGCGTGCAGCACGTGCTGGAATTGCCACTGCACGCGGATTTCGCGCTGATCCGCGGCAGACATGCCGACCGGCTTGGCAATCTCGACTATCACCTGGCCGGACGCAACTTCAATCCGGTCATGGCCACGGCGGCGCGCATGGTGGTGGCGGAGGTCGATGCCATGGTCGAGGCCGGGGCCATGCACCCCGAGCATATCGTGACGCCCGGCATCTTTGTCCACCGGGTCGTCCGCGCGGTTGCAGCCGAACGGGCGGGGAGCGCCAAATGAAGCGATGGAACCGGGAACAGATCGCCCGGCGCGCGGCGCAGGATATCCGGCCAGGCGCTTACGTCAATCTCGGCATCGGCCTGCCGACCCAGGTGGGCGACATGATCCCGCCCGAGCGCGAGGTCTTCCTGCACAGCGAGAACGGCATCCTCCATCTCGGACCGCGTCCGCCGGCCGGGCAGGAGAATCCCGAACTGATCAATGCCAGCAAGCAGCCGGTGACGCTGCGCCCCGGCGCGGCGATCTTCGATTCCGCGCTGAGCTTCGCGATGATGCGCGGCGGCCATCTGGACCTGGCCATCCTGGGCGCCTACGAAGTGGCGGAGAACGGCGACCTCGCCAACTGGAGCCGGGGCGACCCGGCTACGCCGCCCGCGGTGGGCGGCGCCATGGAACTCGCTTTCGGCGCCCGCGAGGTGTGGGTGCTGATGGAGCACACCACGCGCGACGGCCGCCCGCGCCTGCTGCACCGCTGCAGCCTGCCGCTGACCGCGCGCGGCGTGGTCCGCCGCATCTATACCGACCTGGCGGTGATGAGCGTGACGCCGGACGGCTTGCGGGTGGAGGCCATGGCCGAGGGCCTGACGCTGGCCGGGTTGCAGGCCCTGACCGAGGCGCGCCTGGTGAGCTGAGGCGCCCGTGGGTGTCAGCGGCCGGACACCACCCGCTCGATCCACGCGCACAGGACGGCCATCACCTCCGCGCGATTGGTTTCGTTCAGCGTTTCGTGGCGTGCCCCGCCGAACACGTGGGACGTGACGTCCGTCTGGCCCGCCGCGCGGTAGCGCGCGCACAGCGGCTCGAACCAGGCCAGCCGATTGTTGACCGGATCGTGGTCGCCGGTGAACAGGTAGATGGGCAGCGCCGGGCGGATGCGCGTGAGCGTTTCCGGCTGGGCCAGCCGCGCGCATTCGGTGAAGATCGAGACGCGCGACTCCGGCATGACCGTGAACCCGCACAGCGGATCGGCGATATACGCATCGACCTGCGCCGGGTCGCGGCTGAGCCAGTCGAATGGCGTGCGGCTGTCGGGCAGCGTCGCGTTCAGGTCTTCGAGCTTGAAGCCCGCCTGCGCGGCCGCAGCGAGCAAATCCACCGCCGTCGTGCCCGACAGCGACACCCCGGCCAGCAAGCCGCTGTGTTCGACCAGATAGCACTGGGCCGCGAACGATCCCATGCTGTGGCCGAACAGGATCAGCGGCAAGCCGTCATGCTGCTCCAGCACGTACCGGCTCAGCACGGCCATATCGTCCACCAGCGCGGCAAAGCCGCGCGGCCCGAAATCGCCCAGCGTGCCGCTGGCCGCGGCATCCGCGCCGTGTCCGCGGTGCTCGTTGGCGTAGACCACGTAGCCGGCGGCAACCAGTACCTCGGCCAGCGCGCGATAGCGTAGCGAGTGCTCGCCCATGCCATGGGCGATCTGCACCACGGCGCGGGGCGGGGCGCCGCCTTGCCAGCGGTGCGCCTCTATCCGGTGGCCATCCTGCGTGTCGAGATGGAAATGCGTTTCTTTAGCTTGGCTGGTTTGACTGGTTTGCATGCCATGGCCTCTGGTTTGAGCCGGACGGGTCGGGAGTGACCGGGCCGGCCTGGCCATGGTACGAAACAATATGCGCGGCGGCTATCCGGGTTGCTCCGCACCAGCAGCGCGGCGTGCCTGCGCCGTTTGCTGCGAGTGCGTGGCTGCTCAGGAGCAAAAGGGGTCTCGCACCGTCCATCGACGCTTATCCGGGCCGCTTTAGCACTGCCTCGGAGAACTGCAGCGTGGTGGGCCGAAATGGGCTTTCTCTCACAAACATGGATTGCGCGCCATGCATTTGAACGCCGGATTATTTTTAATTTTTTGTTGTTAGTGATTTAGGGTTTCATTACCCAAAATCTGAGTAGTTACTGGCTATTTTGGCAAATTAAGGTATTTTGTTTTCAGTAGGAAATTTTGTATTTTTTAGGACCTGATGATGGCCTGCAGGGCCTAAAGGCGGAGTGGCG
>NZ_JARJLM010000010.1 GCF_029335485.1 Cupriavidus basilensis
AACGGCGTCGCGAAAGGTCAGGATATCCGCCGCCGCTCAGCCCTGCGGCTGCCAGCACGCGGCTTCGGCCACAAGCGCATCGATCAACGCCGCCAGCGGCGCGCGCTTCAGCGCCGACTGCCGGACCAGCACCCCGATCTCGCGAAAGACCGGCTGCCCCGGCAAGGGGATCACCTCGACATTCGGCGTTGCCCCCAGCGGCACCAGTTCGGCGGGAATGATCGCACAGCCCAGCCCCTCGCCAACCATCTGCAGGATGACCGCGGGCTCGTCCAGTTCCATGCTCTCTTCCACCCACAGCCGGTGCCGCCGGAGATAGCGGTCCACCAGCTGGCCGCCCATGGAATGCCGGTTGTAGCGGATGAAGGGCAGTGCCGCCAACAGCGTCTTCAGCTCGCGCGGGGATCCGGAGGGCGCGATGCCGACAAAGCGCTCCCGCATCAGCGGCACCCATTTCAGCTCCTGGGGAATGCCAAGCCTGGGCTTGATCAGCACCGCCACGTCGAGTTCGCGGGCATCCACCTGGGTCAGCAACTGGGTGGACATGCCGGGAACGATATTGACGTGGGTCTTGGGAAAACCGGCGCGGAAACGCTTCATCGCCTTGGGCAGCAGGGTGGCCTGCACGGTCGAGACCGCGCCCAGATCCAGCGGCGCGGTGTCGGAGGCGACGTGCGCGCGGCCCTTCATCGATGCATAGAGCTCGACGAAACGGACCGCCTCCGGCAGCAGCTTGCGGCCCTCTTCGCTCAGCGTGACCGATTTGCCCGCGCGATCGAACAAAGTGCATCCCAGGTCTTCCTCCAGCCGGCGTATCTGGGTGCTCACGGCGGACTGCGTCAGGGCAAGCCGCGCGCCGGCAGCGGAAAACGAAGCGGTCTCCGCTGCCACAAGAAAGGTACGGAAGTAGCGAATCAACTGTCGTCCATCGTCTATCGGTTCATCCAGCGGATCCTCTCATCGAATGGCTTATCGAAATATTCGATGCTTAGGGCAGAAATCATTCGTTTCATATTACGGCTTCTGCTGACTACAATCAATGCGCGCGCCACCAGGCGTCGATCTGCAATCCCGCCCCTCAAAAGAGCCGCCCCATGAACGCAACTCCGCTGTTTCACCTGGCATTCCCCGTTAACGACCTGAGCGAGGCCCGCCGCTTCTATGGCGAATTGCTGGGTTGCCCCGAAGGCCGCAGTTCCGAGGCCTGGATCGACTTCAACTTCCATGGCCATCAGGTGGTGGCCCACCTTGCGCCGGAAGAATGCGGCCATCGCGCGACCAGCGCCGTCGATGGCGACGAGGTGCCGGTGCGGCACTTCGGTGCCATCCTGCCGATGCAAGCGTGGGAAGCCCTGGCGGACAAGCTGCGCGCCGCCGGTACGAAATTCGTGATCGAGCCGCATGTGCGCTTCAAGGGACAGGTCGGCGAGCAGGCGACCATGTTCTTCCTCGACCCGTCGGGCAACGCCCTGGAATTCAAGGCATTTGGCGACCTCAGCCAGGTCTTCGCCAAGTAATCCCCCGCATGCACGAATACATGGAGATAGGCCCAGACATGACCGAATTCGTTATCCAGCCCGCCGCGCAAGCCAGTGTCGCCGTGGCTGGCAGCAGCGCCCGCTTTCCCATCCGCCGCGTGTTCTGCGTGGGCCGCAACTACGCCGCGCATGCCCGCGAGATGGGCAATGACCCGGACCGCGAAGCGCCGTTCTTCTTCACCAAGCCCGCGGATGCGGTCGTGGCCGCCGCGGCGACCGTGCCCTATCCGCCGCTGACGGAAAACCTCCACCACGAGATCGAACTGGTGGTGGCGATCGGCAAAGGTGGCGCCGACGTAACGCCGGCGCAGGCGCTGGACCTGGTCTGGGGCTACGGCGTGGGCGTGGACCTGACCCGGCGCGACCTGCAAGACACCGCCAAGAAGATGAGCCGGCCGTGGGACTGGTCCAAGAGCTTCGACGCCTCGGGCCCGTGCGGCCCGCTGCACCCGGTGACCAGCGCCGGGCATCCGGCCGAGGGCCGCATATGGCTCAAGGTCAACGGCGAGATCCGCCAGGAGGGCGACCTGAACGAGCTGATCTGGCCGGTGGCCGATGTCATTGCCTATATCTCGCAAAGCGTGACCCTCGCCCCCGGCGACCTGATCTTCACCGGCACGCCCGCCGGCGTCGGCGCGCTGCAACCCGGCGATGAAGTCACGGCAGGCGTCGAGGGCATCGGCGATATCGCCTTCCGGATCGGCAAGCGGTAACACAAACAGCGCGCAGCGCAGCCATCGCGGCGGCCTGATCG
>NZ_JARJLM010000110.1 GCF_029335485.1 Cupriavidus basilensis
ATGGGGACATCCGAGGCTATGGCGTCAATGGCGGCGGCACGCTCACCATCGGCGCCGGGCCGGCCATCGCCATTGGCGGCAAGGTGCTCGAGAACAACGGTACGCTCGGGGCGGGCGAGGCGGCCGTGGTGGATCTGGTTACCACGGAGGCGTTCACTATCAAGGCTGGCGATGTCCTGCCGATCACCTATCGATATGCCAAGACCGTTTCACTTCCCGGCGAGGCTGTTGGCGGAGCCCCCGATTTCTCCGAAAGCCATCCGGTTGTCCTGGCACAGGACTGGACTCCACCGCCCGCAACCAGTAACTTCTATGGTTTGATGGTCGACGGGGTCTATACGCAGGTATATCCCTGGTCGCAGCTGTCATTTGGCGCCGGCTCGGTCATCACCGCGATTTATTCGCCAAGTGATTTTCCGGCCAGCTATGTTGTTCCCGCCAGCATATTTCCGAATGGCATACCCATTCAGCCTGTTCAGGTGGTGATAGGAGCTGGGAAAATCGCGCCGAAAGACGCGACGTTTGCCGCTGGAACACAACTCGCTGCGGGGACGAGACTGCCGCAGGCGGTCAAGGTCCAGCCTGTTCAGTATCTGGACACATCTCTCTTTCAGAAAGGCTTTTCCAGCTACGTAGTCGACGGTCATCAAAGCCTTGCCGTCACGGCCGGCACGAAGATCGATGCGGCGATGCCGGTCTATCGCCCGTCCGCGGCGGCATCCGGTGTGGCGACGGGAGCCGATCCGTCCGCCGTTCTCGAACTCTGGACGCCGCCCCTGCATCAGGAAAACCCCGTTGCCGGCAAGCTGACCCAGCGCGCGGGCGCCGATGTCGCGCTCAAGTCGAACGCCGCCATGATCGGCGGCGCAGGCAGCGTCAGCATCGGCACGGGTGCGTCGGTCACCGTTGATCCCGGCCGTCGCATCGTGGTCGAAAGCCCGGGGCAGATCACGATCGACGGCAGACTGCAAGCGGCCGGCGGCGCGATCGATGTCATCCAGGCAAATACGGCCGCGGGGGAAAGTGCTCCGGCCGGTTCGACGCCAGGACAGCGCTCGATCCTGATCGGTGATCATGCGGTGCTGGATGTGGCCGCACGCGCCGTGACGGCAGTGGACAGCAACGGGCGGCGCTACGGCGTGGTGCCGAGCGGCGGCGGCATCGCGCTCGGGGCACCGACCAAGCGCGACAACGATGGGGGCATCGCCCAGGCTGCTGAATCATTCATCGTAATCCGGTCGGGGGCTTTGCTCGACGCATCGGGTGCCAGCGCGGTGGTCGATCCACCGGGTGGTGCTGGGCCACTCATGCTGGCCAGCAATGGGGGCAGCATTGCTCTCAATTCGTTCAATGGTCTCTATCTCGACGGCAGCATGAGGGCCGCCGCCGGTGGCGCCGGCGCGCTGGGAGGCTCATTGATCCTGACCTTGGAAACAGCGCGCTATCAGGCTTCGACCGCTAAGCCAACGGTCCCCGACGATGTGCGCTTCCTGCGTGAACTCGTGATTGGCCAGAATTACTTGGCGAGCGGCTCGGATGCGCCGCTGCAGATCGGCACCGCGCGTATCAGCGCGGAACAGATCAAGGCTGGCGGTTTCGACAGTCTCTCTGCCTACGCCGACATCTTGCGCTTCGATGGCAATGTCGATCTGGCGCTCGGCCGCAATATCGAGCTCTACCATTCGGCGCTGGTCACGGACGGCTCCGCGCTGTCTGTCCGGCTCGCCGCGCGACACGTCGTATTCCGGGAAGCGCCGGGCAAACCGATCCCCGGCAGCTCGGTCTATCCAAAGGCGCAGGGCAGCCTGCCCTCCACTCGGGTGGGCAGCGCAAAGCTGGTGGTCGACGCCGACCTGATCGACATCCATGCGCTGCAACTCGGCGGCGCCATGGGCTCGGTGCCATTGCTGGGCGGCTCGCGCACCTTCGACTACGCCGGCTTCGACGGCGCAACATTGAACAGCCGGGGCGATATCCGGATGATCGGCAATCTCGTCGGCAGCCGCACGCTGGATCTCAACGCCGCGCAGATCTATCCGATCAGCAGCGCCAATGGCACGATCTCCTCTCCGGGCTCGATCATCATGGCCCGGGATGCTGTGCGTATCGGCCGTACCGGTGACGCGCTGCCGGCCCTTCCCGGGTCGGTATTCGGCGGCCTCATTATTTACGCGAAGGAAATCGAGCAGGGTGGCGTGCTGCGTGCCCCGCTGGGTTCGATCACCCTCGGCGCGACGTCTAGCAGCGGTACGCTCAAACCGCCGGTCACCGACAAGGTCAACCTGCTGCCCGGCAGTATCACCTCGGTCAGCGCCAACGGTCTGGTGCTGCCCTACGGCGGTACCGTGGACGGCATCACTTATTCGCACAGCGGCAATGCGCTGAGCGGATCGCTGAATTTCAACTCCGGCGTCACGTTGGCGGGCAAGGCGTTCGACGTGCGGCAAGGCGCTACGATCGACCTGTCCGGTGGTGGCGAATTGCTGGGTTCGGGATTCGTCAGCGGACGCGGCGGCTCGGTCGACGTGCTGACTACGCCGCTGGCCAATGCCGGGCCGGGCTATGGGTTCAGTGCGGCCGGCAACAAGGTCTATGCCATCGTGCCGGGGGCACAGCCGGGTTCCGCCCCGATCGACGCCTCTGCGGGCGCCGCGCCCGGCGTCGGGCGGCAGATTACCGTGCCGGCTGGCGTGCCAGGCCTGCCGGCGGGCACCTATACGCTGATGCCGGCGCGCTATGCGCTGCTTCCCGGCGCTTATCGCGTGGAGGTCGGTGGGCAAGCGGCGTTGTCGACAGCGGGCGTTGCCGCCATGTCCGCCGGCAATGGCTCCTGGCTTGTGTCGGGCTATCAGGGCATCGCCAATACCAGCTACCGTGATGCGCTGCCAACGCAACTGGTGGTGACGCCCGGCCAGACGGTGCGTGCCCATTCGCAATACAACGAGACCAGCTATGCCAACTTCCTGATCGCCGATGCGGCTCGATCGGGAGCATTGCGCCCGGTACTGCCGGTGGATGCCAAGTCGTTGCTCCTGTCATATGCCGAACAGCCGGGGGCCGGGCCTGCACTCAGTTTCAAGGGCCATGCCCTGTTTACTCCGGGCCGGGGTGGCTACGGAGGCATGCTGAGCGTTGCGACGACGGAAAGCGGAAGTATTGAAATCGAGCCTTCGGGAGCCACTTCTGCTGCGGATCGCATTTCGCTCTCGGCAGACGACCTCAACGCCGTCGGTGCGGATCGCATGATGGTTGGCAACGTCGCTCAATTTCAAAATACGATTAGGTTGTTCGGCGGCGCCAAAGGCATCGTCGTTCGCAATGGCGTTGTGCTTCAGGCCCCGGAGATATTCTTGGCTGGAGGCGTTGATGGCGTGACCGTGGAAGACGGCGCGCGGATCAGTACCCTTGGACGAGGTAGTGCGACTCCCTTTCCTACGGCGGATGGCTACCGCTATTTTGCCAATAGGGCGACCGGCGCCCTGATCTTGTCGAATGGCTTTGTCGACCTGGTGTCGCAAACCAGCGGTACCTCGTCCAGCATCACGGTCGGCAAGGCCGAGTTGTATACGGAAGGCACGTTGGGCTTTGTGGTCAGTGCGGCCGGCAAGCTGGTGCTCGATCCGGAGGCGCGCTACGGCGCCAGGTATTTGTCCGTGGCGGCCCCCAGCATCAATATCGGACAGCAGGCGGCAATCGATGCGGCCGCCGCCGCCCATGTGCTGCCCGACGGCCTGACCCTCAACCAGCAGGTGTTCGACGGACTGCTCAAAGGCAATGCCGGGATCGGCATCCCGAAACTCGAAACCCTGATCCTGTCGGCGGGCGGATCGGTCAACTTCCTGGGGCCGGTCTCCTTCAACACCATCGATCCGGCCACCGGCAGGTCGAGCCTTGCCGAGCTGGTGCTCAGCACGCCGGCCATCTACGGCCTGGGCGCCGCCGGCGACAAGGCGACGTTGACTACGGGAACGCTGTTCTGGAACGGCGTGAGCGACGGCAAGATGCGGGACTCCGGGTCTCGACCCGGCAGCCTGCCGCCGCCCAAGGTGGTAGCCGGCGGTCCTGGTACCGGTGCCGGCACGCTCGACCTCGTGGCCGACGAAATCGTCTTCGGCTATCCCAGGTTCGCGCAGCCCGATACGCAGCTCACGCTGGACCGGCTGGCGCTGGGCTTCGCCACGGTCAACCTGAATGCCAGCCGGCGCATTACTGCCAACAACCGCAACTCCCTGGCGGTGTACCAGAGCGGCACCGATGCGGCCTCCTACGCGGGCGGCAACCTCAATCTGGTCACGCCGCTGCTGAGCGGCGCCGCCGCGTCGATCAACCGCTACACGGCGGGCGGTGCCCTGACGGTGTCTGCGCCCGCCGGTGCTCCGGCGGCGAGTACTGGCGTGCTGGGTGCGGAGATCGGCCTCAAGGGGCGGACGGTGACGCTCGACAGCGTGGTGTCGCTGCCCAGCGGCAAGCTCACCGTCGAGGCCGACGGCGATATCCGGCTGGGGGACGCGGCGCGCATCGATCTGGCGGGCCGCGAGGTCAGTTTCTTCGACGTCCGCAAGTACAGCTGGGGCGGCGACCTCATCCTCTCCAGCGCGCACGGCAATATCGCCCAGGCATCCGGTTCGGTGATCGACCTCTCGGCGAGG
>NZ_JARJLM010000111.1 GCF_029335485.1 Cupriavidus basilensis
ATTAACTTTACCGGCAACGGATGGCCGGCAAAGCAGAGGAAGGGGGGGATCCGGCGGTTCAATCCGCCTGTCGGGGATCGATTTTACAGGGTCTTGCACTACTGCTGGCACAGACATTTCCCACCGGTGCATTGCCACCGCCGCGATTGCTCCGAGCGAGCCGGTTGCCCGCCCCGCTCACCCGCCCTGCCGGCTCGCCCGCTACGACAGACAGGCGGCATTGACGATGCCGGCGGCAAGGGACACCACGCCCATCAAGGCGCCCATGCCACGGTTATCCGCGGTGATCTGCTCGCTGACGCCGCGCAGCACCCACGCCACGATCAGATAGGCCAGCACTTGCACCACGAAGGCGCCAAAGCCCCACAATACGAACATCGAGAAAGCCGCATTGTGCTGGATACTGGCCGATAGCGTCAGCGAAAAACCGAGTACCGCGCCGCCCAGCGACAAGGCCGCCGCCACATTGCCTTGCCGGATCAGGTCGAACTCCCGGTGAGGAGTGATACGGGTATACACCAGCAAAAACAGGCCCAGCATGGCGAAACTGGACAGGATGTAGATCAGGTAGGCGTAAGCCGGCTGCAGTGGCAATGTCATATGGGCTCCTGGATGGTTGGGCTGTTCTTCTTGAGCGTTGAATATCGGGGATGGGAGTATGGGTTTCGCGTTTCCGGCCTCGGCCTCAACCGCCGCCGGAGCGCCCCGAACCGCCGAAGCGGCTGGTGAACCCGCCACGCGACGAAACCGGTGCACGGCTGACGGCGGCCGAGCGCATCGACATACCGGCGCTCGCGCCACGCCCGAGACTGCTGCGGCGCAGCGTAGCCTCCTCCACCATGGCCGCATGCGGTGTCCCGGACGCCTGGCCCATGCGGGCCATCTGGCCACTGCTGTCGTACACGCCCAGGGGACGCGGTGCGCCACTCGACATATCCCGCCGGGTCTGCGTGCCGTCGGGGTGGTAGACCGTACCCGATTCGGTGTAGTAGGGCCCGTACCAGCGGGCTATGGGACCGCCATGATAGCCCCCGTGATAGCCGCCTCCCCCGCCACTGCTTGTGCCACCGCCGCCGCCACTGGCGGTGTCAGCCAGGCTGGACGAGTAGAGACGATCGAGAGGCACCGCTTCGCAATCGTCGGGCGAATTCCAGTCGGCCTCGCAGTCGGCCTGCGAAGCGTAGCTGGCGCGCCGCACGGTCACGGCATCATCATCGCCGTCGCTGCTGCAGGAACCGATCACCGCCGCGCCGGTGGCCAGCGCGCACACGCCGATCAGCAACAGCATGGGCCGCGACTTGCGGCCACTGGCGGCGCCAGCGGCCGGCCTGGCCTGGCCGGACCATGCCGGCCGGCTGGAGCCGCTGGTCCGCGGCTGGTAGGGGCTGCCGTATTTCGACGGCTGGCCGCCCTTCTTGCTCTTCTTCCTGGCCATGCTTTGGTCTTTCTCCGGACTAGGCTTTCTGAAAATAATGCGGGACGAAGAAACTGGTGTTCTTGGCGATCGGCCCCAGTTCCTCGCGCACGCACAGACCGGTGGGCACGTCGTCGACGATCCACACACCGAGCGTGGTGTAACGCGCGTCGAAACGCTGCGCGGGTGCGTACGCCTGGTAGATAAAGCCTTCCTCGCCGTACTCGCCGGGATTCTCGAAACGGCCCTGCGGGGTCAGCAGCACCACGCTCTCGCCTTCGCGCGACAGGAACGGCTTCTTGGCATACGAGCGCCCGGCGAACGCGCCCTCGCGGAAGGACGCCTCCAGCAGGTTGGGGTGGCCGGGAAACAGATCCCACAGGATCGGCAGGATGGCCTTGTTGGAGAGCACGGCCTTCCATGGCGGCTCGACCCAGCGCACCGCGCTCCCCGCCAGTTCCGCGCGATAGTCGGAGCTCGCCATCCATTCCCACGGATAGAGCTTGAACACCAGCTCCATCGGCTCGTCGTCGCCATCGTAGAAGCCGCCGCGCCCGTCGGAGCCAACCTGCTCCAGGTCGGTCATCTTGACCGACCAGCCCGCCTGCAGCGCGGTATCCATCAGGTACTCCACATTGCAGACGTCTTCCTGGCTGTCGAACATGCACGCAAAATGCAATACCTTCGCATCGCGGTAATGGCGGCGTAGCCATTGCCAGCGCGCCACCAGCGCCTCGTGCAGGCTGTTGAACTGGTCGGCATCCGGCTGCACCGCCTCTTTCCAGAACCACTGCGCCAGGCTCGATTCGATCAGCGACGTTGGCGTATCGGCGTTGAATTCGTACATCTTGGGCACGCCGAGCGCGTCCATGGTCATATCGAAGCGGCCGAACAGCGTCGGCTCGTCGCGCTCCCAGGACGCGCGGATCAGCCCGGCAAAATCCGGGGCGATGGCGAGCCGCGCGAACAGATCGTGGTCGATCACGTGCTGCACGGCCTCCAGGCAGCGCCGGTTCAGCTCGAGCGCCGCGGCGTACAGCGCTTCGATCTCCTGCGCCTCGAATTCGTAGGCTACGTCTTCGCGCCAGTAGAAGAAGGTGTTGCGGTCCACCTGGCGCGGCAGGTTTTGCTCGTCCAGCGAGTGGAAATGAAAGCCGATGCGTTCCAGCTGTTGCGGCCAGTCGGCACGCGGGGTCTGCGCGATACGTTTCATGGCTGGGTGATTTCCGTGTCCCGCGGCGCGGGAGCGGTGAGGAGAAATTCGTCGAAGGACAGCGTGCGGCGGCCCGGTACGGGCGTCCAGTCGGTGAACCGCGTGACCATGGGCGCCCACCAGCCGGCGGCCTGCTCCAGCACCGGCTGGTAGTCCAGCGCATCGGACTCGGTCACGCCGCGCGCCGGGTTGGCCTGCGCCCAGCGCATGCCGGCGACGATGCTGGACGCCACCTGCAGGCTGGTGGCGGAGTTGTGCGGCGCCAGCCTGCGGGCGCGCTGCACGTCCAGTTGCGAGCCGTGCCATACCGCGCCATGGCATCCGCTCATCAGCAGCACGCCGAGTTCGTCCACGCCATCGTCGATCTCGTCCTTGAGGATGCGATGGCTGGCAATGCGGCTTGCCCCGCGCTCGTCCAGCCACTGCATCGAGGCCAGGGTCGCCCGGGTCGGCCGGTACGCGTAGTAGACCGTTGGCCGGTACAGGGGCTCGCCGGGCGTGGCGCAAGTCAGGTACTCGGCGAGCGAAATCGACTCGTTGTGCGTGATCAGCCAGGCCTCGAAGGGCCCATGCAACGCGGACCACGAGCGCACGCGCGTGCGATGGCCGGGCCGGTCCAGCGCGATGGCGGCATCGCTGCCATCGCCGTGGCGCCTGCCGCCCGGGGGCAGTCCGCGCTCATGGCTGCCCCACCCCAGTTCGGCGTCCTGCAGGCATTCGGTGATAAAGCCGTCGGCCGACCAGGTGTTGGCGAATTCGCCGGGGGCCGGGAAGCCTGGCGCGGACTGGCTGTCGTACTCCGCCACCTGGATCACCCGTACATCGAGCCGGCGCGCGAGCCCGGCCCAGGCGGCCTGGTCTGCGGGCTGGGAGTCGGGCAAGCCGGCATGCCGCGCCAGCTTCAGCAAGGCCGCCTTGACCAGCAGGGAAACCAGGCCGGGATTGGCGCCGTGCGCCACCAGCGCGGTGGGCATGCGCTCGCGGCCGCGGGCAAAGGCCAGCATTTCGCTGCGCAGGGCGTAGTTGCTGAGATGGATCGAATCCATCCCGTCCTCGTAGTCCCAGGGTTCGATGCCGCTATCCAGGTAGAGCGACTGGTGCGCCTGCGCCAGCGCGATCAGGTCGCGGCTGCACACGGCAGGCGCCAGGTTGAGCAGGAAGCTCTGCGGCCCGAGCAAGGGGCCGAGCAACGCCGGATGGTTCCCGGCTGTGACGGTGGCGTGCAGCGGGGCCGCGCGATATTGCCGGGCCAGCGCAAGCCGGTGGGCGTCCATGGTCCGGTCCAGCACCGTGATGGCGGCGTCCGGGTAGGCATGCGACAACAACGGCAGGATGGCCTGGCCGATGCAGCCGAAGCCGACAATGAGAATATGCTCGATGCGCTTGCTTGACATGATGATGTTGCTGCCGGCCATGCACCCGTGGCGCCGGACGGCTGAATACCCCATCGGCCGTTAAGACGACAGGTTGAAAGGCCAGGTCGACTGGCAACGCGGATGAGCGGCGCAGGCGGGCAACGCCAGGATGGCGCGCACCGCTCCGCCCCGCTCCACTCAGGGCACCCACCAGTAGCGGGTGATGTGGAAGAAGATCGGCGCGGCGAACACCACCGAATCCAGCCGGTCCAGCATGCCGCCATGGCCCTGGATCATATGGCCCCAGTCCTTGATATCGCGATCGCGCTTGATGGCCGACATCACCAGTCCGCCAAGAAATCCCATCAGGGCAATCGCCAGCGCGATCAGGCCTGCCTTCCAGGGCGAGCCGTAGGGCGTGATCCACCACAGCGAGGCGCCCAGCGCGGTGGCGCTGGCCACGCCGCCGACAAAGCCTTCGACGGTCTTCGACGGCGACAGCAGCGGGGCGATCCTGGTCTTGCCGAGCAGCTTGCCCCACACGTACTGCAGCACGTCGCTGCCCTGCACCACGATCACCAGGAAGGCGATCAGCAGCAGGTTGCGATCCTCGAAGCCGGGAATCGGCAAGGTCAGCAAGGCCGGCACATGGGAGATGCAGAACACGCAGATCATCACCGCCCATTGCACCTCCGCGCAGCGTTCGAAGAAGCGCGTGGTTTCCGCCGACAACGCCGACAGGATCGGCAGGAACAGGAACGCGTAGACCGGGATAAAGATGGAGAACAGCCCGTACCAGCCGATATACACCAGCACATACTGCATGGGCAGGAAGACGAAGAAGGCGGCAACGATGGCGCGATGGTCGCCGCGCCGCGTGGTGGTGATGGTGATGAACTCGCGCAAGGCGAAGAACGACAGCAGGTAGAACAGCACGATGATGGCGGTCCGCCCCAGGGCGAAGGTCACCCCGAGCACGCCGATCATCCACCACCAGGCGGACACCCGTGCGCCCAGGTTGTCGATGACCGCATGCGGGCGGCCCCCGGCAACGCGCCAGCGCAGCAGCGCGGTCACGGCGGAGGCCAGCAACAGCACGCCGAAGACGCCGCCGAACAGCAGCCAGGTCTCGTGCATCATGGTCGGTCGAGGAATGGTCATGGTGTCTTAGTCCAGCTTCGGCGCAAGCGACAGCAAGCCTGCGCGGCAACGCGCCAGGAAATCGTCCTTGGCTTCTTCCGCGCCAAGCTTCAGCGGCTTGCCGAAGGTAACCGTGCATAGCAGCGGCACCGGCACGAACTCGCCCTTGGGCATCACACGGTTGAGGTTGTCGATCCACACGGGCACGAACTCCACCTCGGCGCAGGTACGCGCGAGATGATAGATGCCGCTCTTGAAGGGCAGCAGCCGCTCGTCGGTGGTATTGCGGGTGCCCTCGGGAAACAGGATCAGCGAATCGCCCTGCCGCACCGCGTGCTCCATCAGCGCCACCGGATCGCTGCCCGGCTCGCTACGGCTGCGATCGATCAGCAGGGCATTGAACACATCCCTGCCGATAAACCGGCGCAATGACGACTTGTTCCAGTAGTCCGCGCCCGCCACCGGCCGCGTGAGCGGGCGCAGGTCCGGCGGCAGGCAACCCCAGATCAGCACGAAGTCGCCGTGGCTGCTGTGGTTGGCGAAATAGATGCGCTGCACCGCGGCGGGCAGGCAGCCGTTCCAGCGAGCCTGCATGCCGGTCAGCAAACGTGCGAACAGGATGATGGCGCGCGCCACCAGTTTGGCAAACCACATTCGTGTTATCTCAGCAGCAACAGCAGCAAGGCTGCCAGCAATTGCAGGGCAGCCAGCGCGGCGGCCCAGTGGAGGAAACGCAGTGCGCCGCGAGCGCGCCGCGCCAGGGAGCGGCCGCCGGCCACCGGCCGGCCCCAGCCCAGCCCCGCCAGCGCCTGGTCGAGCGAGGCCAGGGATGCAGCCATGCCGGCAAGCGCCGAAGCCTCGGCGAGCGCGCCGAACAGGCGCCGGTCGATCGCCACGCGTATCAGCAGCCACAGCTGGACAGCGCCGAGCGCGGCCGCCACGATGCCGAGCACAAGATAGACGCGGCCCGCGGGCGACAGGGTGCCGGCCAGCAGCAGGTTGACCAATGCCAGCGCCAGCCCGGCCCAGACCAGGCGGGCTGCGGCGTCGAGCCCGCCCACCGCGGCCTGCGCCACCCAGTGCTCGGCGCCAGCCTCGAGCCGGTCGTCGTCATGCGTTGAGATCGGCATGGCCTGCTCCCCCGGAAACCTGCGCGGCCGCGCGCTGGCGGCCGATGAATTGCGATAGCGCGGCCACGCTGTCCGGGCCCAGCACCACGGCCGGGCGGTATTTGCGCAGCAGCGCCAGCGTCTCTCCAGCATCGTGCACGCCGGCATGCCCGGACAACCACGCGCCGGCCACCAGCGCGCTGCGCGAGTAGCCGAGCGCGCAGCAAACCAGTACCTTGCGCCCGTCGCGATGCCACGCGTCAAGCACGCCCACTGCTTCATCCAGCTGCGCGGGCGTGGGCACGGTCAGGTCCAGCACCGGCACGCAGCGATACCAGGCAGCGGGCGCCAGCCGGGGCAATTCGGCACTCAGGTCGAGTACGGCATCGGCGCCGAGCCGGCGCAGTTCCGCGCTGCCCGGCAAACGGCCAACCCACACCCCCGGCACGATCTCGCTGGCGCCGGGCTGGCGGCGCGTCCACCAGCGCGAATTGGCGAAGGCGCCAAGCAGATAGGGCGCCAGCACCCAGCGCGCGGCAAGCGGCATATGGCCGTCGTGCCGCTTCTGGAACAGGGTGGCCTGGCCTTGCCGATAGATCGCGGCAACGCATGCCAGGGCCAGCGCGAGCCAGCCCAGCAGCAACGCGGCAACGGCGGACGTCGACAACAGCGCCAGGGCGACCGCGCCAACGGCCAGGGCGGCCACCGCGTAACGCATAGCCAATTGCCGCGTGCGTCCCCTGGCAGCGGGCCCGGCAGCCGCCTGCCCGCGCTGGAAAGGAAACAGGAAAACGCAGAACCAGCCCACCAGCCAGCCGGTGGGCACATCGATGACATGGTGCTGGTAGGTGGTCAGCACGGACACCCCGATCAGCGCGAACCAGCCGTGCAGCAGCCAGCGCCAGCCGCCGCGCGCGTGCATGGCGTAGGCCACCCACAGGATCACCAGCAGGCCGATATGCAGGGACGGCGCCTGGTTGAACGGCTTGTCGAACCCGCCCAGCAGCGTGAACAGATGGCCTGGCAGGCCATCGGCCTGTGGCCGCTCGAAGGCGAAACGCAGCGGAAAGGCAATGAAGCAAGCCACCGATATCAGCTGCGCGGCCAGCAAGCGCCTGGCGTGGGTCAGCAGGTCGGCCCGCGTGCGCCACAGGAAGAAGGACAGGCCGTAGAGCAGGTCGATCGACCAGTACGGCACGATGCTCCACGGCACAAAGGGAATCTGCCGCTCCCACCCGAAAAAGAAGAACGGCACCGCCGAGCGCTGGCTCGCCAGCCAGTTGGCGAGTCCATACGAGGAGAAGAACAGCGCGCCCATGGCGGCCAGCAGGACCAGGGCGAGGCCCCACGGGCGAGCCCCGGTGGCGCCGGCCTGCCCTGCCGCCATGGCGGTATGCGCGTCTCGGGCGCGCTGGCGCAGCATCATGCAGTCCTGCGCGCCAGGCTGACCGTGAAGATGCCCCACGGGTCGATACGCTGGGCAATCTTCTCGAAACCGGCCTGCCGCACCAGTTCGTCCATCTCCGCCTGCGGGCGCCGCCGCATCACCCAGGCCGAACCGGCGCGGTGGCTGGTGAGCGCGCGCGCGATGAATTCGAGCTGCGGGTGCCAGGGCTGGCCCGTATACACCAGGTAGCCGCCCGGCGCCACCGCCCGTGCCAGCCCACCCAGCGAGCGCGACACCATGGCGTTGTCGCCAAAC
The DNA here is from genome assembly GCF_029335485.1 of Cupriavidus basilensis. Taxonomy (GTDB): domain Bacteria; phylum Pseudomonadota; class Gammaproteobacteria; order Burkholderiales; family Burkholderiaceae; genus Cupriavidus; species Cupriavidus basilensis_E. The sequence goes on from NZ_JARJLM010000111.1 coordinate 7,934, forward strand.
AGTTCATACAGGCCGGAGACGATAGCCAGCGTGGGCGCCGGGTCGAGCGCGGCAAGGTCGTCGCCGTCGAACGCATCGCCCTTCTCGAAGCGGGCGATATCGGCGAGACCCTTGGCGCGGATCAGTGCGCGGCCCTGCGTGACGTTGATATCGCTATAGTCGCGCAGCAGGATGCTCTGCACCTGTTGCGCGGCGGCGCCATGGAAGCCGTTCGCCAGCGCCTCCAGCACGTAGCGGCCATGGCCCGCGGCGATGTCGACAATGCGCACCGGCGCGCCGGCAGCGCGCAGGCTGGCGATCGCATCGCCCAGCAACTCCTCGATATGCACCTTGCGCTGGCGGATGCCGCGCCAGCCGATAGCGTCCAGGTAATTGCGGTCGATCACCGGACCGATGCCGAAGCGCCCCCCCGCCTTGTTGCAATAGACGTAGTCCAGCGTGGAGCCGGAGTCGAAGCCGGTCTGGTGCCCCAGCCGCACGCCATCGGACAGCAGGCCGCCGAACTTCAGGCCGGCCCGCGCCAGGGCCCAGTACATGCCAGCCGGGCTGGCCGGAGACAGCGGCCGTGCGAGCCGGTCCGACTCCTCCTTGAATGCGCCGCTGCGGTCCGCGTTCAGCAGCGTGACCGGCGCCGACGGTGTCTCGAACTCGCGCACGATAAAGCGCCTTGCCGCCGCCACGGCCGGGGCGCGATCGCGCTCGCCCAGGGTGTCATGGTAAAAGCCGTCCAGCACGATGCGTTCCTTGACGGCAGAGCCCAGCCGCTCGTAGAACGCGTCCTGCGGCGCGCGGTGAACCACCCAGTCCGCACCGGAAATCAGCAACTGCGTCGGCACGGTGATGGCCGCTGCATCGGCCACGATGCGCTCCGCCGTCTCATAGAGGTCCAGCAGGATATTGACGGCAATCGGGCGCGTGATCAGCGGGTCTTGCTGGTAGCTGGCGATGCGCCCGGGATCGTGCGTCAGGAACCTGGCCTTGACGTAGCTGTTGACGAAGAACTTGCCGCGCAGCCTGTGCATCAATTTCAGGCCCGGACGCGCCAGCGGCACGTAGAGCTTGACCTTGAAGGCCGGCGACGCCAGCACCAGGCTGCGGATCCGCGGCGCGTAATCGTGCACCCAGGTTGCGGCCAGGACCGCGCCCACGCTTTGCGCCACCACCGCGATGCGCTCCACCGGAATGCCGTGGACGGCGGCGATATGGTCGACGAAGGTCTGGATGTCGCGCACCGAGGTGGCCAGGCTGGGGCTGTAGCCCCGCTCCCCCGGCGAGCGTCCATGGCCGCGCGCATCCCACGCGAAGAAAGCGTGGCCGGGCAGGTCCAGTTCATCCACCAGGTGGGCGATACGGCCCGAATGCTCGTGCCCGCGATGAAACAGGACCACGGCGCCTAGCGGGCCGCTACCTGCGGCCGGCCAGTGGCGGTAGAACAGCGACTGGCCATCGTGGGTCTTGAACTGCGCTTCGACGGGGGTACGACCGGTTTGACTATCCACGTAGTATCACTCCATGGGTTGGGAAGGCGGTTCGCGCGACGGCGCCGGTGTCCGGCGCGCCAGCTCTGCCTCGGCCACGCCGCGGCGCACCCGGTTTGCGATGGTCAGCAATGACAGCAGCGACAACAGCACCCACAGCCAGTGCGCAGCATAGGCCAGGCCCAGGCCAAGCCCGACCCACAAGCCAAGCGCACCCAGCAGCAGTGCCCGGTCGCTCTTGCCGAGCGGACCGTCATAGCGCCGGCTGGCGCCGGCCAGCGGCCCGATCAGGCCCGCGCATTCGACGATCACGGCCAGGACGGCGAACACCATGACCTCGCCGGCCCCGAAAGGCGGAACCAGCGCAAACGGCAGGATCAATGCAAGATCGGAGACGATGTCGCCCAGTTCATTGAGATAGGCGCCCAGTACGCTCTGCTGGCCATGCTCGCGCGCCAGCATGCCGTCGATGGCGTTGAGTGCCATGCGCACAAACAGCCAGAGGGGCATCAGGAGGAACACCAGCGGCAGCCAGGCCAGCGCCGCGACCAGCGCTCCGACCACCAGCGACCCGCCAGCGGCGGCCAGCGTGACCTGGTTGGCAGTCACGCCTTGCGCGGCAAGGCGCTTCACCAGGGGCCGCAAGAGCGCCTGGAATTTTGGTTTGATCTGGTAAAGCGTCATGTTCCGTGGCTTGTCGAGGCCTTATGTTATTGCGGCCGCCGTGCCCGCACCCGCGCACACCGGCCAAATGCGATTTTGTATCTCTTTTCTATCCTCTTCCATCCCTTTTGCGTCTCTTCCGCACTCTAATTTCAGACCACGCCACCTATCGTCAGTGACGGCCCATGGCCGCTCGCGGCATCGGTGCGGTGTGCCTCGCTCCCGACAATTCGGCAAGGATAGCGTGATATCAGGCGTTTACGCCATTCATTAAGAATTTATGAGATTTTTGGCACATTTCCGGCCTATTTTCGGACGATGCTGATCAGGATGCCTTCCACGGCGCCGCAGCATCATTGCGAAGAATTCGGAACGAATAGGAGGGATATGCGCGAACTTGCCGAAAAAAGGGCTGAGAAGCCCCCCCACCACAGCATTGGAGACGTCGGCGCAGGCCAGGCAGGCGAACCAGGTCAGCGGGCAACTGCCCGCGGGAGTGGAAGGAAGGAAGGAAGGAAGGAAGGAAGGAAAGCGCATGACAGGATTGTCATGTACCAGTCATGTTGCCGTGGGTGCCGGATTCTTAGACTGGCGGCACGGTCGATCGATGGAGATCGCCGAACCCCAGGAGAAACACCATGCGTACGATCAAGCAAGCCCTGCTGGCCACCACCCTGGCCGCCACCTTGGCCGGTGTTGCCGGCCTCGCCAGCGCCGCGCCGCGCAGCGTCGATCCCTATCTCGATGGCGCAGCCGCTGGTCAGACCCGTGATATTTACTCGCAGGGCGCCAGCAAACTGGGGCCGCGCGATCCCTATACGGACGGTAACCGCCTCGGTCCGCGCGACCCGTACAGCGACGGCGCACGCATCGGCACCCGCGACACCTTCAGCGACGGCGCTTGAGCGCCATGGCGACGCCTGAGGCGCGCGCCGGGCGATCAGCGGATCTCGCTGTAGATGCGGCGGGCCTGCTCGGCCGAGGCTAGCGGACGGCCCAGCGTCCGCGCGCCCTCGGCCGCCTGCCCGACCAGGGCCGCGTTGCCTGGCGCGGTGCTGCCGTCGCGCAGCTTCAGGTTGTTCTCGAATCCGACCCGTACATGCCCCCCAAAGGCCGCGGCGGTGGTCACGCAGGCATTCTCCTCGCGCCCGAAGGCGCAGATTGCCCACGGCAGCGAGCCGTCGAAAACCTGCAGGAATGGCAGCAGGTCATGCGGCGACGAGACCTGCCCGGCCGAATAGCGGCCCAGCACAAACAGCACCGACCACGCGCCCGGCGGCACCAGCCCGCGCGCCCGCAGGGCTTGCCAGCGCGCCACGTCGGCCGCGTCGTACAGGATAATCTGCGTCATGACCCGCTCCCGCGCCAGCCAGGCGAGGAAGCCGGCCAGTTCCGCCTCGGGGATGTCCGGCACTGCGATTTCACGCAGGCCGATCGAGACCGCTTCCGGCCGCAGCTCACGCACCATCGCAATCTGTTCGGCGGCACGGTAGATGCCAGCGGCCTCGCTGGTTACCTGGACCAGCAGCGCATCGCCCACCGCCTGCCTGACCGCGGCCAGGGCCTCTCGATAGATCCCGGCATCCAGGGAATGGCGCCCATCGGGCTGGCGCACGTGCATATGCATCATGGCGGCGCCGGCATCGAGGCAGGCACGTGCCTCGGCGGCCAGCGTCCGCGCGGTCAGCGGCACGGCCGGGTGATCCTTGGCGGTCTTGTAGGCACCGTTGGGCGCCACGGTAATGATCAGCGGGGAATCCGCCAGCAGGGTGTGTTCACTCATATTGCATTCGGTATCGGTAGGTCCGGCATTTCCGGGGCTGCATTCCGGCAAACATCGGTATTGCCATATTGCCTGGAATTCTCAGGGTTCGATCTTCGGCAACTCCGGCGCGATCAGGTCGAGCCCCGCGCGCAGCAGGCGATCATAACGCTCGCGCTCGGCGGCGATGGCCTCGGGTGTCCACTGGTAGAAACCTTCTCCGCTCTTCATGCCATGGCGGCCGTCCGCGGCCCGCTCGCTCAGGCAGCGGGCCGGCGTCGCGGCGTTGCAGAAGGTGGGATACATGGTAGCCCCGGCCGCCGCGTGCACGTCGATGCCGGCATGGTCGCGCTGCATCACCGGGCCGGCGGCCAGGAAGCGAAAGCCGAAGCCGAAACGCACCGCCGCATCCACATCCTCGGGCGAGGCGATGCCGCGGTCGATCAGGTCGAAAGCCTCGCGCGACAAGGCGTGCTGCAAGCGGTTGGCGAGAAATCCCGGCAGGTCTTTCTTCACCTTGACCGGCACCATGCCGCACCGGCGCATGAAGGCGATCAAGGCGTCGGCGCCGGCCTCGGCGCTGCCGTTGCCCAGCACCACCTCCACCAGCGGCACCAGGTGGGCCGGCATGAAGAAATGCAGTCCGAGCATGCGCTCGCGGGTGGGCAGGCCCTCGCCGATGGCACTGATCGGGAAGCTCGAGCTATTGCTGGCCAGGATGGCATCCGGCCGCGCGCGCCGGGCCAGGTCGGCAAACAGGGCGCGCTTGATATCGAGCCGCTCGGGAATGCATTCGATCACCAGGTCGACCGTGTTCCAGTCGATGGCTTCGAGCGAGGCCGCTACCGCCAGGCCGGCAATGCCGGCCTCGGCTGCCGGCCCGATGGCCGCGAGATTGGCGGCAACCCTGGCCGGCACCGCGGCGGCGCGGTGCGCCTCGGGCTCGACCACGGTGGTGCGGCAAAGCGCGCGGGCCAGCACCACGGCTACGTCGGCGCCCATGGTGCCGCCGCCCACCACCACGGCGTGGGCGGTGCCGGGACCGGCTAGCGAAAAGGCGGCGGGGACATCGGGCATGGTGCTCCTCGGTACGGACTGGCGTGGTTGTATTGGGATGGCTGCCCACGAAGATATGGCGAAAACGGCGCCTGACAGTGCCCTGTCGTGCCTCGCGGCGTGGGTTCAGCACGATTGAGCGCCAGTGTAGACAAGCCGCGTTGATTGATGAATCAGATTTTCCATATAGAATGATCTGAAAATCAGATCAATCCCATGAAAATCAACTTATCGATGCGCGACGTCGAGACCACGCTGGTGCTCGGCCGGACCCTGAACTTCCGTCAGGCGGCAGGCCAGTTGCATTTGTCGCAGTCCGCGCTGTCCACCCAGATCCTGCGCATCGAGGAATCGCTCGGCGTGCGGCTGTTCGACCGCACCACCCGCACGGTGCGCCTGACGGCGGCGGGCGAGGTCTTCATGCAGCAGGCGGCGATCCTGCAGGCCGCCTTCCGCGACGCCATCGATGCGGTCAGCGGCATCGCCAGTGCCGAACGCGGCCAGGTTGCGGTGGCCGCCCTGCCGTCTCTGGCGGCCCGCCTGCTGCCGCGCGTGCTGATGGCCTTCCGGCGAGACCATCCGCAGGTAGCGCTCAAGGTCTACGACACGCTTTCCGGCCCCGCCTTCGACCTGGTGCGCGCCGGCGAGGTGGACTTCGCGCTGACCGCAGCCGACCCGCAGCAGGCAGACCTGCACTACGACCCCATGATGTCCGACCGCTTCGTGCTGCTGATCCCCGCCGGGCACCCGCTGGCGCAAGGCAAGGGGCCGCTGCGCTGGGCCGACACCGTCGACGCGCCACACGTTTCCATGAACCACCCCAGCAGCGTGCGCCAGTACGCCGAATGGGCCTTCCTGCAGAATCGCATCCGCTTCCAGCCGGTGTTCGAGGCCGAGCACCTGACCACCATCGCGGCCATGGTCGAATGCGGCTTCGGCGTGGCTGCGCTGCCGGAAATCGCGGCCGGCACGGTGCGCCAGGCCGGCATCGTCGAGCGCCTGCTCACCGCCCCGGTGACGGAACGCTCGATCGGGCTGGTGACGGCGCGCAACCGCAGCCTGTCGCCCGCGGCGGTGGCGCTGGTCGGCGCCTTGCGCGCCCACCTGGCTCAGGCTGGCGGCGGCGTGCCTGCCACCCCGTGAGCGGTACTGGCGCCGTTGGCAAGCGCGCGATGCGCGAAGCGGTAAGCAAACCGTACAACGCTTGAAAGCGCGCCGGCATTCGCGGTATGTTCGACGCCGGCAGCCACATCGGAAATCAAGGAAGCAGGCGTGACACAGACACCAGCAGTACAACCCCGGCCCTCGCCCGTCCGGCCGCGGAGACCCGTTTGAATATCGTCGTCGACGTACTTATCCTGGCGGGCGCGCTGCTGGCCATTGTCGCGGTGGTGCAGGTCGCCGCAGCCAGGCTGACGCTGCCGGAATCCACGCTGCTCTCGGCGATCGGTATCGCCATCGGTGCCGGCTACGTGCTCATCGATGCCTCCGCCCCGCAGTTCGCCCGGCATTTCCTGCATCCGCTGATCGACCCGGCCCTGCCGCCCGAGGCCTACCTGTGGATCTTCCTGCCGCCATTGCTGTTCCATGCCGCGCTGACCGCCGACGTGCGCAATATGCTGCCGGACGCGGCACCGGTCCTGCTGCTGGCCATCGTGGCCGTGATCGTGGCCACCGGCGTGATCGGGCTGGCCACCTCCCTGGCCAGCGGTACCAGCGTGGTGGTCTGCCTGTTGCTGGGCGCGGTGGTGGCCACCACCGATCCGGCCGCGGTGATCGCGATCTTCCGCGACGTGGGCGCCCCGGCCCGGCTGATCCGGCTGGTCGAAGGCGAGAGCCTGCTTAACGACGCCGCCGCCATCGCCATTGCCGGTGTGCTGGTGGCCATGCTGACCGGGCACGGGACCGACGCCACGCTCGGCGCCGGATTGCGCGAGCTGGCCTGGTCCTTTGCCGGCGGCGTGCTGTGCGGCGCGATCGCGGGGCGGCTGGTGGCCGACCTGCTGCCTCGCCTGGCCGGGCTGGCCATGGCCGAAGGCGCGCTGACGCTGGCGCTGCCCTACCCGCTGTACCTGCTGGCCGACCAGTTGCTCGGTGTCTCGGGCGTGGTAGCCGTGGTGTGCGCCGGGCTGATGGTGAGCGCGCTCGGTCCCACCCGGTTGCGCCCGCGCAACTGGCGTCACCTGCGCATGATCTGGGAACAGTTCGCAGGGATCGCGGGGGCCATCGTCTTCCTGCTGGCGGCAGTACGGGTGCCGTCGCTGCTGGCCGGGGTGACGCCGCACCATGGCCTGTGGCTGCTGGCGCTGGTGCTGGCCGCGCTGGCCGCGCGCCTGCTGACCTTGTTCGGCTTGCTGCCGCTGCTGTCGTGGCTGAAGCTGAGCGCGCCGATCAATGGGGCCTACAAGCTGGCGATTGCCTGGGGCGGTCTGCGCGGCGCGGTCACGCTGGTGCTGGCGCTGGGCATCGCCGAAAACGATGCCCTGCCTTATGAAGCACGCCATTTTGTCGCCATCCTGGCTACCGGCTTCGTGCTGGTGAGCCTGCTGCTCAACGGCACCACGCTGCGCTGGCTGATCCACCAGCTTGGCCTGGATCGGCTCTCGCCACAGGAACAGGCGCTGCAGCAGCAGGCCATCCGGCTCTCGACCGAGGAGGTCGAGACCATGCTGGAGCGCATCGCACAGACCTTCGACCTGCCCCCGGCCGCGGCACGCGAGGTGGCGGCGCATTACCGGCGCGAGATCGAGCTGGGCTCGATGGAGTTCGACTTCGATACCGCCCTGTCCGAGCGCGACCGCTTCACCATTGGCCTGGTCACGCTGGCCACGCGCGAGCGCGAACTGATCCCAGAGTATGGCGACGGCGTGATCTCGGTGGCCAACCTCGACGCCATGATGCGCAATACCGCGATGATGATCGATGCGGCGCGCGAGCATGGACGCCTGGGCTACAACCGCGCCGCCCGGCATATCCTGGACTACCAGCGCGGCTACCGCATAGCGCTGTTCCTGCATCGGCGCTTGTCGATCGACCGGCCGCTGGCCCGCGCGCTGGCCGACCGCTTCGAACTGCTGGTCTGCCGCCAGACCGTGCTGGAGCGGCTGCGCCAATACAACCGCTCACTGCTGACACCGGTGTTCGGGGCGCGGCTGACGACCGTGCTGGACGGCGTGCTCGAAGAGCGTGTCAGGTCGGCTAGCGGGGGCCTGGACGAAATGCGGGCACAGTTCGGCGGCTACACGGTAGCGCTGGAGAAGCGCCTGCTGATGCTGTTCGCCTTGCGCAAGGGCCAGCGCTCGCTGGAAGCCATGCGCGAGGAGAACGTGATTTCAAGGGAAGCCTATAACCAGATCGCGCAGGTGACCCAGCGCGCGTGGCAGGCCAACCTGGCGCGCCCGCCGCTGCGCAGCGCGCTGGCGCCAACGGCGGCGTCCGCCGGGATGCGCAGTCCACCGCAAGCAGGCGAGCCCGACTGAAGCCCGGCTGGCGGCGGGAAGCTGCCCTGGGGCGAGCGTGGCGAGAGTACCCCTTTGTCCCGCTAGTGCGGCGCCACTGCACCGGCCGGTTCCTTGCGATAGGAAACGGTCTTGTTGCGTCCACTGCGCTTGGCCTGATAGAGGGCGATATCGGACTGCTTGAGCACCTCGCCGACCGCCTCCGCCGACGAGGGAAAATGCGCCACACCCAGTGAAATCGTGATCACGCCGCCGGTCGGGTTCGGCGTTCTCTCCACCGCCTCGCGCAAACGCTCGGCGATATGGAAAGCGTTCTCCTGGCTGGAACCGGGCAGCAATATGACGAACTCCTCGCCACCGCTGCGGCTTGCCATATCGCCGCCCCGGGAGCCCGCGCGCATCAGGCCGGCGATATGCTTCAATACCTGGTCGCCGACATCGTGCCCGTAGCGGTCGTTGATTGCCTTGAAATGGTCCACGTCGAGCGTGATCGCCGCGAAGGATTGGCCTGCCTGCCGGTATAGGTCCAAGGCATTGGCCAGCCCGCGGCGGTTGCGCAAACCCGTCAGCGCATCGGTAATGGTTTGCTGATTGAGTTTATCCAGCTCGCTGCTGGTCAGGCTCATGCCGCGCAGCAGCGCTTTTTTCAGCCGGTCGGCCTCGAGGTACCAGCACAGGATCTTTTCTATTTTCCCCATGCCGTCCGGGGTGGCCACCATTCTGGCGTTCTCGGCCAGTTGCCCCAGCGGCCTGGAAATCAACCGCGAGAACCACCAGATAAAGACCAGCGACAGCAGCAGGAACGGAATGCTGTTGCCGAAGGTCACGAGCGCGAGGTGGTTGAGGTTCGCCAGCGTGGTTTCCGTGGATTTCTGCACAACGATGCCCCAGCCGGTGGATTTGACGGGCGCGTAGCCGGCCAGCATGTCGACGCCATACAGGGTTTGCACGTCCTGCGACCCCGCCTCGCCGCCGGTCACCGCCCGGACGACCGCATTCTTGATGATCGATTTTCCGACGTGCGTATTGTCCGGATGAAAAATAATGGTGCCCTTGCGGTCCACCACATAGACGTACGAACTGTCCCGATAATAGTGCCTATCGAGAATCGTATGCAGCATGTTCTTGGCATTCAGATAAATCGTGCCCCCCAGATAACCGAGCAGCCGTCCCTCCGCGTCGATGATCGGATGGGAAATAAAGATGATGAGCCGGCCCGTTGACGATATGAACGGTTCGCTGATCGCAGGCGTGCGGGTCGTCAGCAGCGCATGTCCCCAGTCCGTCTTGACGCTGGTGCCGGCGACACGCAAGGTGGCCGGCGAAACAGCAACCAGCGTTCCGTCCCGGCGCACGATGGCGACCGAATTCAGGCTCCGGGTCTGCAGGCGGAGACGGTCGGCCTCCTCCGCCAGGCGCGCCGGCACATCCATGTTCGAGGCCAGCACCCTGGCGCTGTATGCCAGCTGCTGCATGGTGCTGTCGAGATGGGTCTCGGTGGACTCCGCCAGCTTGGCCGCATAGACGCGGTTGGCTTCCAGCGTATTCCTGATCAACAGGTCGCGTTGCACGCGATAGCTGGAGTACAGCGTGTTGGCCATGGTCAGCAGTACCGATCCCAGGGCCAGAAGCAGGATCAAACCACCCAGCCCCATCTTGGGCGAGCGCTCCGGGGGCGTATTACGCGGTTGCGCGGACATCTATTTGCCGACTGACGATTTTCTTAGAAGGAACCGATATTAACAGGCATGATCGGCAAGCCATGTGGTAGCCCGCCCGGCACAGCGCTGACCCCGCCTATGCCGGCAGGGCGCCGCGTTCGCGTTCCGCCGCCAGGTAGGCGTCCCGCGAAGGGAGCAAATGATTGCGGCATAGCGCGATGAGCGCCTCGCGCCGCCCGTCGCGCAAGGCCTCGATCATGGCCCAGTGCTCCTGCCGGGCACGCTCGCGGTAGCCCGCCGCCGCCAGCGAACCGAAGCGGATGGGATGGGCGCGGCGCGCGTATTCCTCGATCGCCTGCCGCAGCACCGTGTTGTCGACCAGCGTGAACAGCTCGCGGTGAAAGCGCTGGTTGATGCGGAACACGGCCCGCGCGTCGCCCGCGGCCACGGCGGCATCGTGTGCCTGCTGGACGGATACCAGCGCCTGCAGGCGCGCCGCCGGCACCGGCAGCGCGATCAGGCTGGCGGCGTGCGTTTCCAGCACTTCGCGCAAGGCGTACAGCTCCATCACCTCGCGCGGCGCAAAGGCGCGCACCACCGCACCGACATTGCGCTTACGCTCGACCACGCCCATGCCTTCGAGCGCGACGAGGAGCTGGCGCACCACATGGCGCTTCAGGCCGAAGCGCGCCATCAGATCGTCTTCGACCAGCCGCTCGCGCGGACTCAGCAAGCCGAACACGATGTCTTCCTCCAGTATCGCGGCGGCGGCCAGCATGGCATCCGCGCCACCGCCGGCGGCTTCATCCTGACTGTGGACGGCATCCACCGGCTGCGCGCGGGTACCTGCCCGGGTTCGACGATCCATGACCGGCACCTCAGGATTGACGGGGCACGGTTTCGCTGGTCTGCGCGGCCCGGAGAAAATCGAAATCCACGCCCTGGTCGGCCTGCGTCACCGTCGCCAGGAACAGCTTGCGGTAGCCGCGCTCGGCGGTCGGCCGCGTGACTTCGTGCCCGGCGGCGCGGCGCGCCAGTTCCGCGTCGTCGATCAGCAGCGAGAGCTCGCGCCGCGCCACCGACAGCCGGATGCGGTCGCCGCTGCGCACATGGGCCAGCGGCCCGCCGACGGCAGCTTCCGGCGTCACATGCAGCACGATGGTGCCGGCCGCAGTGCCGCTCATGCGGCCATCCGAGATGCGCACCATATCCTTGACGCCGGCGCGCGCCAGCTTCCGGGGAATCGGCATGTAGCCGGCCTCCGGCATGCCGGGCGCTCCGGTCGGGCCGATGCGCTTGAGCACCAGGATATCGTCGGCGCGCACATCGAGCGCATCGTCGTCGATGCGCAAGGCCATATCCTCGGCATCCTCGAAGACCACCGCGCGCCCCTCGTGCTCCATCAGCACGGGATCGGCGGCCGACTGCTTGATGATGGCGCCGCCGGGGGCCAGGTTGCCCCGCAGCACCGCCAGGCCGCCCACTGGGTAGATCGGATCGCCGAACGGCCGGATGACGTCCTGGGCGAATGGCGCGGGCGCCGCGTCCAGCTCCTCGCCCAGCGTGCGGCCCGACACCGTGAGCGCGTCCAGGTGCAGCAGCGGCCGCAGCTCGCGCAGCAGCGCGGGCATGCCACCGGCCTTGTGGAAGTCCTCCATATAGTGCTGGCCCGAGGGCTTGAGGTCCACCAGCACCGGCGTCTCGCGGCTCATGCGGTCCAGCCCGGCCAGGTCGATATCGATACCCAGCCGGCCGGCGATGGCCGTCAGGTGCACGATGCCATTGGTGGAGCCGCCGATCGCCAGCAGAACCCGCAAGGCATTCTCGATGGCGCGGCCGGTGAGGATGCGGTCCGGGGTCAATCCCGCGCGGGCCATTGCCACGGCGGTAGCGCCGGTACGCTCGGCCACGCGCACGCGGTCGGCCGTGACCGCTGGCGCCGAAGCGCCACCCGCCACCATCATGCCAAGCGCTTCGGCCAGGCAGGCCATGGTGCTTGCCGTGCCCATCACCGAACAGGTGCCCACGCTGGCGACCAGCTGATTGTTGACGTCGGCGATCTCGGCGGCGTCGATCTCGTCGGCGCGGTAGCGGCCCCAATAACGGCGGCAGTCAGTGCAGGCGCCCACGCGTTCGCCGCGATGCGAGCCGGTCAGCATGGACCCGGTCACCAGCTGGATGGCCGGGACGCCGGCCGAGGCCGCGCCCATCAGTTGCGCGGGCACGGTCTTGTCGCAGCCGCCGATCAGGACCACGGCGTCCATCGGCTGGGCGCGGATCATCTCCTCGGTGTCCATCGACATCAGGTTGCGCAGGTACATGCTGGTCGGCGCCGAAAAACTCTCGTGCACCGAGATGGTGGGAAAGTCCACCGGCAACCCGCCCGCCAGCATGACGCCGCGCTTGACCGCTTCCACCAGCTGCGGCGCGTTGCCATGGCAGGGGTTGTAGCTGCTGTTGGTGTTGACGATGCCGATCACCGGCCGGGACAACGCGTCGTCGGTGTAGCCGGCGCCCTTGATAAAGGCCTTGCGCAGGAAGAGCGAGAAGCCCTTGTCGCCGTAGTTGGTCAGTCCTTTACCCAGGCCGTCCGCGGCTTCCCGCGCTGGCTCGAAAGGATCCTGGCCGGCGGGCGCCGAGGCGGAAGGGTCTTTGGGCACGTCGTGGGGTCCGGCCATGCACATCTCCAATAATATTATTGATAATCTGGCCTGGCATCATATGCCTCGGTCGCTCTCCCCTGCAAGAGATGAATGCGCCGTGCGGCTTTAATTGAATAAGCCGATCAGTCGATAGAAAAATTCGGATTCATCTATCAAGCAACGGCACCTACACTCTGCCGGAGCGACGAGCCGGGCGTCCCGCGCTGCACTGCAGCCGACCGCATTCCATTCATACCATCCCGGCATCAGGAGATTCCATGACCGGCATTCGACGCCCCGCCCGCCGCTGCGCTTCCACGCCCCGGCGCCAGCTTTTGCTTTCCGCCCTGGCCGCTGCCGGCGCTTTGCTGAGCGGCGCCGCCGCGGCAGCCACCGACTACCCGGCCAAGCCGATCCGGCTGGTGGTGCCCTACCCGCCTGGCGGCGCCACCGACGTGATCGGCCGCACCCTGGCCCAGCATCTCTCGACGGCTTTGGGCCAGCAGGTGGTGGTGGACAACCGCGCCGGGGCTGCGGGCAATATCGGTGCGGAAACGGTGGCCAAGGCACCGGCCGACGGCTACACCCTGCTGATGGGCGCGCTGACCAGCCACGCCATCAACGCGGCGCTCTACAAGAGCCGCGTCTCCTAGGACATCGAAAAGAGTTTTGCCCCGGTGGCCATCGTCGGCACGGTGCCGCTGGTCTTCGTGGTCAATCCCTCGGTCAAGGCCAACAACCTGCCGCAGTTGATCGCGCTGGCGAAATCCTCTCCCGGGGCCATCACCTTCGGCTCCGCCGGCAACGGGTCGCCGCAGCACCTGGCCGGAGAAATGTTCAAGCGCATGGCCGGCGTGGACATGCTGCACGTGCCCTACAAGGGCAGCGGCCCGGCCATGACGGACCTGATCGGCGGGCAGGTGCTGAGCATGATCGAAACCGTGCCGGCGGCGCAGTCCTACGTCAAGGGCGGCAAGATCCGCGCCCTCGCCGTGACCACCACCGAACGCGTGGCGGCGCTACCCGATGTGCCCACCGCCGCCGAAGCCGGCCTCAAGGACTTCGAAGTCAATTCCCTGTTCGGCATCGTGGCGCCGGCCGGTACCCCGGCACCGGTAGTGGACCGGCTCAACGGCGAACTGAAGAAAATCCTGGCCGAGCCCGACGTCAAGGCATCCCTGCTGAGGCAGGGTGCCATCGCCGCATGGACCACCCCGGCGCAAACCCAGTCCCGCATCAAGGCGGAGCTGGCGAAATGGACCACGGTGATCCGGGAGGCCGGAGTCAAGCCGGAGTAGGCGGGCCTGGCCGGGCGGAAGGCGTCCGCATCACGCGCGCGACGGCATGGGCGCCGTCGCCGGCGCTGCTTGACACCGTTGCGATTGCGCCTATGATGACTAGCATTGCTGCGCCGCAGCAAGCAACGACGCTGCCCTCCGGAGCCGTTCCGGCGCACTGCGGCGTCCTTCATAGGAGACTCGCATGGCATCCCCCTCCCACGCTGGATACGCCGAGGCGTGCCAGGCCCAGTTGAGCATGGCGCTCGGCCTGGCCAGCACCTGGGCGCAGGTAGCGGAAAAGATCGGTGCGCTGAATCTGCAGGCGGCAAAAACCTTCATCGCCGAAAGCGCGGATTATTTTCGCGAAGCCAGCCTGGAGCCGATCAGTCTTGCCCTGTACCGGCCGGAACTGGCCGACGTCCTGGCGCAGCGGATTGCCTCCTACTCGAATAGCCTGAACGACATCCTGTTCGGCGCAAGCGGAGAGCTTTCCAGCGAGGTGCAACGCCAGCTTGCCGGGATGACGGGCCAGGACCCATTCCAATGGTGCCTGATGGGGCGGGATTTCCTGCCGGACTACGGCACCACCCTGCCGGCCATGAGCGTTGCGGTATCCGGCTGGGTCTCCGCCTATCTGCCTGCCGTGAAGCCGCTGCCGGCGGAACCGGCCGATGTCGTGCAGGCGCCGCTGCTGCCGGCGCCAGCCGATTCCACGCAAAAGACGGCAACGGAATAGTCCCGCGCCGCGGCTGCGCGAACCGGCGCGGCAAACGCGATATGCCGCACGCGCAATGGCTGTGTCCGGCCCGGCTGGTAATCGACGTCGGGCCGCGCGAGAAAAGCCGGGCCCGGCAGCAGGCCATCGAATATCTGCGGCAAAGCGCGAGCGGAGGCGGGCCCTGCTCCGCCCGCCGGAATCGTATGGCCGCCAACAGCCGGCTCATTGGCACGCGGTGCCGGGAACGGGTTTCCCCGAGTTGGTCACGCCCTGGCAGGCATCGCCGATCGCAACGTCGGCGAGACGGTTGCCATATGGCCTTAGCCTGCCCACCACGGTGCAGCAGTAGCGCGGATCTGCCGAGACTTGCGGATTCCTGTTCATGCGTGCGGACGCTGGCGCTTGAGCTGGCGAGGCGGGAGGAACGGCTGCCGGACGGGGCGCCGGCGCCGTGGCGGGAGAGTCCGCAGCATCAGGCCCATCCTCGTCGGGGGAGACGCATTGCCCCTTCTGGCAGATCCTCTCCCCTTTGCACTGCATGTCGTATTGGCATCCTGCCGCGTTTGCATGCAGCGGTAACGCTATCGCCAGCGATGTGGCGAACAACAAACCCTGCGTTCTCATACCCCCTCCCACTCGACTGCCGGCGCGCAACGCGCGAATGTCCGCACCGGTTCCCCTTGCCTGCGTCGGCGCGACATTGGGCATACAAGCAAATCACAGCCGTGTGCTCCAGCCCTCTTCGTCGACCGCGGCGCCGGCCAAAGCGATCAACCACCATCCCATACTAGGATAGCGATCGGCGTAAAACGCTGTTACCCCGCCTTGCATCGGAGTGAGCGCCTTACCACCAAGAGCAACCAAGAGCGTGCCGACGGCATTGGCCAATGCCTTCCGGCTGTGTTAGATACGGGAGATCCTGCAGGGCTTCGACTTGAAGCGCAAAACTAATTGCGCCGCGCGGCCTCTGCCACTTCGTTCGTCACCACGGTCTGGCCGATCGGCGCCAGCGCGATCACGGCCAGCTTGAGATGCTGGATACCGAAGGGAATGCCGATGATGGTGACAAAGCAGGCCAAGGCCGACGCCAGATGGCCAATCGCAAGCCAGATGCCGGCAAAGACGAACCACAGCAGATTGCCGACCAGGCCGAGCATGCCGGTGCCGATGTCGTCCTGCTGATGCAGTTCGCGGCGGCTGATGGCCTGCTTGCCGAACGGGAAAAAGGTGAACTGCCCGATCACGAAGCAGGCCTTGCCCCAGGGAATGCCCACGATGGAACAGAAGGCAATGAGTCCGGCCAGCCACCAGGCCAGGCCCATGAAAAAGCCGCCGAGAATAAACCAGAGGAAATTGCCGATCGCGCGCATGCGAGTCCTTTCAAAGGGAATGCCAAGAACGGATGATACGCAAGCCGGCGCGGATGCCGCCGACGGCCGCTCAGTCCGGCAAGCCGCCCGGCCCCGGCGCGCGCCGGCGCACGCGGTAGACAGAGGCCGGCGGCACGTTGGCTACCACATAGGCCACGCGTACCGCTTCCAGGCCTAGCCGGGCCATCAGCCTCTGCGGCACCGGGAATCGCGGCCCGTAGGTGAACTGGTAGAAGCGCCCGTCGGGCCGCAGGTGATGCCGGAAGGCGCCATCGAGAATGGCCACGGCCTGGCGCATCGGCATGGCCACCAACGGCAGGCCGCTCACTACCGCGCCCGCACGCTCGTCCCCGAATACGCTCCCCAGTTGCCCGAGATGCACCGCGTCCATCCGCAACAGCCGCGCCTGCGGAAAGCGCTCGCCCAGGCTATCGGCAAAGGCAGGGTCGGATTCAACCAGTGCCAGCTGGTGTTGCGGTACGCCACGCGCGAGCAGGGCGCGGGTGAACGCACCGGTGCCGGGGCCAAGTTCGATCACCGGGCCATCCATTGGCAGGATGTCGTCCGTGATGCGCTCGGCGAGCGCACGCCCCGATGGCGCCACCGCGCCAACCCGGCGGGGATGACGGAACCAGGCACGGAGGAAAAGCAACAGGTCATGCATGGTGTCGATCCTCCTTTGCGCCTTCGTCCTCTTGCCTGGCGCAAGACATCAGCGCCGCGGCATCCTCGCCGGCGCCAAGGAAATGGCGCGCATAGCGGGTGTTCAGGTCGGCCAGGCGCAGCAGCGTGGGAAAATCCGCCACATTGAAATCCGGGTCCCACGCGGGTCCGCCGCAAATGCGCGCGCCCAGCCGCAGATAGCCTTTGAGCAGCGGCGGCGGCTGTACCGCCAGCGACTGCCGCAATTCTGTCACCGGCAGCGGCAGGCGTGCAAACACATGCAAGGCCGGAGGCGCCAAATGCCGTGCGCCGAGCAGCCGGCACAGGCTCGCAGCATAATGGCCGCCGTCGGCAATCGATACGCTGGTGCAGCCCAGCATGGTGTCTAGCCGGTGGCGCCGCAGATAAGCACCAAGCCCGGACCAGAGCGACATCACCACGCTGCCGCTGCGGTAGTCCCGGTGCACGCAGGCGCGCCCCAGCTCCAGCAAGCGCGGGCGCAGATGATGCAGGCGGGCAAGATCGAATTCGGTCTCCGCATACAGGCCGCCGGCACGCCGGGCCTGGTGCGGCGGCAGCACGCGGTAGGTACCGACGACCGCCAGCGTGCGCGCGTCCCGTACCAGTAGGTGGTCGCAGTAAGCGTCGAAGCGGTCCGCGTCGAGGCCCGGCGCGCCAGGTCGCAGGCGGGCGCCGAGTTCCTCGCCGAACACGGCATGGCGCAGCCGTTGCGCCTGTTCCACTTCATCCTGATGGCGCGCCCAGCCCACCAGCAGCGGCCCCAGCGCGCGCGGCGCCTGCGGCGGCGGACAATGCAGCCACCGCCACGCATTGGCACCGAATTTCGGCAGGGCTTCAGCCAGAGGCTGGGTCGGCGCCGGTATCTCTTGCATCACTGTGTCTTCTCCTGTTGGCTAGCACGGGTGCCACCTCGGCATGCACGCACTGCGGGGCAACTGTTGCACAATCTGTGCTTGATCCGCCGCATAAGGCGTAGTCCGCATCACCGCGTTTAATCTCTTCTTAATGATGTGGCCGCACCATGCGGCCACATCACAGCCGAGGCCATCCCAGGCTTGCGCAGGGAAGCCGCCGGCCTCGGTAACTGGCATGCTAGGTGACCGGTTTTAAAAAATAATTAGTGGTACGTGGCAAGCCCGCGCGCGCGGGCATCGGAAGGAGGCACCGATGCAGGTCCTGCTCGTGGAAGATGATGTCATGCTAGCCGAAGCGGTCCGTGCCGGGCTGCTACAAAACGGCTGGAGCGTGGATTGCGTCGACGACGCCTCCACGGCGCTGCTGGCGCTGGCTGGCAGCCGCTATGCGGCCGTGCTGCTCGATCTGCAGCTGGGACGCAGTTCGGGCCTGACGGTGCTGACCGGCATGCGCGCCCGCTACGATGCCACCCCGGTCCTGATCATCACCGCGCGCGACCGGCTCAGCGATCGCATTCGCGGTTTCGATGCCGGTGCCGATGACTACATCGTCAAGCCTTTCCAGCCCGACGAGCTTTACGCGCGCCTGCGCGCAGTGATCCGGCGCAGCCAGGGGCGCGTGCTGCCGGTGCTGCGGCATCTCGACCTCACGCTGGACCCCGCGCGGCGCGTGGTCGAGAAAAGCGGCAACCCGGTCGCGCTGAGCCTGCACGAATACCGGACCCTGCTGGTGCTGATGGAACGGCGCGGCCGGGTGGTCTCGCGCGATCAACTCGAAGACGCCGTCTACGGCGGCGAAGGCACCATCGAGAGCAACACGATCGCCGTCTATGTGCACCAGTTGCGCCGCAAGCTGGGCGAACAGCTGATCACCACCGTGCATGGCTTCGGGTACCGCCTGAGCGCGGGCGAGAGCGGAACATGAGATCGCTGCGCATGCGGCTGTTCGCCGCGTTGATGGTGATTCTGCTGGGATTCTGGATCGGCTGGCACCTGATTGCGGGCTTCCGGCTCTACGATACGGATACCGGCTGGTGGGATGTTTCCCTGAGCGACGCGGGCGGGCAGATCCTGCGCGCCCTGCCACCCGCGCTCGATCCGGCCACGCTGGCAACCCATGCGCCCCTGCTGCAGCCGTTCGACGACGCCGTGCTGAGCTATCAGGTCTGGGTGGACGGGCGCCGGGTGCTCCGCTCGCCGACCGCCCCGGAGGCGCCGCTCAGACCCAGCTTCACCGATGGCGCCGGCCGCGAGGACGTTGGCGGCGTCACCTGGTGGGTGCATGCCGTATCCGATCCCGCCCGGCACGTCCAGGTGCAGGTTGGCCGGCGCCAGGACGCGGTGGCGCACGATGTGCGCAGCCTGACTCTCTTCAGCCTGATCAATTCGGTATTGATCGTGGCCATATTGAGCGCCGCCACCTGGGCAGTGGTGCGCTGGTCGCTGGCACCGGTGCGCAGGATCCTCGCCACGCTGGCCGGGCGCTCCCCGCTCGACCTGACGCCGCTGCCGCTCACCGGCCTGCCGAAGGAAATCAGCCCGCTGGTGGGCGCCTTCAACCGTTTGCTATCGCGGACCGAGCGCGCGGTGCAAGGCGAGCGCCGCTTTATCGCCGACGCCGCGCACGAACTGCGCACGCCGCTGGCCGCGCTGTCCATCCATGCCCATGTCGCGTTGCATGCCAGCGACGACGCGCAGCGCGCATCCGCCCTGCGCCAGCTCGCCAGCGGGGTGGCACGCTGCGCCCGGCTGTCCGAGCAATTGCTGGACCTGGCACGCCTGGAGGCCATGCACAACGGCGACACGCACACGCCGCTGGATCTTGCCCAACTGGTCGCCATGGTGCTGGCGGACTTCGAGGTACTGGCGCGCCAGCGCGGGCAGTCGCTGGCACTGCGGCTGGAACCCT
Source organism: Cupriavidus basilensis (assembly GCF_029335485.1). GTDB lineage: Bacteria > Pseudomonadota > Gammaproteobacteria > Burkholderiales > Burkholderiaceae > Cupriavidus > Cupriavidus basilensis_E. Next base: position 27,529 of record NZ_JARJLM010000111.1, read on the forward strand.
GCCTGGTGCGCGGCGACCTGGACGCGCTCGGCATCCTGCTGCGCAATCTCGTCGACAACGCCTTGCGCTTCAGCCCGGACGGCGGCCACGCCGCGGTTTCCTGCAGCCCGGAGCCCGCCGGCGCTGGCCCCGCGATGGTGCGCCTGACGGTTGCCGACAATGGTCCGGGCGTACCCGCCACCGAGCAGGAGCGCATCTTCGACGCGTTCTATCGCGTGGCCGGCAGCGGCCAGCGCGGCAGTGGCATCGGCCTCTCCCTGGTAGCCAGGATCGCGCGCAACCACGGCGCGCGGATCGAGACCGGCCCCGGGCTGGGTGGCGGCGGGCTGGCGGTGTCGGTCCTGCTGCCAGCCGCGGAGGAAGCGCCGGATCGGGCTTGACCGGAGTCACCCGCCCGCGTCGTGGTGACACGCTCGCCAAGGCTCTCAACAAAGCCGATGGTGCGCTCTATGATTTGACTCACAGAGGCAGAGGCGCCGACGCCGCCGCTCAAGGTTCAGGCGCCGGTGGCAAGCCATGCCGGCCACGCCCGGCGCCGCCATGCCTTCGCCGAAGGCCGGCGCGACAGCTGGCGCCAAAGGAACGCCATGAGCCGTTTTCACCTGCTACGCGCCGCCCGGCCGGCCGCCGGCTGCCTTGCCGGCCTGGCGATGGCCCAGCAAGGCGCCATCAGCGTCAACCAGGACACCATCGCCACCTCCGGCAACAGCGTGGTCATCGTCAACGGCCAAGTGGTCTCATCGCGCGGCGCCATCGAGGCCAGGGGCCCGGAAACCACCGAACTCCGAAAACTCGGGGCGTTTTCCGCGGTGCAACTCAATGCGCCCGTGGAAGCCGCATTCTCGGCCTCGCCCAGCGTCACGCTCTCCATCACCGGGCCGGCCGACATCCTGCCGCTGCTGCGGACCACCGTCGCGGACGGCAGGCTGTCGATCGACCTTGCGGCCCCGGTCGTGCTCACGGCGCCGCTGAAAGTCGCCATCACGGCCCCGTCGCTACAGGCCATCGGTATCGAAGGCGCGGGCATCATGCGGGCAACCGGGTTGCACCAGGCATCGCTGGACATACGCCTGTCAGGTTCCGGCTCGATCATGGCCGCCGGCCAGGCCGGCCATGTGAGCGCCACCAACTCCGGGTCGGGCGAAGTGGATGCCAGCCAGCTGCGCGCGCAAGACCTGGATGCAAGGCTGAGCGGCTCGGGGCTTATCCGCGGCTATGCGTCCGACGCCGCCAGCGTTGCATTGAATGGATCGGGCGATATCGTCGTCGCCGGGAACCCGCCCAAGCGCACCGTCAGCCGGACCGGCTCAGGCCAGGTGCGGTTCGAGTAGCCCGCCAAAGCCTGCTGCGGGCGCCTGCGGCCTCGGCCAGCGGCACCACCCGCAGGCGGGCGACCGGCGCGATGCCGAGCCAGGCACACGGTTGACGTTGCGGTGCAACAATGGCAGCATTCGCTGCTTCGGCGGACCAATCCGCCTGTCCCGGGCGCGAACGTCTCAGGCGGATTCACGCGTGAATTCGTTCGTGCACGTCAGACGCCAACGGTAACAATCACTGCCGGATTCGGAGCGTTTCAGTCATGCGTGTTGCATTTATCGGCCTGGGTGTCATGGGCTACCACATGGCGGGCCATCTCGCCGCCAAGGGTCACCAGGTCACCGTTTACAACCGCACGGCAAGCAAGGCCGGCCAGTGGGTCGCCGAATTCGGCGGCAAGTCGGCGGCAACGCCGGCCCTGGCCGCGCAAGATGCCGAAGTGGTCTGTTCCTGCGTGGGCAATGATGACGACCTGCGCTCGGTGCTCACCGGCGCCGAGGGCGCTTTCGCCAAGGCGCCGGCGGGTTGCGTGTTCGTCGATCACACCACCGCCAGCGCCAATGTGGCGCGCGAGCTGTATGCCGCCGCCAGCGAGCGCGGGCTGCATTTCGTCGATGCCCCGGTCTCGGGCGGCGAAGTCGGTGCGCAAAAGGGCATCCTGACCATCATGTGCGGCGCCGACGAGGCCGTGTATGGCCAGGTCGAGCCGGTACTCGGCTCGTATGCCCGCGCCGTCACGCGGATCGGTGATGCCGGCGCGGGCCAGCTGGCCAAGATGGTCAACCAGATCTGCATCGCCGGGTTGCTGCAGGGCCTGTCCGAAGCCATCGCTTTCGGCGAACGCGCGGGACTGGACATGAAGGTCGTGCTGGATGTCATCAGCAAGGGCGCGGCCGGCTCCTGGCAACTGGAGAACCGTGGCCCGACGATGATCGAGGACAAGTTCGACTTCGGCTTCGCGGTGGACTGGATGCGCAAGGATCTCGGCCTTTGCCTGGACGAAGCCCGCCGCAACGGCGCCAGCCTGCCGGTCACGGCCGTGGTCGACCAGTTCTACGCGGACCTGCAGCGAGACGGCCTCGGCCGCGCCGATACCTCCTCGCTGATCAAGCGCTTGCGATAAGGGCGGACTGGCCCGCCCCCCGATGCCGATGGGCCGAGAACAGGCGGGTGCAGCCAATCGCAGCGGCGCTGATTTTCATTATTTTCATCGCTGAAAGAATGCCGCTACGGACGGCCGGATTGCAGGCCAACGGCTCAAGAAAATACGCGCGCCGCCAACCCGCTCCGCGTCAATACGACTTCGGCAGGCCCAGCACGCGCTCGGCGATATGGCACATGATCAGCTGGGCGCTGACCGGCGCGATGCGGGGGATATACGACTCGCGCAGGTAACGCTCCACCTGGTACTCCTTCGCATAGCCCATGCCGCCCAGCGTCAGCACCGCGGTCTGGCACGCCTGGTGGGCGGCTTCCGCCGCCAGGTACTTGGCGGTATTGGCTTCGGCCCCGCACGGCTTGCCCTGGTCGTACAGCCATGCCGCCTTCCACACCATCATGTCGGCCGCTTCGAGCGCCATCCAGGCCTGCGCGAGCGGATGCTGGATGCCTTGGTTCTGCCCGATGGGCCGGCCAAATACCGTGCGCTCCCTGGCGTAGCGCGTTGCCGCCTCCAGGGCGGCGCGCCCCAGCCCGACGGCCTCGGCGGCAATCAGGATGCGCTCCGGGTTCAGTCCGTGCAGGATGTATTCGAACCCGCGCCCTTCCTCGCCGATGCGGTCTTGCAACGGCACGGTCAGCCCGTCGATAAAGAGCATGTTCGAGTCCACCGCGGCGCGCCCCATCTTGTGGATCTCGCGCACCTCGATATGCCTGCGGTCCAGCGCCGTGTAGAAGAGGCTCAGCCCCTGGGTCGGCTTGGCCACCTGCTCCAGCGGCGTGGTGCGGGCCAGCAGCAGCATGCGGTCGGCCACCTGCGCGGTGGAGATCCAGATCTTGCGGCCGTCCACGCGGTAGCTTTGCCCGTCGGCCGACAACACCGCCTGCGTTTTCAGATGGGTGGTGTCCAGCCCTGCGTCCGGCTCGGTCACGGCAAAGCAGGCTTTCTCGTCGCCGGCGATCAGGGGCGGCAGCGCGGCTTCCTTTTGCCGGTCATTGCCGAACACCACCACCGGGTTGAGGCCGAACACATTCATATGAATGGCCGACGCACCGGAGAAGCCGGCGCCGGATGCCGACACCGTCTGCATGATGAGCGCTGCCTCGGTGATGCCAAGCCCGGCGCCGCCGTAGGCCTCCGGCATCGCAATGCCGAGCCAGCCGGCCTTTGCCATGGCCTGGTGGAAGGCCTCGGGAAACTTGCCTTCGTCGTCCAGGCCCGACCAGTAGCCGGTACCGAAGTCGCTGCACAGCTGCGTCACCGCCTCGACGATGGCGCGTTGTTCTGGCGTTCTTTCAAAGTTCATGCCTGCCTCATTCCGGCTGGATGCCGGCGTCCTTGACCAGCTTGGTCCACTTGACCAGTTCGCCGGCCACAAAGCCGGAGAACTGCTTGGGCGATTGCCCGAATGCCTCGAAGCCCAACGCTTCGAAGCGCGGCGCCACCTCCTTGCTGGCCGCGATGCGGGACAGCTCGCGGTTGAGCCGCTCGACCACGTCGGCCGGCGCATGCGCGGGCGCGAACACGCCGTTCCAGGAGGTGATGTCGAACCCCTTCAGCGCTGGCGTATCCCCCAGCGGCGGCAGCTCCGGCAGCAGCCGGCTG
>NZ_JARJLM010000112.1 GCF_029335485.1 Cupriavidus basilensis
ATTCACTCAACTATTGACCAAACATGCGACCAAACATGCCAGGCGCGAATGGCCGCATGCGGGGCTGACGATGACACCAAGACACATGGACTGAAGTCTCCGGTTTTTCTTGGCTCTATATGAACCATTGGTTGATCCAATGATAGTTTGTGGATGGATTGCACGTCAATGAATCAAACATCAGTGCTTCCCCTGAGGACGGCTGCGGCGAAGCCATGAGAATGGTGCGACCCGAGGCCGACTCAGATAGGTCATTGGTCATATCAATGGTCATGTCGGCTGCGCTATACTAGAACCTTCAAGGGACCGATAACGCGTTGCGAGAGCGCGTTTCGCGTGGGCAGACGAGGGTAAAGCAGTGGAAAGGCACCAGACCATGGACCAAACCGGGCAAGCAGCTGTTGCCGAAGAAGCAACCTTTGAACCGATCTCAGTCAGCCGCGCACTCGACGAGATCGCCAGACAAATCCGGCAAGAAGTCATGGCAGGGCGGCTGAAGCCGGGTCAGAAGCTCCCTCCGGAGCGGGAGCTTTGCGTGCGTTTCGGCGTCAGCCGCAACACTTTGCGCGAAGCCCTGCGCGCGCTCGAGATTTCCGGCATCATCGAACTCAAGAAGGGCGCTTCTGGTGGCGCGTTCATCAAGAAGGGCGACCGGGACGTCGTCATTACCGGCCTGCGGGACCTGTACTATCTCGGGTCGATCACCCCGGAGCAACTGACCGAGGCGCGAGTCATGCTTGCCGACCTGGTGGTTCGCGACGTTTGCGTGAAGGCAACTGAAGCGGACCTTGAGGCACTGCAGGCTAACGTGGCCGCTGCCGAGGCCGCGCAGAAGGCGGGCAACTTCGAAGAGCGTGCACGGATACATCTCGAATTCCATAGTCTTCTCGTCAAGATTTCCGGCAACCCCATCCTGATTCTCACGATGGAGGCTATCCTGAAAGTCATGGCCGAGTTCGTGGCCCAGATCGGCTATAGCGAGAACCGCTTTGTGCTCCCCTCGCGGCGCCGGCTTCTCAAACTACTGGCGGAGCGCAACGCGGACGAGGCCGCCAACGAGATGGCAGCTCACCTCCGGCGCGTGCACCGCTACTACCTGTCGCAGATCAAGAGTCAGGACTGAGTACCCTGCGCTTGCGCAGGGCTTCTTCCCTTTCGCTTTCACTGCGGCCTGCGCTGATGTATTCCGCCGGACAACGGACAAATTCACCGTATCACATAGCTACTGGCGACAGGGTGCAAGTACCTGCTGCGGCCTGCACCCTATGACAGGCGGCGACCGAGCAGCAGACGCCGCGTCCGTCAGCTGGCCTTCGCAATCCAGCCCGAGATGACCTGCCCGCACGTGAGCGGCCCCGACGCGCCGGTATGGGCGACCGACGAAGGCGTTCTCGAGAAGCGCGGCGCCGGCGCCGGATGAGGCACGCCGCCGATGTCGACGAACGCCTCGCGCGCCAGCAGGTGCGGGTGCTGTGCAGCCTCGCTCAGCGTCAGCACGGGAGCAAAGCACGCATCGGTATCGCCCAGCAACGCCGTCCATTCTGCCCGGCTGCGTTGCGCGAAGATCCGCGCTAGCTCCGCTCTCAGTGCCGGCCATCGGGTCCGGTCGTGTTGTGCGTCGCGCAGCGCCGGATCCAAGCCGATGCGCTCGCACAGCAGCGCGAAGAACTGTGGCTCGATTGCGCCGATGCAGACGTGTTCGCCGCCGGCAGCGCGGTACACCGCGTAGTATGGCGCGCCACCATCGAGCATATTGTCGCCGCGGCGTTCGCTGTAGAGGCCACGCAGCCTGTGTCCCTGCGCCAGGCTCATCAGCGAAAGCGCGCCGTCGCAGATGGCGGCGTCCACCACCTGCCCGCGGCCAGAACTGCGCGCCTCGATCAGTGCCGCAAGGATGCCCATCGTCAGGTACAAGCTGCCGCCGCCATAGTCACCGACGAGATTGAGCGGAGGCACCGGGCCGCCATCTCGCTCGCCGATCGCGGCGAGGGCACCCGTGACGGCGATGTAGTTGATATCGTGACCGGCCGTCTGCGACAGCGGCCCGTCTTGTCCCCATCCGGTCATGCGGCCGTAGACAAGTTTGGGATTCAGCGCCGCGACGGTCTCCGGCCCGAGGCCGAGGCGTTCCATCACCCTTGGGCGGAACCCCTCGACCAGCGCATCTGCGTGGGTCAGCAGCGTCAGGACCTGATCCCGGTCCTTGGCGCTTTTCAGATCCAGCAGCACAGTGCGCCTGCCACGTCCAATGAGATCCTGCAGGTGAATGGGCCTGGCTCCGGGCCGGTCGATGCGGACAATGTCAGCGCCCATGTCCGCGAGCAGCATACAGGCGAACGGCCCTGGTCCAAGCCCCGCGAACTCAACGATCCGGACCCCCGACAGGGGGCCCTTCCTCAGTGAGGTGGTGTTTGTTTGATCCAAGATATGGCTCCATTCACCGGCGTCAACTGGCCTGTGCGCGAACCGGCGCAGCACCCAACGCACCTGAGCGCTCAAGTTCCGCGATTCGTGTTTCATCGTAGTGCAAGACATCGCGTAGCACTTCGGCCGTGTGTTCGCCCACCGCCGGCGCAGGCCGTGGGGCCACGGCAGGCGTTTCGGATAGCCTCATCGGCGATTCAATGTTGGGAATCCAGCCTTTCACGGGATGGGCAATACGGGTGGCCAGAGCGCGCGACTGCGCCTCGCCGGAGCGCAACGCCTCGCCAAGCGTTCGGACTTCGCCGTGTGGCACGGAGGCCGCACGCAGCTTGGCCTGCCAGTGGCTCCACGGCTCCGCCGCAAAAGCCTCATTGAGGATCCCGAACAGTTCCTCGCGATGATTCAGCCGATCGATGCTTCTCACCAGATCGGGACGAGCCGCGATATCCGGGCGTCCCAAGACATCGCCAAAAAGGCGCGCGAAGATCTTGTCGTTCCCGCAATGCAGGTAGAAGGGCCGGTCCGCCGCGCGAAACACCCCCGAAGGGCACGTATCCGGAGTGGAATTGCCGTGGCGCTGGGGATCCTTTCCGGTCAGCAGGTTCTGCATGCCGGCAAATCCCGTCATCATGACCGCGGTATCAAATAGCGAGACCTCGACAAACTGCCCCTTTCCGGTACGCTCGCGTGCCAATAGGGCAAGCAGCAGTGCATTGCTCGCCATCAGGGCCGTCCCCATATCCATGACCACCGGCCCGCTGCGCACACCGGGACGGTCAGGGTAGCCATTCATGGACATGTAGCCGCTCTCTGCCTGCACGACAGGGTCGAAGCCAAGTCGATCCGCATAGGACCCCGTGCGCCCGTACGCGGACACGGAACAATAGATCAGGCGTGGATTGAGCTGCGCACAGCGCTCGTAGCCCAATCCAAGGCGCTCCATGACGCCGCTCGAAAAGTTCTCGACCACGACGTCCGCGGTCGCGACCAGGTCGAGCGCCACCTTCACACCCTCCTCGGTTTTGAGGTCAAGCGCGAGACTGCGCTTGTTCCGATTGGTCCAAAGGTACGGGCCGCCCTGCGCAGGCAGCGCAGGATCCAGTGGCGGGTAATAGCGGAAATCCTCTCCGCGCCCAGGACGCTCGATCTTGATCACATCCGCGCCAAAGTCCCCCAGGATCATTGTCGCCAATGGCCCGGCGATGAAGTGCGAAAAATCGACCACTTTCAGTCCGCTCACGGCACTTTCGCGTGGCTGAGCCGGCGCCTCACGCACTGGCAGCTCTTCGATACAGCTCTGGTTGAACATGGTCTCCTACCTCTGTTTTGTCAATGGCTCAACCAATGTAACGCAGGGGTCTGGCGTAGTCAACACGTAGACGCCGGCTTCCGAGTGGCATAACGATTTCATGCCGACGCCGTAATGCTTGCGGAAAACCACCATTTGACAGTTTATTCCGTTGGTTCTACCATTGAAAAAAATGAGGATGCCTCGGCGAGAACCAATCGGTTGGTTGCCGGTGCAAGCGGAGACAATGCAATGAGCGAGCCCAAACGCGTCGCGATCATCGGCGCGAGCGCCATACCGGTCGGAAGGCACCAGACAGCCGATGCGGAGGAGCTTCACACGCTGGAGCACGAGGTCCTGCTGCGGCTCGTACTTGAGGCGACGCGCGACGCCGGCGTGGACAAGCGTGACATCGAGAGCCTGGTCTTCACGCTGCCGCGTCCATACACCCGGCAGAAGTACCTGCACACGTTCATGATCGGCAAGCTCAAGCTGCCATGCCGGGGCACCGTGCTCGAGGTGATGGGCAATGGCATGACCGCCGCCCTGGCGCTGGATCAGGCGTGCAACGAAATCCTGCTCGGCAGGGCCAAGGTCGCACTGGCGCTCGGCATCAATATGGAAACGGCGGTTTCCGCGGCCGAGCATGCCATGAGCAGCATGCGGACGACCGGCGATGTCGACTTCCATGTTCCCGCAGGCTTCACGCCGATCTCGTGGTACGCCATGGACGCCGCGCGCTACATGCACGAGCATGGCGCCACGCAGGAGCAGCTGGCCGCAGTGGCCGTGAAGAACCGCTATCACGCTTCGCTGAACCCCCTGGCCCAGTACCGCAAACCGGTCACGACGCAGGAGGTGCTGGCGCAGCGCCCGATCGTCGAGCCCCTGGGACTGTATGACGTGCCGCCGCGCGGCGACGGTGCGGCCTGCCTGGTGCTCGCCAGCGAGGAGGTTGCACGCGCTACCGGCCGCCCGTACGTGTTGATCCAGGGCCGGGGTTTCCAGCATGACGGCTCACACCAGATCAGCGACGTACCCAACGACATGATCGGCTTCGAGGCGGCACGGGCGGCTTCGGCGCAGGCATACGCCGAAGCGGGCATCACGGCTTCGGACCTTGATCTGGCGGAGCTCTATGCCCCTTGCACGATTGTCGAGATCCTGGTCAGCGAGGCGCTCGGTCTGGTACCGCGTGGCCGGGGATCGATTGCCGCACTCGACGGAGAGACCACGCTTGGCGGGCGGATTCCGATCTCCACGTCCGGCGGCCTGCTTTCGCGCGGTCATCCATCCTATGTCACGTCGCTCTACAACTACGTGGAGATCGCGGAACAGCTGCGCGGCCGCGCAGGCGAGCGCCAGGTGAAGGGCGCCCAATGGGGGGTTGCAACAGGGGAACTGGGCAACTACAACGCAGCGCTGGTTCACGTGTTCGAAGGAGTTCAATGATGCTCGAGACAGTCGACATTGGCGCCTCGCGTGCCTATCCGCCGCGCGTTTCGACGGCGACCGCGCCGTTCTGGAGTGCTCTTGCGCAAGGCCGCTGGATCACCACTGCATGCTGCGACTGCGGCAAGCAGACCTTCCCGCCACAGATCATCTGCCCGCATTGCTGGTCCGAAGCGCTCGAATGGACCGATCTCAGCCCGCGCGGGGTCATCTATTCCTGGACGCGCGTGCACGCCGCGCCCACCGTCTTCGCGGCCGAGGCCCCCTACAGCGTCTGCATTGTCGACCTGGATTGCGGCATACGCATTGCCTGCAAGCTGCTGGAAACCGAAGCAGCCGCGCCTAGTATCGGCATGGCCGTGGAGATGGTAAGGCTGCGCTACCAGGATGGCGATCTGTTTGCCGCCCGTGCCCTCCAGCGCTGATGACCGGGCTGGCGACCGCAGCGCGGCGCCGCCGTCACTGCCACAACGTTTCTTGTTCTTGTTGTTCTACATCGTCCCAGGAGTTATGCATGCGCGACACCCCATCGTCCATGAACACGGTCGACTGCGATTTACTAGTGATCGGTTCCGGTGCCGGCGGCCTCTCCACGGCTGTCACCGCCCGCAAGCACGGCCTTGATGTCGTGGTCGTGGAAAAAGACAGCGTGTTTGGCGGGACCACCGCCTTCTCAGGCGGTGTGCTGTGGATTCCCGGCAATCCGGTCTCCCGGCGCGCCAATCAGAAGGACAGTCGCGAAGCCGCGCGCGCCTACCTTGCGGCGGAAACGGGATCTGCGTTCGACGCAGCCGCCGTCGATGCGTTCCTGGACAACGGCCCGAAGATGGTCGATTGGTTCGAGCGCGAGACCAGCGTGAAGTTCGCGCCGACGCTGTATCCCGACTACCATCCCACGCAGATCGGTGGCGTCGACGTCGGCCGCTCCATCCTGGCGGCACCGTTCGATATCCGCGAGCTGGGCAAGGACGTGTCGCGCCTGCGCCCGCCGCTATCGACCATCACGTTCATCGGCATGATGTTCAATTCGTCGAATGCCGACCTGAAGCACTTCTTCAACGTGACGAAGTCGGTGAAGTCGTTCTTCTATGTTGCCAGGCGGCTCGCAAGTCACCTCAAGGAGTTGGTGCTCTACCGGCGCGGCATGCATGTCACCAGCGGCAATGCGCTGGCGGCGCGCCTGGCGAAATCGGCGCTGGATCTCGGCATTCCCATCTGGACTGCGTCGCCCGCGCTCCGGCTTGTGATCAGGGGCGGCGCAGTGGCGGGCGCGATCGTCAAGCGCGACGGCGGCGAGGTGGAAGTCCGGGCCCGACACGGCGTAGTGCTCGCCAGCGGCGGTTTTTCGCACGATATCCAGCGTCTGCGCAAGGCCTACCCGCATGTCGCGCGCGGCGGCGAGCACTTTTCGCCGGTGCCGGCCACCAACACCGGCGATGGCGCACGCCTGGCGGAGGAGGCGGGCGGCACGGTGCCGCTGCGCTATCGCGACGCTGCGGCGTGGATGCCGGTATCGAAGGTACCGATGGGCGGTGGGCGCTACGTCGCGTTCCCGCATCTGCTGGACCGCTACAAGCCCGGCGTCATCGGCGTGTTGCGCAATGGCCAGCGGTTCACCAACGAATCGAATTCCTACCACGACGTGGGCGCGGACCTGATTCGCGCATGCGCAGGCCAGCAGGAAACCGCAATGTGGCTGATCTGCGACCACGCCACCATTTCGAAGTACGGGCTGGGCTACGCCAAACCGGCGCCGCTGCCCCTTGGCCCGTTGCTGCGTAAGGGCTATCTCAATCGGGGCGGTTCGCTCGCCGCGCTCGCGCAAGAATGCGGCATCGATGCCGCGGCGCTTGAGCAGACCGTGCGCGAGTACAACGCGGGTGCGCAGTACGGCGAGGATCGCCAGTTTGGCCGGGGCATCACTTCGTTCAACCGATACCTCGGGGATCCGGACCACAAGCCGAATCCCTGCGTGGCGCCCATCGCGCAGGGCCCTTTCTATGCCCTGAAGATAGTGATGGGGGATCTCGGTACCTTTGACGGCATTGCCACGAATGTGGAGGGTGCCGTGCTGCGCGAAGACGGCAGCGCCATTGCCGGCCTCTATGCCGTGGGCAATGACCGCGCCAGCATCATGGGCGGCAACTATCCAGGCGCAGGGATCACGCTGGGCCCCATCATGACATTCGGCTACATCACCGGACGGCACATCGCCAGCCTCGCGAATGCGCACGCAGGCAGTGGGGCACCGCAGGCCGTACGCAGGGAGAAAGCGCATGCAGCCTGACAACGCACTCACCCTCGTCGACCACCGTATCTACACGATCCGGCTGCGCAGGATGAACGAGTTCCTGGATGTGTTCGGCAAGATGGCAATGCCCATCCTGCTCGAAACCCTGGGCAATCCGCTTGGCGCCTATGTCAGCCATGTCGGCCCGCAGAACCAGTTCGTGCACTTGTGGGGCTACCAGGATCTAGCCGACTTCGAGCGCCGTTCCCGTGCTCGTGACGCCCATCCCGGGTTCGCCGAATACCTGACGGCCTCGGCGCACCTGATCGTCGCCCAGGAGACGCGGCTGATCCGTGCGGTCGCCATGCCCGGAGTAACGATTCCTACGAGCAATCGATAACGGCCGGCAAACCTGCCAGCCTGACAAAAGAAACTGGAGACACAAATGAATTTCCTTCCCCGCATCCCACGAATTTCACGCTGCCTTGCCGCCTGCTTTGCCGGCGTGCTCGCATCCATGGGCGCCTCGGTGCCCGCCGCCGCGGCGGACGCCTATCCGTCCAAGCCAATCACGATTGTGGTGCCGTACTCGGCAGGCGGGGCTAGCGATATCCAGGTACGCGTCATCTCCCAACAGCTGTCGACGATACTCGGGCAACCCATCATCGTCGACAACCGGGCAGGGGCGTCCGGCGCGATTGGCGCGGCCTTTGTGGCACGTGCCGTACCGGACGGCTATACCCTGCTGTACCCGAACAACGGCCTGTTGATTGCGGCGCTGCTCAACAAGTCCGCAGGGTACGATCCGCTCAAGGATCTCGCGCCCGTTTCGACGGTGACCACCATGCCGATGGTGCTGGTCGTGAACAAGAGCATGCCGGCCAACAATCTGCGCGAGTTCTTCGCCTATGCCAAGGGCCATCCGAACACGCTCAATTACGCTACCGCGGGCCCGGCTTCGTACGGCAACCTTGCCACTCACCTGCTTTCGCGGGCTGCCGGCCTGAGCATGACACAAGTACCGTACCGGGGGGAGGCGAACACCACGATGTCGGTGCGCACAGGCGAAGCGCAGGTGCTGTTTACCAGTCCGTCCGCAACGATGATGGGCCAGGTCAACGCAGGCAGCCTGAAGCTGCTGGGCGTGGCAAGCGCCGGGCGCTCTGAGGTGGCGCCCAATGCGCAGCCGATCAACGAGGTTCTGCCGGGTTTCAAAGCGGAAATCTGGTTTGGTCTGATGGCGCCTGCCAGGACGCCGCAGCCTGTCGTCGACAAGCTCAATCAGGCCGTGCAACAGGTACTGAAGGACCCCGGCATTCGCGCCAGGCTCTTGGCCAATGCGGCAGTTGCGCAGCCTTCCACGCCGCAAGCGTTCGAGCAGATGCTCCGCGCGGAGCATGCCCAGTTCGCGGAAATCATCCGCAAGCACAACATCACGGCGGA
>NZ_JARJLM010000113.1 GCF_029335485.1 Cupriavidus basilensis
ATTCAGCATAAAAAACCTATAACTACGCAAACTCAAATTCATGAATCTATATTTACCCGCTCGTAAATAAAATTAACCAAAATAAAGCGATCCTTTCTGGATTCGTCGTGGGCGCAGTGGCACCGGATTGGATGGTCTGGGTCTGCGCAATCGTTGCGGCCGTCGGCCTCATCTGCATCCAGCCGTGCGGGGCGCAGGTTATTGTGATATTGGCTATCGCATTCTCTTTTTGAAATTAGTTTTCAGTCGGATTTATCAGGCAAGCATCGACCGATGAATACGCAAATCAGAGTTAAAAAATGGAAACGCACCAAACCGGTATAGGAATGGCAGGCAGGACCGCCGTCATCATCGGCGGTACCTCGGGCATCGGCCGCGCCGTGGTGGACCGTTTTGCCGCGGCGGGCGGTGCGGTGATCCTCGGCGGGCGCTCTCAAGAAACGCTCGACGCGGAACTGGCCCGGATCGCCGGAGCCGGCGGCACGGCCACGGGCCACGTGGTCGACATGGCCGCGCGGGAATCGATAGCCGCATTCTTCGCCAGGGTGCCCCACCTGGACTACCTGTTCGCGCCTGGCGCGGCCTATCAGGTCGCCTCCATCCACAGCGATGACCACGACGCGGTGGAAAGCCCCTTCCGCAGCAAGTTCTGGGGCCAGTACTACGCAGTGCACGAAGCCGCGCCAAAACTCTCGCCGGACGGCGCCATCGTGCTGATGTCCGGCGCGGCGGGCGCACGGCCCGTCAAGGGCGCCTCGGCCTATGCCGCGTGCAACTCCGCCATCGAGGGCCTGGGCCGCTCGCTGGCGATCGACCTGGCACCGGTGCGCGTCAACACCGTTTCGCCCGGCACCATCGACAGCGACCTGTGGCGGCGCCGTCCCGCCAGGCAACGCTCGTCCGCCTTTGACAGCTACAGCCGCGCCACGGCCCTGGGCCGGGTCGGCACCGTGGCAGAAGTGGCCGACGCCGTGCTGTTCCTGTTCGGCAACGGGTACATGACGGGATCGACCTTGTTCGTCGATGGCGGGTATGTGCTGCCTTGACGGCGGCGCTGCAACCGTTTTTCCCGCGCATGCGCCCCGGCCCCAACGGCGCGGGCCTGTCCCGGCGCGCCATCCCGGCCGAGATCGACAACAGCCTGCGCCGGCTCGGCACCGGCCATGTGGACCTGTACCAGATCCACTGCCGGGATCCGCATACGTACCGCACCGGCCCGTCGGGTTTTGACCTCAGGCGGCCGGCCGGTCTCCGGCCGGTTGCAAGACGGCGGCGCCGGCATCGCGCGTGATCAGCCGCAAGCCGCTGGCGATACTGGCCACGCCCGCGAAGCCCGCGCCAAGCCCGAGCGCCAGCGTCGGCCCGTGCCGCCCCGCAATGCCGAAGCTGAGCGCGACCAGGGCCGCGCCGGTCGCCTGGCCGAGCAGGCGCGCGGTCGCGATCACGCCGCTGGCGCCGCCGCTGCGCTCGCGCGGCGCGCTCGACATCAAGGCCTTCAGGTTGGGCGACTGGAAGAAGCCGAAGCCCGCGCCGCAGATCGCCATGCGGATGCCGATATCGAGCGCGCTGGGATGCGCCGGCAACAAGGCCAGCGACGCCATGCCCGCGCACATCACCGCCAGCCCGACGCCACCGAGCAAACCGGGCGGATAGCGGTCCGACAGCCGGCCGGCAAGCGGCGCCATCAGCGCCACCACCGCCGACCACGGCGTCATCAGGAAGCCAGTCTCGATCGGGCTGCGCCCGAGCACGCTTTCGAAATAAAACGGCAGCGAAACGAAGGCCAGCCCCTGCGCGGCAAACGAGCACACCGCGGTCATGGTCGACAGCGCGAACATGGGCCGCTTCATCAGGTCGATGGGCAGCATCGGCGCGGGATGGCCGCGCTCGCGGCGCAGCAGCAGGACGGCCGCCACCAGGAACACGGCCAGCGCCGCC
>NZ_JARJLM010000114.1 GCF_029335485.1 Cupriavidus basilensis
ATTCGGATTCGATTCGGAAATTCAGCATGAGTCTCAAACAAGACGGTGCGGCGGCGCAAGCCCCCGCACCTGCCGGCGATTCTCCCGCCGCGCGCGCCGACTGGCTGCGTGCCGAGCTGGAACGCCATAATTATCAGTATTACGTGCTCGACGCGCCTTCGGTTCCCGATGCGGAATACGACGCGCTGTTCCGCGAGTTGCAGGATATCGAGGCGGCCCATCCCGACTTGCTGACCCCGGAGTCGCCCACCCAGCGCGTGGGCGGGCAGCCGCTGTCGGCCTTCGACACGGTGCGCCACGCCATGCCGATGCTGTCGCTCAACAATGGCTTCGAAGACGACGACGTGCTGTCCTTTGACCGCCGCTGTGCCCAGGGCCTGGGCCGCGCCGCGCCGGCGGCGGAGGGCACGGCCGACCTGTTCAGCGCCGCCGAGGCGGTGGAATATGCCTGCGAACTGAAGTTCGACGGCCTTGCCATGTCCTTGCGCTACGAGGGTGGACGGCTGGTGCAGGCAGCGACCCGCGGCGATGGCGAAACCGGCGAGGACGTGACCGCCAACGTGCGCACCATCAAGGCCATTCCGCTGCGCCTGCGCGGCGATGCGGCAGCCTTGCCCGCGGTGCTGGAAGTGCGCGGCGAAGTCTTCATGTACCGCCGCGATTTCGACAAGCTCAACGCCCGGCAGGCCGAGGCCGAGGAGAAGACCTTCGTCAATCCGCGCAACGCGGCCGCCGGCAGCCTGCGCCAGCTGGATCCGCGCATCACCGCGAAGCGTCCCCTGTCGTTCTTCGCCTACGGGCTGGGCGAACTCCAGGGCGCGGCGCGCCCCGGGACGCACAGCGCCATGCTCGACTGGTTTGCCGGGCTGGGCATGCCGGTCTGCGCCGAGCGCGAAGTGGTGCGCGGCGCCCAGGGCCTGCTGGATTTCTACCGTGCGGTCGGCGAGCGTCGCGCCGCATTGCCGTACGACATCGATGGCGTCGTGTACAAGGTCAACGCGCTGGCCGAGCAGGAGCGGCTTGGCTTTGTCTCGCGCGCGCCGCGCTTCGCCCTGGCGCACAAGTTCCCGGCCCAGGAAATGACCACCGTGGTGGAGGATATCGAGGTGCAGGTCGGCCGTACCGGCGCCATCACGCCGGTGGCGCGGCTGGCGCCGGTGTTCGTGGGCGGCGTCACCGTGACCAACGCCACGCTGCACAACGAGGACGAGGTCCGCCGCAAGGACGTGCATATCGGCGATACCGTGATCGTGCGGCGCGCCGGCGATGTGATCCCGGAAGTGGTGGCGGTGGTGCTGGAGCGCCGGCCGGCCGATGCGCGCGCCTTTGTCATGCCCACGGCGTGCCCGGTGTGCGGTTCGCATATCGAGAAGCTCGAGGGCGAGGTGATCGCGCGCTGCACCGGCGGCCTGATCTGCGCGGCCCAGCGCAAACAGGCGCTGCTGCATTTCGCGCAGCGCCGCGCCATGGATATCGAAGGCCTGGGCGACAAGGTGGTCGAGCAACTGGTCGACCAGGGCATCGTGCACACGCCGGCCGATCTCTACAAGCTCGGCGTCGCCAAGCTGGCGGCGCTGGAGCGGATGGCCGACAAGTCGGCCACCAACCTGGTGGCGGCCATCGAAGCCTCGCGCGCGACCACGCTCAACCGCTTTGTCTTCGCGCTCGGCATCCGCCATGTTGGCGAGGCGACCGCGAAGGACCTTGCCCGGCATTTCGGCAAGCTCGATGGGCTGATGGCTGCCGACGAGGCCGCCTTGCTCGAAGTCAACGATGTCGGGCCGGTGGTGGCGCAATCGATCGCCAACTTCCTCGCAGAGCCGCACAATGTGGAAGTCATCGAGCAGTTGCGGGCCGCCGGTGTGCACTGGCAGGAGAGCGAGCCAGCGGCGCGCGCCGCGCCGGCGCCGCTGGCCGGCAAGACCTTCGTGCTGACCGGCACGCTGCCCACGCTCGCGCGCGAGGACGCCAAGGAGCGGCTGGAAGCGGCGGGGGCCAAGGTGGCCGGCTCGGTATCGAAGAAGACCGATTATGTGGTGGCTGGCGCGGAAGCCGGCAGCAAACTGGACAAGGCGGAGGCGCTCGGCGTGCCCGTCATCGACGAGGCCGCCATGCTGGCTTTGCTGGCCGAGGCTCAAACCGGAGATCAATCATGATCCGCGATATTCTCAAGATGGGCGACCCGCGCCTGCTGCAGGTGGCGCGTCCCGTCACGCGTTTCAACACGCCCGAGCTGCGCATCCTGATCGACGATATGTTCGACACCATGGATCATGCCAACGGCGCCGGCCTGGCCGCGCCGCAGATCGGCGTGGACCTGCAGGTGGTGATCTTCGGCTTCGATCGCAACCCGCGCTATCCGGACGCGCCCACCGTACCCAAGACCGTGCTGATCAACCCGGAACTGACGCCGCTGTCCGAAGACCAGGAAGAAGGCTGGGAAGGCTGCCTGTCGGTGCCGGGGCTGCGCGGCGTGGTGCCGCGCTACACGCGCCTGAAGTACACCGGCTTCGACATGATGGGATCGCGCATCGAACGCGTGGCCGAGGATTTTCATGCGCGCGTGGTGCAGCATGAGTGCGATCACCTGCAGGGGATTCTCTACCCCATGCGGGTACGCGACTTTACGCGCTTCGGCTTCACCGAGGTGCTGTTTCCCGAGCTGCCGCCCAACAGCGACGATTGACGACGGCTGGCGCCTTGCGCCCACGCGCAGCGTGAAGGGAGACAGAACATGCAGATATTTCGCCTCGCGCTTTGCGCGGGAGTCGCGCTGGCCATGGCCGCCCAGTTCGGCTGCGCGGCGCCCGGCGCGGATGGCAGCGCGGGGAGTGGCGGGGCAGCGGGTCAGCCCGTCGCCGCCGCGGCCGTGCACTGGCAGCGCGTGCATCTTGGCAGCGGTGCGCAGGCCTACGATTTCCCGGTCTATGCCAACCACCCGCTGGATGGCGACCTGCGCGGCATTCGTGAGGTGATCTTCGTCCAGCACGGGCTGCGGCGCAACGGCGACGATTACTATGCGGCCGGCGCCGCCTTGCTCAGGCAATCCAGGCGCAATCCCGACGAGGTACTGCTGCTGGCGCCGAATTTTCCCGGTACGCCGGACCAGGGCAAGGGCTTCGGCAATATGCCGATGTGGACCGTGCAAGGCTGGATGGGTGGGGAGAATGCGGTTAATGCGCCGTACTCGGTGAGCTCGCTCCAGGTGCTCGACGATCTGGTCGGTATGGTGACCGACAAGGCCCGCTTTCCCGCCGTAACCCGTGTGACGGTGGCGGGCCATTCGGGCGGCGCACAGCTCGTGCATCGCTACGCGGTACTGAACAATGCCGACGAGCGCATCCGTGCGCGCGGCATCGACCTGCGCTATGCGGTGGCGAATCCTTCGTCCTATCTGTACTTCACGCCGGAGCGTCCGCGCGGCAAGGGCTTCGCACCCTATGACACGGCGCTTTGTGCGGACTACGACAAATACCGCTACGGCATGGGCGACATGGTTCCCTATGCGCGAGGCATGACGGGGGATGTCCTGTTCCGCCGCTACCTCCAGCGCCAGGTGATTTACCTGGTGGGCTCGGACGACAACGATCCCAATCATCGCGTGCTCGACAAATCCTGCGGTGCCGAAGCCGAGGGGCCGACCCGGCTGGAGCGCGCGCGCGGCTACCTGCGCTACGAACGCCACCTTGCCGGCCGGCTTGGCAGGCAGCGCCCGCCGATCCATCACCGCGCGTTTGAGGTGGCCGGGGTCGGGCATAACCAGGAACGGATGTTTGGCTCGCAATGCGGCGCCAGGGCGGTATTCGGCCTGCCGGAGACGGCCAATGCGGATGGAGCGGCCTGTCGCGCGCCGCAACTGTAAAAGGCAGGTAGGGTAGAGCGGTAGAGCGGATTGCGGGCGATGGCTTTTCTGGAGCCAGCCATGCGGGACGCTGGCTCCGGCCATTGAACCAGCGGTAGCGGTTGAACGCCGAGGCCGGGGCGTATCGAAGGGTGTGCGCGCTGGCGGCCAAGGGGGCCGCCAGCGTCAGGACATGATGCTCAGAACTTCTCGAACGGCCCGAGGAAGCGCCACTGGCCTACCGGCAGGTCGCCCAGTACGATACGGCCCATGCGCACGCGTTTCAGGCCCACGACCTTGAGTCCGACCTGTTCGCACATCCGGCGGATCTGGCGCTTCTTGCCCTCGCGCAGGACGAAGCGCAGCTGCTCCTCGTTCTGCCAGCTGACCTTGGCGGGCTTGAGCGCCTCGCCGTCCAGCGACAGGCCGTGACGCAGCTTCTCGATCAGTTCCACCGGGAATACGTTCGAGATGTCACGCTCGACCAGGCCTTCCGGCGATTCCCAGCTCACCCGCACCAGGTATTCCTTCTCCACGGTGGAGTCTTCGCCGATCAGGTGGCGTGCGACGCGGCCGTCCTGGGTCAGCACCAGCAGGCCGGTGGAATCGATATCGAGCCGGCCGGCGGGGGCCAGGCTCTTGCGCTGCCACGGCGCAAAACGCTTGTGGGTGGGGTCCTGCTCCCACTGGTTCTCCGGTGCGAACAGGACCGCGGCCGGCTCGTAGCCGTCCTCGGCCTGGCCCGATACATAGCCAACCGGCTTGTGCAGCAGCACGGTCACGCGTTCGCCCTGCTCGGAGCGGGCGGCCTGGTGAATCTCGATGTTCGCTTCCGGGCTGATGCGGGAGCCGAGCTCGGTCACGGGCTGGCCATCCACCAGCACCCAGCCGCGGGGAATCCATTCATCGGCTTCGCGGCGCGAGCACAGTCCCAGTTCCGACATGCGCTTGGACAAGCGTACCAGGCCGTCGGAGCTGGGTTGGGGCGCCTGCTGCCGGGCGGGAGCGGCGCGCTCGGGGCGTGCGCCCTGGAAATCGCGCTGGCCTCCCTCGCCCGAACGGCGGGGACGGTCCTGGCCTTCGCCGGGGCCGGCGCGGCGCGGGCGGTCGTTGCCTTCGCCGGCAAAGCGGCGCGGACGATCCTGGCCTTCGCCAGGGTTGAAACGGCGCGGGCGGTCGTTGCCCTCGCCGGCAAAGCGGCGCGGACGATCCTGACC
>NZ_JARJLM010000115.1 GCF_029335485.1 Cupriavidus basilensis
ATTGTAGAACGCGCTCTTGCCCGGGTAGCTGGCGATATCACCGAGATCTTCCTCGATGCGCAGCAGCTGGTTGTACTTCGAGATGCGGTCCGAGCGCGATAGCGAGCCGGTCTTGATCTGGCCGGCGTTGGTGCCCACCGCGATGTCGGCGATGGTGCTGTCTTCGGTTTCGCCCGAACGGTGCGAAATCACTGCAGTGTAGCCGGCGCGCTTGGCCATTTCGATGGCGGCAAACGTTTCGGTCAGGGTGCCGATCTGGTTGATCTTGATCAGGATCGAATTGCCGATGCCGCGCTCGATGCCTTCCTTCAGGATCTTGGTGTTGGTGACGAACAGGTCGTCGCCCACCAGCTGCACGCGCTTGCCCAGCTTGTCGGTCAGCACCTTCCAGCCGTCCCAGTCGCCTTCCGCCATGGCGTCCTCGATCGACACGATCGGGAACTTGTCGCACAGGTTGGCCAGGTAGTCCGCGAATTGCGTCGCGGTCAGCTTCAGGCCTTCGCCTTCGAGCTGATACTGGCCTTCGCCTTCGTGGTAGAACTCGCTGGCAGCGCAGTCCAGCGCCAGCAGCACGTCTTCGCCGGCACGGTAGCCGGCCTTCTCGATGGCTTGCACGATGGTGTTCAGGCACTCTTCGTTCGAAGCGAAGTTCGGCGCGAAGCCGCCTTCATCGCCGACCGCCGTGGACATGCCCTTGTCGGCCAGGATCTTCTTGAGCGCGTGGAACACTTCGGCGCCGCAACGCAGGGCTTCGCGGAAGCTCGTCTGCGACACCGGCATGATCATGAATTCCTGGATGTCCAGGCTGTTGTTGGCGTGCGCGCCCCCGTTGACGATGTTCATCATCGGCACCGGCATCTGCATCGCGCCCGAACCGCCGAAGTAGCGGTACAGCGGCAGGCCGGCTTCCTCGGCGGCGGCCTTGGCCACGGCCATCGACACGGCCAGCATGGCGTTGGCGCCAAGGCGGCCCTTGTTATCGGTGCCGTCGAGGTCGATCAGGGTGCGGTCCAGGAACGCCTGCTCCGAGGCGTCCAGGCCCATGATGGCTTCCGAGATTTCGGTGTTGATATGCTCGACCGCCTTCAGCACGCCCTTGCCAAGATAGCGCGACTTGTCGCCGTCGCGCAGCTCGATGGCTTCGCGCGAACCGGTGGACGCGCCCGACGGCACAGCCGCACGGCCCATCACGCCGGATTCGAGCAGGACGTCGCACTCGACCGTCGGGTTACCGCGCGAGTCGAGAACTTCGCGACCGATGATATCTACGATTGCACTCATGGATTCCTCTTGGATCTTGGACTGTTGATGCTTGGTAATTGCGTACTGCACGGGCGCCAGGCCCTGGACAACGACGACTGCGACACGATGTGCGGGAGCGCTTAAACGCCCTCGACCACGATCATGCTCATGCGCGCGGCGTGCTCGCGGGACTTGCGCGCGGCGCGGTATTCCTCGCTATCGTGAAACGACTTCGCCGCCTCATAGCTGGGAAACTTCAGCACTACCACGCGCGTGGGAGCCCAATCGCCCTCGAGCTTCCCGGTCTTGCCGCCACGCACCAGTACCTCGGCGCCATGCACCTTCATGGCATGGCTGGAGAGCACCTTGTATTCTTCGTACTGCAGGGGATCGGTGACATCGACGTGGGCAATGATATAGCCGCTGGCCATGGCGTATCTCCGTATGATCTTATGATGTCGATTCTATCTGGCTGATCATGGCCGCCTGATGACGGCCATGACGGCAACGGCACCGCGCGCTCAGGCGCAGCCCGCCGGCCAGCTGAAATTGTCTTCAAGGAAACCCGAGCGCTTGACCAGCGTGTCGAGTTCCTTGAGCACCGTCAGCAATTCCTTCATGCGCGACAGCGGCACCGCGTTGGGGCCGTCGGACATGGCCTTGCTCGGGTCCGGATGGGTTTCCATGAACAGGCCCGCCACACCGGTCGCAACGGCGGCGCGCGACAGCACCGGCACGAACTCGCGCTGGCCGCCGGAGCTGGTGCCCTGGCCGCCCGGCAACTGCACCGAGTGTGTGGCGTCGAATACCACCGGCGCTCCGGTCTCGCGCATGATCGCGAGCGAGCGCATGTCGGAGACCAGGTTGTTGTAACCGAAGGATACACCGCGCTCGCAAGCCATGAAGCTGTCTTCCGGCAGCCCCGCCTCGCGCGCGGCATCGCGTGCCTTGTCGATGACGTTCTTCATGTCGTGCGGCGCGAGGAACTGCCCCTTCTTGATGTTGACGGGGCGGCCGCTCTGCGCGCAGGCGCGGATGAAATCGGTCTGCCGGCACAGGAAGGCCGGCGTCTGCAGCACGTCGACCACCGCTGCCACCGGTTTGACTTCGTCGATCTCGTGGATGTCGGTCAGCACCGGCACGCCGATCTCGCGCTTGACGGTCGCGAGGATCTCGAGCCCTTTCTCCATGCCCAGCCCGCGGAAGGTCCTGCCCGACGAGCGGTTGGCCTTGTCGAACGAGGACTTGTAGATAAACGGGATACCGAGCTCACCCGTGATCGCCTTGAGCTCGCCGGCGGTATCCAGCGCCATCTGCTCGGACTCGATCACGCACGGACCGGCGATCAGGAAGAACGGCCGGTCCAGGCCGACGTCAAATCCACAGAGTTTCATCACTAGTCTCCTGCTTGCGGTGCCGGGGGCCTTAGCCCGCCTTGCGCTGCTGGCTGGCCAGCGCCGCTTCCACGTAGGCCTTGAACAGCGGATGGCCGTCGCGCGGGGTGGAGGTGAATTCCGGGTGGAACTGCACGCCCACGAACCACGGGTGCATGCTTTCCGGCAGCTCCATCATCTCGGGCAGGTCTTCGGTCGGGGTACGCGCCGAAATCACCATGCCCGCCTTTTCCAGCGTCGGCACATAGTGGTTGTTGACTTCGTAGCGGTGACGATGGCGTTCGTTGACTTCCGCGCCATAGATCTGGCCAGCCTTGGTCCCCGCCTTCACCGGCACGCGCTGCGCGCCAAGGCGCATGGTGCCGCCCAGGTCGGAATCGGCGGAGCGCTGCTCCACCTTGCCTTCGCGGTCGACCCATTCGGTGATCAGCGCGACCACCGGATGCTCGGTTTCGAGGTTGAACTCGGTCGAGTTGGCATCGGCCATGGCCGCCACGTGGCGGGCAAACTCGATCACCGCCAGCTGCATGCCCAGGCAGATGCCCAGGTACGGCACCTTGTTCTCGCGCGCATATTGGATCGCGCGGATCTTGCCTTCCGTGCCGCGCTTGCCGAAGCCGCCCGGCACCAGGATGGCGTCCAGCGGCTTGAGCACTTCGAGGTGGCCGGATTCGAGTTCTTCCGAATCGATGTACTCGATGTTCACGCGGGTGGCGGTGTGCATGCCGGCGTGGCGCAGCGCTTCGATCAGCGACTTGTACGACTCGGTCAGGTCGACATACTTGCCGACCATGCCGATGGTGATCTCGTGCTGCGGATTTTCCTGGGCATTGACCAGGCGCTGCCACATGGAGAGATCGGCCGGCTTCGGATCGATACGCAGTTCCTCGCAGATCAGGCGGTCGAGGCCTTGCTCGTTGAGCATCTGCGGAATCTTGTAGATGCTGTCGACGTCCCACACCGAGATCACGGCTTCCTGCGGGATATTGGCGAACAGCGAAATCTTGGCACGCTCGTCGTCCGGGATCGGGCGGTCGGCGCGGCACAGCAGCGCGGTCGGCGAAATGCCGATTTCACGCAGCTTCTGCACCGAATGCTGGGTCGGCTTGGTCTTCAGCTCGCCGGCGCTGGCAATGAACGGCACCAGCGTCAGGTGCACGAAGGCGGCGTGGTTGCGACCCATGCGCAGGCTCATCTGGCGCGCGGCTTCCAGGAAGGGCAGCGATTCGATATCGCCGACCGTGCCACCGATCTCCACCAGGGCGACGTCGGCCTTGCCACCGTGCGACGCAGCCGCGCCTCGCTCGATGAAGGCCTGGATCTCGTTGGTGATGTGCGGAATCACCTGCACGGTCTTGCCGAGGTACTCGCCGCGGCGTTCCTTGCGGATCACCGACTCGTAGATCTGGCCCGTGGTGAAGTTGTTCGACTTGCGCATCTTGGCCGAGACGAAACGCTCGTAGTGGCCGAGATCGAGGTCGGTTTCCGCGCCGTCTTCCGTGACGAACACTTCGCCATGCTGGAAGGGGCTCATCGTGCCGGGATCGACGTTGATGTAGGGATCGAGCTTGAGGAGGGTGACTTTGAGGCCGCGCGACTCGAGAATGGCCGCGAGCGAAGCAGCAGCGATGCCCTTGCCGAGAGAAGAGACGACGCCACCGGTGACGAAGACGAATTTGGTCATAAACCGAGCTTGCCGGGGAAATCGGGATTATACATGAGACCCCGGCTGCTGCACCGCCGCATTTGTGACAAGCAGCATTGCCGTGCACCGTTGAGGCGCATCCGCCGCTTCGCAGGCGCACCCTGCCGCGTCCCGCCGGAGAACGCTCCGCCGCCGCTGCGGCGCGGACTCATGCGATTACCGTAGACCCATTCCGGGCCGCAGGCAAATCCGTCCGCATGGCATCGATCAGCTCGCCGATCAGCGTGGCGGTCTGCCCGGGGCGCTCCATTGGATAGAGATGCCCACCTTCTATGAAGCGCAGCCGCTCGCCCACCAGCTTGCGCGTGGCGCCCAGCCCGCATTGCCGGACTTCCCGCGAACGCGTGCCGGCGACAAAGCCGACCGGCACCGGCGCTCCGCGGGCCACGCGCGAGCCCAGGCTGGTGGGCAGCGTGCGATAGATCCTGTATTCGATTTCCCGCTCGAAACGCAGGCGGCGTTCCGCATCGTTGCCGGTGGGCTCGGTGCCGTGCATGGCATAGTCGCGCAGCACTTCCTCGTCCCACGCCGCGAACACGGGCTTGGCACGGAAATGCTGCCAGACCGCCTCCGCGTCCGGCCAATGGGTGCGCCGCCGCCGCGTCACCGCCGCCGGCCCCGGCCGCTCGTCCAGGCCAAAGCGCTGCCCGGCCTTGAGCAGGGCGGCACGCCAGCCGGCGATCACGGGCGAGTCGAGCATCACCACGCCGCGCACCCATTGCGGGCGCTGCAGCGCCGCCATCAGCGACAGGAAGCCACCTAGCGAATGCCCTACCAGCCAGACCGGCTCGCGGTAATTCCGCTCCAGCGAGGCCAGCAACTCATCGACCAGGTGCGGCCACTCGCGCGTGACCGGGAATTTCGGGTCGTGGCCGTAGCGGTCCACGGCGCGGATCTCGAAGTCGTCTTCGAGCAGGGCAAAGAGCTTGCGGTAGGTACTGACCGGAAAGCCGTTGGCATGCGAAAAATGCAGGATGTCGCGCATCGGTGGGTTGTGGCGGGCCGTTGGCCGGCCGTCAGTCGCGCGTGGCCGCGCGTTCGCGACTGGCGCGCACGGGCTGGCCCCAGCGGTCATTTTCGTTCTGGCGCGCCAGCGGGAATTCAGCCGGCGCCGCAGCATCCCACTCGGGATCGTTGATCTCGCCGAACACCTGCCGCAGCCGGTGGCCCCAGGTGTCGCGGATCATGCGGAAATAGGCGTTCTTCTCGTCGATGCTGACAAAACGGGTCACGCGCAGCGAATCGGTCTCGTAGACCAGCAGGTCCAGCGGCAGGCCCACCGAGATATTCGACTTGAGCGTGGAATCCATCGACACCAGCGCGCACTTGGCCGCCTCGCCCAGCGGCAGCGACGGCTCGACCAGGCGATCGATGATGGGCTTGCCGTACTTGGCCTCGCCGATCTGGAAGTAGCAATTCTCGGGCGTGGCCTCGACGAAATTGCCCGCCGCATACACATGGAACAGCCGCGCCCGCTCGCCATGGATCTGGCCGCCGAAAATCAGGCTTACATTGAACTCGATGCCAGCCTCGCGCAGGGCATGGGCATCGTGCTTGTGTACCTGGCGCACCGCATCGCCGACGATGGAAGCCGCCTCGAACATGTCGCGGGCAGTCCACAAGGAACGCTTCTCGTCGCGGCCTTCGGCCAGGATCTGGCGCACCGACTGGCTGATCGCCAGGTTACCGGCGCTCAGCAACACCATGACGCGATCGCCGGGCTCCTCGAACACGGTCATCTTGCGTGCGGTCGAAATCGCGTCGACCCCGGCATTGGTGCGGGAGTCGGAGAGGAACACCAGGCCGGCATCCAGCCGCATGGCTACACAATACGTCATGATCTTGTCTTGTTATGGTGCGCGATCGCGCCCGGCGCACCGCACGGGACCAGGCCACATTCTAGCGCCCCTCCGATACGACCGGAGCACCGGGCCGCGCTCCGTTTCAGTGCATCGCGCACCACTCGGCCTACACCCATGGTGCAATGGCGATCTCGACGGCCAGCCGCTCGCCGCTGCCGCCCTCGCGCACGCCGCGCACCGGTGCGGCCATGCGGTAGTCGCGCCCCACCGCCAGCCGCACATGGCGCGCATCGCTCAGGCAGCGGTGGGTCACATCGATGCTGCACCATAGCTCCTTGCCCACATCCACGCAGACATCGGCCCAGGCATGGCTGGCCAGTGCCGACGCCGCCGGGTCGTAGAAATAGCCGCTGACATAGCGCGCCGGTATGCCAAGGGCACGGCAACACGCCACCATCACCTGCGCCTGGTCCTGGCAGACCCCGCTGCCCAGCGCAAACGCTTCGCCGGCAGAAGTACCCACATCAGTGCTATCGGCCTTGTAGCGCACCCGCCCGGCAATCCCGCCGGCCAGCGCCAACAGCGCCGGCACCTCATGTCCCGCCGCCAGGTAGGGCGCGGCGAAACGGATCATTTCCGGCACCGGCATCGTCAGCGGCGTGCCGCCGAGATAGTACAGCGGCGACACCCGGGTCTCCCCCGCAGGCGGCGCGTCGCAGAACACCGGCGCGTGCGCGCCGCCGGGCGGCGTCACCTCCACCACGCCGGCGGCATCGATCACCAGCGTATGCGCGGGCCCCGCCACGGTAAAGCTATGGACGATATTGCCGAAACCGTCACGCGCCTCGGAAAGGTTGCCAGGCACCGTCAGCTGCCACTCCCGCACAGCCTGCAGCGGGCCGGAGCGCGGCGCGAGCCGCAGTTCGTGCACGCTGCGCAGGAGCGGTTCGGCATAACGGTAGACGGTCTTGTGATGGATCTTGTATTTCACGATGTGGCGAGGCCGTCACGACCACCCCACTCCAGACACTAGGTGGGTCAGGCAGTCACCAGCGGCACGAGGAAGTCCCGGCTGATGCCATTGCCGAGGTCGCCGATGCGCTCCAGGAAACTGGTCAGGTAAGCGTGCAGGCCGACGGCGAAAATGTCGTCGATGCGCGCATATTTCAAATCGGCGTGGAGTTTACCAGCCTGCCGCTCGGTCTCCGACGAATGCTGGTTGGCCACCAGCGCCAGGATCGCCACCACTTCGTCCATGCTGGCCACCAGCGAGCGCGGCATGTCCGGGCGCAGCACCAGCAGCTCCGCCACCCGCTCCGGCGTGATCACCGTACGGTAGATCTTGCGGTAGACCTCGAAGCCCGACACCGAGCGCAGCACCGCCGCCCAGTGATAGAAATCGTTGGCGTCGCGGTTGGGGTCGCTGTCGTCCACGCTGCTGGCCTGGAACTTCACGTCGAGTATCCGCGCGGTATTGTCGGCGCGCTCCAGGAAGGTCCCCAGCCGCATGAAGTGGAAGGCATCGTCCTTGAGCATGGTGCCGAACTGCACGCCACGCGCCAGGTGCGAGCGGAACTTGACCCATTCGAAGAACTGCGACGGATCCTCGCGCAGCACGCCGTCGGCAATCATGCGCTGCACGTCCAGCCAGGTGGTGTTGATGGTCTCCCACACCTCGGTGGTCAGCGAGCCGCGCACCGCCCGCGCGTTCTCGCGCGCCGCGCGCAGGCAGCTCATGATCGACGACACATTGGTCATGTCGCGCACCATGAAGTCGATCACGTCGTCGCGCGTGAGCAGGCCGTACTTGTGGTCGAACACGCTGGTCAGCTCGGAGATGTCGAGCATGGCCCACCAGCCCTGCTCCGCCACTTCCGCCGATTGCGGCAGCAGCGAAGTCTGGTAATTCACATCCAGCATGCGCGCGGTGTTCTCCGCGCGCTCGGTATAGCGCGCCATCCAGAACAGGTGGTCGGCGGTGCGGCTAAGCATGGTCAGTCCCCTCGTGTTGCGCTGTGCGCCCGCGCGCCGCCGGCATGGCGGCGGCCGGCGCGGATCCCCAAACTAGTCTCGCGTGTGCACGCGCAGCCGCGTGTCAGCGCTCCAGCACCCAGGTGTCCTTGGTGCCCCCGCCCTGCGAGGAGTTGACCACCAGCGAGCCCTCCCGCAGCGCCACCCGGGTCAGGCCGCCGGGCACCATGCGCACGTCCTTGCCCGACAGCACGAACGGCCGCAGGTCGATGTGGCGCGGCGCGATGCCCGACTCCACATAGGTCGGGCAGGTCGACAGCGCCAGTGTGGGCTGCGCGATATATTGCTCCGGACGCGCGCGCACGACCTCGCGGAAGGTATCGATCTCCGCGCGCGTGGCGGCCGGCCCCACCAGCATGCCGTAGCCGCCGGCGCCATGGGTTTCCTTCACCACCAGTTCGTCCATGTGGTCGAGCACGTACTGCAGGTCGTCGGGGCGGCGGCACATATAGGTCGGCACGTTGTTCAGGATCGCGTCTTCGCCGAGGTAGAAGCGGATCATGTCCGGCACATAGGGATAGATCGACTTGTCGTCGGCCACGCCGGTGCCGATGGCATTGCAGATATTGACGTTGCCGGCGCGATAGACCGACAGCAGCCCGGCCGCGCCCAGCGCGGAATCGGGCCGGAACACCAGCGGGTCGAGGAAGTCGTCGTCGACCCGGCGATAGATCACGTCGATGCGCTGCGGGCCTTGCGTGGTGCGCATGTAGAGATGATCGTCCTGCACGAACAGGTCGCTGCCCTCGACCAGTTCCACGCCCATCTGCTGGGCCAGGAAGGCGTGTTCGAAGTAGGCGGAGTTGTACATGCCGGGCGTCAGCACCACCACGGTGGGATCGGCGATGTTCTGCGGCGAGACCCCGCGCAGCATGTCGAGCAGCAGGTCCGGATAGTGCGCCACCGGCGCCACGCGGTTGCGCGCGAACAGGTCCGGGAACAGGCGCATCATCATCTTGCGGTTCTCCAGCATGTAGGAGACACCGGAGGGTACGCGCAGGTTGTCTTCCAGCACGTAGAACTCGCCCTCGCCCGCGCGCACCACGTCGATGCCGGCGATGTGCGCGTAGATATCGCGCGGTACGTCGATGCCCAGCATCTCGGGCCGGTACTGCGCGTTGTTGTAGATCTGGTCGGGCGGGATCACGCCGGCGCGGATGATGTCCTGGCCGTGGTAGATATCGTGGATAAAGCGATTCAGCGCCGCTACCCGCTGACGCAGCCCGCGCTCCAGCGTGGCCCACTCGCTGGCGGGAAAGATACGGGGAATCACGTCGAACGGGATGGTCCGCTCGGTGCCGCTGTTGGACTCATCCTTGTCGCCGTACACGGCGAAGGTGATGCCCACGCGCCGGAAGATCAGGTCCGCCTCCGCGCGCTTGTTGCCCATGGTGCCTTCGGACTGTCGTGCCAACCAGTCTGCGAAATGCTTGTAGTGCCCCCGCACCGCGCCTGCCGGCAGGGACTGCCCCGCGTGGATCGCTGCTGCCACGCCATCTTGCCAATCGAGCATCTCGTCGAAAAACCGCGCCGCCATGATGGCCGTTCCTCCATGATTCGGGCGCCGCCCAAACTACCGGCAACCCCGTTTTGATTGGCTTCTATTTCCCGGCACAGCACCTTGAGATCATCACCCGAGGTCCGGCGGCATCGCCGCGAACCGTCTCGTCATATTCGAAGTGCTGTCCCTATAGGATACCTATGGCCGCGAAAGCCGCAAGCAGCGGACGTTCGCGCCATCGAAGATGGATTAAGCAAGATATCTGCCAGCCCCTCCCGTAGCCGGCTATCGACCCGCTGCCGGCGCCGCCGGCAGCGCTTTAGCGCGCTACCGCCGCGCCTGCCCCGGCAGGCACCTCGGCCAGGATACGCTGCACCAGCGCTTCCGGCGTCTGGCGGATGTCGAGCACCAGCGCGTCGCACGGCTCCTCGAGCGTATCGAACTGGCTTTGCAGCAGCGCCGGATTGAAGAAATGCTCGCTGCGCCCGGCCAGGCGGCCGCCGATCACCGCGGCATCGCCCTTCATGAAGACAAAGGTCACGCCGCCATCGGGCGGCGTCAGGCGGTCGCGATAGGCCTGCCGCAGCGCCGAGCAGGTGAACACATGGGTGCGCCCCTCGGCACGGGCCGTGTCGATGGCCGCGCGCATGGCCGCGAGCCAGGGCCAGCGGTCTTCGTCGGTCAGCGCAATGCCGTTGTGCATCTTCGCCTTGTTGGCGTCGCTGTGGAATTCGTCGGCGTCATGGAAGCCGCAATGCAGGGTCTTGGCCAGCAGTTGGCCGACCGTGGTCTTTCCGCTGCCGGAAACGCCCATCAGGATGTAGATCATGTCTGCTCCAACGATCATGGTCGGATGGTTTTCCCATCCTTGTCGGTAGTCCCCGCGCCGGCCGCCGGCTGGCTCCGGAAGCGCTCCGGCCATGGGGCCATGATAGGCCGCGCATGCGCCGGCTTGGGGTCGTCCCCGTAGCCGTCGGCTCACGGGAACACAAATGACACTAAGGCGCCGCCTGCCTATTGTGCGACGGCTGCGCCCGCATGGACAGCGCCGGGCGCATCGGCCTCGGACAGGTCGAGCGCGCTGCCGCCCTCCTCCGCGATCCGCGCGTTGCGCCGGAACAGGCCGAACAGGCCGCGGCCGACGCTGAAGCTGGCGAAAGCGTCGTCCGCCAGTACCGCCGAGGGGCGCGCCGCCAGCACGGTCTCGCCATCGGCGCCGCCGAGCCATTCGAGGGTGCCGGCCACGGCGTCCACGCGAATGCGGTCGCCATCGCGCACGCGCGCCAGCGGGCCGCCCGCAAGTGCTTCCGGGCCCACATGAATCACCGCCGGCACCTTGCCGGAAGCACCGGACATGCGCCCGTCGGTCACCAGCGCGACCTTGTGGCCGGCATCCAGCAGGGAGCCCAGCACCGGCGTAAGGCGGTGCAACTCGGGCATGCCATTGGCATTAGGCCCCTGGAAGCGCACCACCGCGACCATATCGCCGGCGAGCTCGCCAGCCTCGAAGGCAGCCTGCAGGCCTTCCTGCGAATCGAATACGCGCGCCGGCGCTTCCACCACCCGGTGCTCGGGCGCGACAGCGGAAACCTTGATCATGCCGCGGCCGAGATTGCCCTGCAGCAAGCGCAAGCCGCCTTCGGCCGAGAACGGCTCGGCCGCGGTGGCCAGGACCGCCGCATCGCCGCTGACGGCGGCGCCATCGCGCCACAGCAGTTCGCCGTCGATCATCACCGGCTCCTGCGTGTAGCGCGCCAGGCCGCGCCCGGCCACCGTTTCCACATCCTCGTGCAACAGCCCGGCGTCGAGCAACTGGCGAATCACATAGGCCACGCCGCCGGCGGCATGGAAATGATTCACATCGGCCGAACCGTTGGGATAGACCCGCGCCAGCAGCGGCGTGATGCGCGAGAGCCGGTCGAAATCATCCCAGTCGATGATGATCCCTGCCGCGCGCGCCATCGCCACCAGGTGAATGGTGTGGTTGGTCGAACCGCCGGTGGCCAGCAGGCCGACCACCGCATTGACCACCGCGTGCTCGTTGACGATACGCGCCAGCGGAAGGTAGCCGGCACCGCGCGCGGTCAGCGCCAGCGCGCGCTGCGCGGCGGCTGCGGTGAGCGCGTCGCGCAAGCCGCTGTCGGGATGCACGAAGGCCGCGCCCGGCATGTGCAGCCCCATGATTTCCATCAGGAACTGGTTGCTGTTGGCGGTGCCGTAGAAGGTGCAGGTACCGGCCCCGTGGTAAGCCTCGCATTCGGCCTCCAGCAAGGCTTCGCGGCCAACCTGGCCGGTCGCGTAAAGCTGGCGCACGCGCGCCTTTTCCTTGTTGGACAAGCCGGTAGACATCGGCCCCGCCGGCACGAACACCACAGGAAGATGGCCGAACTGCAGCGCGCCCATCAGCAGGCCCGGCACGATCTTGTCGCAGACGCCCAGCATCAGCGCGGCATCGAAGGTGTTATGCGACAGCGAGACCGCCGTGGCCATGGCGATGGCGTCGCGCGAGAACAGCGACAGTTCCATGCCGGCATTGCCCTGCGTGATGCCGTCGCACATCGCCGGTACGCCGCCGGCCACCTGCGCCACCGCGCCAACCGCACGCGCGGCCGCGCGGATCACGCCGGGGTAGCGTTCGTACGGCTGGTGGGCCGACAGCATGTCGTTATAGGCGGTGACGATGCCGAGATTGGCAGCATGCTCGACACGCAGCTTGAGCTTATCGTGCGCCGGCAGCGCGGCCAGTCCGTGCGCGAGGTTGGCGCAGGACAGCCCGCGCAGGGGACCCAACTCTTGCTGGGCACGTTCGCAGCGCGCCAGGTAAGCGGCGCGGCTGCCGCGGCTGCGCGCGATCACGCGCGCGGTGACGGCCTGGACTTCGGCGTGGAGGGCTTGTGACATTCGGGGGAGTTCCTGGTCGTGATTCGGGATCGTATCCGGGAGTACTGGTGAACGGCTTTTATCTGTAGATTTTCTACATTATATCCAAAGCTTCTCCAAAAGCACCGTACCAGCACATCACAAAGCGCCTTATATTCAACAAATATGCCTAGGATAGGTGAAATCCCTAAATAAAGGCGCACCCGGTCAGCGCCGACCCCATCCGGAATTATGTAGAATATCTACATAGCATTGAACATTCAGACCTCCAGATGCCGGGGCCATGACCTGAAGCATAAAGAACGCCCCTGGCACCAGCAAAGCCCACCCCTACCATGCGCGACCGAATCCTTGCCGTCTACGACACGCTTCGCCCCTCCGAACGCCGCCTGGCCGATTACGTGGCCCGCCACGGCGCCAGCGTGATCCGTCTGTCGATGCCCGAACTGGCTGAGCGTGCTGGCGTGTCGCAGCCCACCATTGCGCGCTTTTGCGCCGCGCTGGGCTATGACGGCTTTCGCGAATTCAAGCTCCAGTTTGCCCAGAACGTAGGCGGCGGCACGCCCTTCGTCCATCAGGACGTCAAGGCCGAGGACCGTCCCGCCGACATTGCCGGCAAGGTCTTCGACCGCACCATCGCGACCCTGATGACGGTGCGCAACGCGCTGTCGGCAGACCAGATCGAGCACGGCATCCGCCTGCTCGCCGCAGCACACCGCATCGAGTTCTATGGCTGCGGCAACTCGGGCATCGTCGCGCTGGACATCCAGCACAAGTTCTTCCGCCTCGGCATCCCTACCACGGCATACTCGGACTCGCATGTGTTCAGCATGTCGGCAGCGCTGCTCGGGCCCGGCGACGTGGCCGTGCTGGTCTCCAACAGCGGGCGCACCTGGGACATGCTGGCGGCCGCCACGCTGGCCCGCGCCAGCGGCGCCAGCGTGCTGGCGCTGACCCACAGCGGCTCGCCGCTGGCCGCGCTGGCCGATGTCTGCGTGTTCTCCGACGTGGAGGAGGACAGCGAGGTGTACACCCCGATGACCTCCCGCATCTGCCACCTGGTGCTGGGCGATGTGCTCGCGGCCGGCGTCGCGCTGGAGCGCGCCGACATCGTTTCCGCCGGCCTGCAGCGGGCCAAGGCGCATCTGCGCGAGCGCCGCATAGCCCAGGCGGAACCCGCGAACCTCAGCGAGGCGCCGGTGGCGCCGCGCGCCAGTAGCGGCGCTCGTGCTGGCGGTAAGCCTGCACCGCGTAGGACTCGCCGCGCGTCGTGACCTGGACCGCGCCGGTCTCGTCGCTGCGATAGCGGGCCACCCCGTACGAACCATAGCGATCCCACACCTCTGGACGCGGATACCCGTGGCGGTTGCGGTAGCCCAGCTGGAACAGCGCCAGCTCGGGCGCCACCACCGCCAGGAAGGATCCGCTCGATGAGGTGGTGCTGCCGTGGTGCGGCACCAGCATGAAGTCGGCGCGCAAGTCCTGCAGCGGCAGGCGCTCCAGCATGGCAGCCTCGGTCCGCCGGCCGATATCGCCGGTCAGCAGCAGGCTGCGCCCGCTTCCCTCCACCCTCAGTACGCAGCTGCGCGCATTGCTGTCGATGGCGGCGTTGTGCGCGTAGCCCGGCAAGGGATGCAGCATGGCAAAGCGCACCCCGTCCCACTCCCATTGCTGCCCGGCCTCGCAAGGCCCCGCCTCCGGTGCTGCCGCGCCCGCATGCGGCGCGAGCAGCCGGTGCCCGGGCGGAGCGCCCGCCAGCAGGCTATCCACCGTCAGCGCCGCCATCACATCGCGTGCGCCGCCGGCATGGTCGGGGTCTTCATGGCTGATCACCATCTGGTCCAGCCGCTGCACGCCCGCGCCGCGCAGGTACGGCACGATGGCGCGGGCACCGGCGCTATTGCCCGGCTGGCCCCGCTCCGCGCCCCAGCCGTAGGTCGGCCCGGCGTCGTACAGCAGCACGTGCGAGCGCGTCTCCACCAGCACGGCATTGCCCTGGCCCACATCGATCGCGGTCGCGCGGAACTCGCCATGCGCCACCGGCTGCCGCCCCGCCACCACCATCGGCAGCAACAGCACCACGCCGTGCAGGCGCGCGCGCAGCCCGCAGCGTATCGGCGCCAGCAACAGCAGCGCGCCGAGCACGGCCAGCGCCAGCGCCGGCGGACCCGCGCGCGCCGCCTGCCATACCGCCCACGGCGGCGCCGCCAGCCACTCCAGCCCAGCCACCAGCCAGTGCAGCAGCGCATGGGCGGCACTCAGCAGCCAGCCGGCCAGCGGCGCGGGCAAGGCCGCCGCCAGCAGGGCCAGCGGCGTCACCAGCAGGCTGACCAGCGGAATGGCCACCGCATTGGCCAGCGGCGAAATCACCGAAACCTGCTGAAACAGCAGCAGGGTCAACGGCACCAGCCCGATGGTGACCGCCCACTGCGTGCGCGCAGCCTGCGCCAGCGTGTTGTGCAGGCCAGGAAGATCACGCCCACCGCGCCAAAGGAAAGCCAGAAGCCCGGCGACAGCACAGCCCAGGGATCCAGCCCGATCGCCACGAACGCGGCCCACGCCAGCACCAGCGAAGCCGGCGGCGTGCGCCCGCCCCACAAGGCAAGCGCCGCTACCGCCAGCATCGACACGGTGCGCAGCGCCGGCACCTGCATGCCAGCCAGCAAGCCGTAGGCCAGGCCCGCCAGCACGGCCGCCACCAAGGCTGCGCGCCGGGCCGGCCACCATAGCGGAAGGGGCCGCCGCAGCCACCGGCCGAGGCCGAAGGAATGCCGCCACAGCCAGAACGCAAGACTGGAAAACAGGCCGGAGATCATGGTGATATGCAGCCCCGAGATGCTGATCAGGTGACCGATGCCGGTGCGCGTGAACAGGATCCAGTCCCGCCCCTGGATGCCGCGCTGGTCCCCCACTACCAGGGCCGCCAGTACCGGGGCGAAGCGGGCGTCCATGGGCAGGCTGCCCAGGATGTGGTCGCGTACCTGCGCCCGCCATCGCGCGATCCGCCACGCCATCCGTTCGCCGACCGCCTCCTGCGGCTCGCCCCGGACATCCCGCACGTGACCGGTGGCGCCGAGTCCCGCCGCCATCAGCCAGTACTCGTAGTCAAAGCCATGGGGATTGGCAAGGCCATGCGGCCGGCGCAGGCGCAACGAGAAAATGTGGCGTTCACCGGGACGCAGCCCGGCCGGCGCATCGTCCCAGCCCAGCAGGATGCGGGAGGGAATACCGCGCACCAGACCCGGATCGGGATCCGGCTGCAAAGCGGCATCATCGAGCGCGAACGCGAAGCGCTGGCCGCGCCCGGCCTGTGCCGGCAGGCCGGCCACCACGCCGCTCAGCACCAGGTCGACGCCTTCGCGCTCCGGCGCCAGGCTCTCGCCCAGCCAGAGCTCCGCACGCCATGCCGACCAGCCGAAGCCAGCCAGCACGGACAGGGCAAGCAAGGCCGCGCGCGCCCATCTGCGATGGCGCGTACGCCAGCGCAAGGCGAGCACGGCGGCCGCAAGGCCGGCCGCGGCCAGCCCCCACGCTACGCCGCCACGCGGCAGCGAGCCCTGTTGCTGCAGCCACCAGCAACCCGCCACGAAGGCGAGCAGGATCAGACGCATGCCAGCTCCCGGAGGAAGTCGTATGCGTCTGCTTATACGGCCGTTACCGGCCGCGAAACTTGTCAGGATGAGACTGGAAGGTTGCGGATTGTTTCGGCCGAGGCCGGAAGCCGCGATGCGGGCGGCGCGGATGGCGCCATGGTCGCCGCGAAGGCAGCCAGCCGCGGCAGCGCGGCCACCGAGTTGCGCCACATCGCCTGGGCCAGCGGCCCAGCATCGAGGCCTCGCAACGCGCCCAGCACCTTCGCCACCCCCGCCACTTCGGCCGGCGTATTGCGCGCCTTGTGCTGCTCGCCGAACTGGTCGCCGGACAGCCACGCGGGCGCGATATCGGGGGCGTCGGTTTCGAGCACGATGGCGTCGAGCGGCAACTCCTGCGCCAGGCGCCGGATCTGCCTGGCGCGGCTGAAGGTCAGATTGCCGCCGAAACCCAGCTTGAGGCCCTGGTCGATAAAACCCTGCGCCTGCTGCACGCTGCCGTTGAAGGCATGGGCAATGCCCTGGCGCACGCCGATGCGGCGCAACTGCGCCGCAACCTGGTCCTGCGACTTGCGCACATGCAGCAGCACCGGCAAGTCGAACTCACGGGCAATCCTGAGCTGCTCGGCATAGATCCAGGTCTGGTGCCCGGCATCAAGCCCGGGCACGAAGAAATCGAGCCCGATCTCGCCGATACCGACAAAGCGCGGATCGCCCAGCGACGCGGCCACCTCCCGGCGCAAGGCGTCGAGATCGGCCTGGGCGGCGCCTGGCGTGCACAGCGGGTGGATGCCCAGCGCGTAGACACAGCTATCGTGCCGCTGCGCCAGCGCGCGCACCGCGGCAAAATTCGACACGGCCACCGCCGGCAGCACAATGCCGGTGACGCCGGCCGCGGCCGCCGCAGCGGCCACGGCATCACGGTCGGCATCGAATTCGCCGGCGTCGAGGTGGCAATGGGTATCGATCCACATGGCGTGCCTGTACGGCTGTGCGTCGCTGCGCCTCAGCGCTCTTGGTGGATATGCCCGTCGCGCAGGCGCAGCACGCGATCGCAACGGCTGGCCAGGTCGAGGTCGTGGGTCACGATCACGAAACTGGTGCCAAGCGTACGCGACAGTTCCAGCATCAGGTCGTAGACGCCGCCCGCGGTGTGGTCATCCAGGTTGCCGGTAGGCTCGTCGGCCAGCACGCAGGCCGGACTGCCGACCAGCGCGCGGGCGATGGCTACCCGTTGCCGCTCGCCGCCGGACAGCTCGCCGGGCCGGTGTTGCGCCCGGTCGCCCAGGCCCACCCGCTCCAGTACCGCCAGCGCCGCCGCGCGCGCCTCGGGCTGACGCAGCCCACGGATGCGCAGCGGCATGGCCACGTTGTCCAGCGCGGTGAATTCGGGCAGCAGGTGGTGGAACTGGTAGATAAAACCCAGCTCGCGGTTGCGCACGATATTGCGCTCGCTCTCGCGCAGCGACGTAAAGGGCCTGCCTTGCAACGCGACGCGGCCGCTGTCCGGGTTGTCGAGTCCGCCCAGCACGTGCAACAGCGTGCTCTTGCCGGAGCCGGAAGCGCCCACGATGGCGACCTTCTCGCCCGCTTCCACCCGCACGTCCACGCCCTTGAGCACGGTGACGTCAAGCCCGCCTTGCCGGAAGCGCTTGGTCAGGCCCTCGGCCAGCAGCACGGGCGTGCCAGCGGCCTTGCCGGGTGCGTCGGCGGCACTGCCGGCCGGTTCGGCGCGCAACAGGGCTTCACTCATAGCGCAGCGCCTCCGCGGGGTTGACGCGGGCGGCGCGCCAGCTTGGGTAAAGCGTGGCCAGCGTGGCCAGCACGAAAGAGATGATACTGATGGTGGCGATGTCGTTCACGCGGGGGTCCGAAGGTAATTCACTGATGAAGTAGATGTCGCGCGGCAGGAACTGCACATGCAGCAGCCGCTCGATAAAGGGCACGATCACATCGATATTGCAGGCGATCAGCGCACCGCCGGCGACGCCGGCCAGCGTACCGATGAAGCCGATGGCCACGCCCTGCACGATGAAGATCCTGGTGATCGAACCCGGCTGGGCGCCCATGGTGCGCAGGATGGCGATATCGGCCTGCTTGTCCGTCACCGTCATCACCAGCGTGGACACCAGGTTGAAGGCGGCCACCGCGACGATCAGCGTCAGGATGACGAACATCATGCGCTTCTGGGTCTGTACCGAGGCGAACCAGTTGCGGTTCTGCCTGGTCCAGTCGCGCAGGTAGAGCTCGCCGGTCAGCGTGCCGGCCAGCGCATCGGCCACCTGCGGCGCGCGCTGCATGTCTGCCAGCTTCAAACGCACGCCGGTGGGCCCGGTCAGGTGGAACATGGCCTCCGCGTCCTCGATATTGATCAGCGCCAGCGTATTGTCGAACTCGAAGTGACCCGCCGAGAACACACCGACCACGGTGAGTTGCTTGAACTGCGGCGTCGAGCCTGCCGCCATGGCGGCGCCCTGCGGCAGCACCAGGGTCACCTTGTCGCCCACCTGCACGCCCATGGCGCTGGCCAGTTCATTGCCCAGCGCGATGCCGAATTCGCCCGGCAGCAGGCGCTCCATGGCGCCGGACCGGAACTGCTTGCCGATATCCGACACCTTGGGCTCCTCGGACGGCTCGACGCCGCGCAGCAGCACGCCACGCACGACATCCTCCCGCATCAGCATGGCCTGGGCCGCCACATAGGGCGCGGCGCCGATCACCTCCTGGTTGCGCATCGCCTCGGCGGCGGTCTTCTGCCAGTCGGGCAGCGCCCCGGGGCCGACCACTTCGATATGCGACAGCACCGACAGCATGCGATCGCGCACTTCCTTCTGGAAGCCGTTCATCACCGACAGCACCACGATCAGCGCCGCCACGCCCAGCGCGATGCCGGCCACGGAAATCATCGAGATAAAGGAAATGAAGGCGTTGCGGCTGGCCCGCCTGCCTGCGCGAGTGTAGCGCCAGCCGATCTGCCACTCGTAGGGGAAGTTCAAGATGGCTCCAGTCGCCAGGAGAGGATTGCCACCACATGTGGCCGGCACGCCCGCAGCGCCGGCCGCAACAGGGTCTCACTCATAGCGCAGCGCCTCCGCGGGGTTGACGCGGGCGGCACGCCAGCTTGGGTAAAGCGTGGCCAGCGTGGACAGCACGAAGGAGACGATACCGATGGTGGCGATGTCGTGCACGCGGGGATCCGAGGGCAGCTCACTGATGAAATAGATGTCGCGCGGCAGGAACTGCACATGCAGCAGCCGCTCGATAAAGGGCACGATCACATCGATATTGCAGGCGATCAAGGCGCCGCCGGCGACACCCGCCAGCGTACCGATAAAGCCGATGGCCACGCCCTGCACGATGAAGATCTTGGTGATCGAACCCGGCTGGGCGCCCATGGTGCGCAGGATGGCGATATCGGCCTGCTTGTCCGTCACCGTCATCACCAGCGTGGACACCAGGTTGAAGGCGGCCACCGCGATGATCAGCGTCAGGATGATGAACATCATGCGCTTCTCAGTCTGCACCGCGGCGAACCAGTTGCGGTTCTGCTTGGACCAGTCGCGCAGGTAGAGCTCGCCGGTCAGCGTGCCGGCCAGCGCATCGGCCACCTGCGGTGCGCGCTGCATGTCTGCCAGCTTCAAACGCACGCCGGTAGGCCCGGTCAGGCGGAACATGGCCTCCGCGTCCTTGATATTGATCAGCGCCAGCGCATTGTCGAACTCGAAGTGGCCGGACGAGAACACCCCGATCACGGTGAACTGCTTGAGGCGCGGCAACACCCCGGCCGGGGTGATGGTGCCCTGCGGCACCACCAGGGTCACCTTGTCGCCCACCTGCACGCCCATGGCGTTGGCCAGTTCATTGCCCAGCGCGATGCCGAACTCGCCCGGCAGCAGGCGCTCCATGGCGCCGGACCGGAACTGCTTGCCGATATCCGACACCTTGGGCTCCTCGGACGGCTCGACGCCGCGCAGCAGCACGCCGCGCACGGCATCCTCCCGCGTCAGCATGGCCTGGGCCGCCACATAGGGCGCGGCGCCGATCACTTCCTGGTTGCGCATCGCCTCGGCGGCGGTCTTCTGCCAGTCGGGCAGCGCCCCGGGGCCGACCACCTCGATATGCGACAGCACCGACAGCATGCGATCGCGCACTTCTTTCTGGAAGCCATTCATCACCGACAGCACCACGATCAGCGCCGCCACGCCCAGCGCGATGCCGGCCATGGAAATCATCGAGATAAAGGAAATGAAGGTGTTGCGGCTGGCCCGCTTGCTTGCGCGGGTATATCGCCAGCCGATCTGCCATTCGTAAGGAAAGTTCAAGAGGGTTCCTGTTGTCTAGGAGAAACGCCGGCATCACGCCGCCAGCGCCGCTGCTGTGCCGCTTCCGGCCGCCCCGCGCCGCTCGCGCGGCCGGGCCGGGGACGATATTTATGCCGCCCGCCAGCCGGAAGTTTACAATCTCGGGCACCATGATGACGCACCTGACCCTGATTGTGCCCTTTTCCGTCCCGCCGGGCGCCGCGATCGACGCGGACGGCGGTGGCAACGATGCCATGCTGGAAGCCCTGCTGCGGCAATTGGAGTTACCGGCGCTCGGAAAGTTGCTCACCCGCGCCAGCCCCGGCCCGCGCGAGCGGCACGACGACCCCTTCCTGCGCACGCTGCCGCACGAGCGCTGGCTGGCCGGGCGGGCCGGGCTGGACACCGCGCGCCTGCCCAGCGCCCCGTTCATGCGCCTGGCCGACATGAATGCCACCGGCGCGGATGACGGCCAGGCCTGGGCCTGCCTGCAGCCGGTGCACATCCATGCCGCGCGCGACCACCTGGTGCTGATGAATCCGGCCCAGCTGGGCCTCCGCGAGGAGGAGGCGGCGGCCTTGCGCGCCGCCGTGGCCGGCCTGCTGCAGGAATCCGGCATCATGCTGGAAGCCCCCGCGCCGGCCCGCTGGTATATCCCGGAAGCCGTGTTCGGGCCACTTGTCGCCGCCAGCCCGCTGCGCGCCACGGGACGCAATATCGACATCTGGATGCAGGCTGGCGAACGCGCCCGCGACTGGCGCCGGATCCAGAACGAGATCCAGATGACCTGGCATGACCATCCCGTCAACCAGGCCAGGGAGGCAGCCGGGGAGCTCTCCGTCAACTCGGTCTGGCTATACGGGGGCGGGACACTGCAGCCGGTGCCGCGCCTGGCGGACACCGTGCTGGCCAATGATGCCTTCCTGCGTGGCCTGGCGCTGGCCGGCGGGGCGGCATACCTGCCCCTGCCGC
Organism: Cupriavidus basilensis; assembly: GCF_029335485.1. Taxonomy (GTDB): domain Bacteria; phylum Pseudomonadota; class Gammaproteobacteria; order Burkholderiales; family Burkholderiaceae; genus Cupriavidus; species Cupriavidus basilensis_E. The sequence continues at coordinate 21,419 of NZ_JARJLM010000115.1, forward strand.
CCCGCTTCAGCGCCATCGGTGACATGCAGGCCACCGGCGGCAGCGCCATGGTGCTGCTGGAGGATGCGGCCGAAGCGTATATCGGCGAAGACTGGGGCCTGTGGATCGAACGCATGCACGCGCTCGACGCCGAGTGGTTCGCTCCCGCGCTGGCCGCGCTGGAAGCCGGACAACTGCAGGCGCTGACCGTGATGCTGGCGGGCGAGCACCACCATGCCGAATTCACCGTGCGCCGCGCCGACCTGCGCAAATTCTGGCGTGGCCTGGGACAACGCGGCGACTGGCGCGCACTGCTGTCCGACCTCGCCTACGCCGCCTGACCCCCCGCTTTCCGCCAGCCTCACCGCCCGCCCTACATGACCCGAATCGCCGTTCGCTCCTTTTCCTCCGAACACGCCGGCAAGCTGGCCGGATCCGGCCTGCATCCCACCTTGGCGCGCATCCTGTCGGCGCGCGGCGTGCGCGAGCCGGCCGAGCTCGCCACCGACCTGCCGGGCCTGGAGCCGCCGGCCGCCATGAAAGGCATCGACCATGCCGCCGCCTACCTTGCCGACGCCATCGCCGCCGGCCGGCGCCTGCTGATCGTGGCCGACTATGACTGCGACGGCGCCACCGCCTGCGCGGTCGGCGTGCGCGGCCTGCGCATGCTGGGGGCGCGCATCGACTACATCGTGCCCAACCGCTTCGAGTACGGCTACGGCCTGACGCCGGAAATCGTGGCGCTGGCCGCGCAGCAGCAGCCGGACGTGATCGTCACCGTGGACAACGGCATCGCCAGCGTCGACGGCGTGGCGGCGGCCAATGCGCTCGGCATCGACGTGGTGGTGACCGACCACCATCTGCCGGGCGAGCAGTTGCCCGACGCGGCGGTGATCGTCAATCCCAACCAGCCCGGCTGCGAATTCCCGAGCAAGAACCTGGCCGGCGTGGGCGTGATGTTCTACGTGCTGCTGGCGCTGCGCGCCGAATTGCGCCGCCGCGGCGTGTTCGACGCCCAGACCCAGCCCCGGCTGGACACCCTGCTCGACCTGGTCGCGCTGGGCACCGTGGCGGACGTGGTCAAGCTCGACAGCAACAACCGCATCCTGGTGGCGCAAGGCCTCAAGCGCATGCGCGCGGGCCGCATGCACGCCGGCGTGGCGGCGCTGTTCCGCGCCGCCGGGCGCGAGGCGACGCGCGCCAATACCTTCGACCTCGGCTTCGGCGTGGGCCCTCGCCTGAACGCGGCTGGCCGGCTGGCCGACATGTCGCTCGGCATCGAATGCCTGCTGACCGACGACGCCAACCGCGCCTGGGAAATCGCCCAGGAGCTCGACGGCATGAACCGCGAGCGGCGCGACATCGAGGCCGGCATGCAGCAGGAAGCACTGCAGATCCTGGAAGGCCCGCTGGGCGCGCTGGATCCGGCGGCGCGCTTCACCGTCACGGTGTTCAACGACACCTGGCACCAGGGCGTGATCGGCATCGTGGCCTCGCGCCTGAAGGAAAAATACCACCGCCCCACCATCACCTTCGCGCCCGGCGACGATGAACTGATCAAGGGCTCGGGCCGATCGATCCCGGGCTTCCACCTGCGCGATGCGCTGGACCTGGTGTCCAAGCGCCATCCCGGCCTGCTGGTGAAATTCGGCGGCCACGCCATGGCTGCCGGCCTGACGCTGCGCGCCGACACCTTCGGACAGTTCATGGAAGCCTTCGAGGCCGTGGGCCGCGAGTGGCTGAACGACGAGCAGCTGGCGCGCGTGATCGAGACCGACGGCGATATCGAGGACGCCTGCTTCAGCCCCGAATTCGTTTCGCTGCTGGAGCAGCAGGTGTGGGGCCAGGGCTTCCCCGCGCCCACCTTCTGCGGTGAATTCGATGTGCTGCGCCAGAGCGTGCTCAAGGGCAAGCACCTCAAGCTGCAGCTGGGACGCGGCAGCCAGCGCTTCGACGCAATCTGGTTCAACCATGCCGACTCGCTGGGCGCCAGCGCGCTGGTGGCCTACCGGCTCGACAACAATACCTTCAACGGCATCACCCGCGTGCAGATGGTGATCGAGCACGCGCAGTAGCGCCGGGTCCGTGCCTGGCCCGGGCGCTATCCGCGCGCGGGCAGCAGGCCCGCCGGGTCCACCGGCTTGCCATTGTTGCGCACCTCGAAATGCAGCTCGCTGTCGGCCGTGCCCATGCGGCCGACTTCCTGCCCGCCGGCCACCTGCGCGCCCTCGCTGATCGAGGGCTTGTCCAGGTTGCCGTAGACCGTCAGCCAGTTGTCGTCGTGCTTGATGATCACCAGCATGCCGTAGCCGCGCAGGTTGCCAACATGGATCGCCTTGCCGGCGGCGGCGGCGCGCACCGCGCTGCCGGGCGCGGTACTGATGCGCAACCCCTTGCTGGCGGGCGGCCCGTAGCCGGCGGTCACGCGGCCGTCGGCCGGCCATTGCAGGCGGATGCTGGTGGCGGGGGCCCGGGACGGACCGCTGTTGTCCACCCTCGGGGTGTCCCCCACCGCCACCGGACCATTGCCGGTACTGCTACCAGCGCTGGCACCGGCGCTCCCGCCGGCCGGCGGGCGGACCCGCAGCAGTTGCCCCACCTCGATGCGGTCCGCGCTGGGCAACTGGTTCCAGCGCACCAGGTCGCGCACCGTGCGCTTGTGCCGCCGGGCCACGGTATACAAGGTATCGCCGCTTTGCACGCGGTAGTAGCCGTCCGGCGCGGGCTCGCTGGCCATGGTGCCGCAGCCGGCTGCCAGCATGGCGCCAGCCAAGGCGGCGAGCAGCCCCAGGGCGCGCCGCCGCGTGGCGGTCGTGTCTTGATTGCTTTGCTTCATGCTGACTTATCGTCCCTCCCTGTGCATATCTTGATGCCTGATTCCTGGTGCCTGCTTCCCGATGCCCGAGGCCTTATATCCGGGTCCATGGGCCGGATCCGGCGCCGCAGACCCAGCGAGTCTGCCATGGCGCACCCGCAACTGTAGACCGTTCGCGAGGCGAACCGTTCGAAATCCTGGAATCGGTGCCATCGCGGGCGGGGGGAAAGTCCCCCGATCCGCTATAATTCAAGGTTTTGAAAGCGCAGGAACATCATGGAAGCAGAACGCCTCAACGCCATCTCCGGTGCCATCTCCGATCTCCGTTCGCGAACGGAAGATCTACGGGGGTATCTTTGACTACGATGTCAAAGTAGGAAGACTCGACGAAGTCAACGGCGAACTCGAGGACCCCGAGGTCTGGAACAACCCCAAGAAGGCCCAGGATCTCGGCAAGGAAAAGAAGATGCTGGAGGGCGTGGTTGGCGTCCTCGGCAAGCTCACGGATGACCTCGCCGGCGCCGAGGAGCTGTTCGAACTCGCGCGCGAGGAAGGCGACGACGACACGATGGAGGCCATCGAGGCCGACGTCCAGGGCTTCGAGGCCATCGTCGCCGACATGGAATTCCGCCGCATGTTCGCCGGCGAGATGGACCAGGCCAACGCCTTTATCGACATCCAGGCCGGCGCCGGCGGCACCGAAGCCTGCGACTGGGCCTCGATGCTGCTGCGCCAGTACCTGAAGTACTGTGAGCGCAAGGGTTTCAAGGCCGAGGTGCTGGAAGAATCCGAAGGCGACGTAGCGGGCATCAAGAGCGCCACGATCAAGGTCGAGGGCGAGTACGCGTTCGGCTACCTGCGCACCGAAACCGGCGTGCACCGCCTGGTGCGCAAGTCGCCGTTCGACTCCTCGGGCGGCCGCCACACCTCGTTCTCGTCGGTCTTCGTCTACCCCGAGGTGGACGATTCCTTCGAGGTGGAAGTCAATCCGGCGGACCTGCGCGTCGACACCTACCGCGCTTCCGGCGCGGGCGGCCAGCACATCAACAAGACCGATTCGGCCGTGCGGATCACGCACACCCCGACCGGCATCGTGGTGCAGTGCCAGAACGACCGTTCGCAGCACCGCAACCGCGCCGAAGCCATGTCGATGCTGAAGTCGCGCCTGTACGAGCATGAAATGCGCAAGCGCCAGGCCGAGGCCGACAAGCTGGAGTCGTCCAAGACCGATGTGGGCTGGGGCCACCAGATCCGTTCCTACGTGCTGGACCAGAGCCGCATCAAGGACCTGCGCACCAACGTGGAAATGTCCAACACGCAGAAGGTGCTGGACGGGGACCTGGATCCCTTCATCGAAGCCAGCCTGAAGCAAGGGCTGTAAC
>NZ_JARJLM010000116.1 GCF_029335485.1 Cupriavidus basilensis
ATTTTCGCCGGAGTGCCTTTTAACGTACTCTGAGTGGACGCGGATCCAATACATAAAATGGCGCATGGAGCACATATAACATCTGCTGCGCGGCGGGACCCAGGCCATGCGCACTGCCAGAATGAGCATGAAGGCGATGAAGGCAAGGGAAATGGAAGCCGGCGCCGGGGAACCCGGCGGGAAGCGCCGCGCAACCCTTGCCGGCCCGAGGACCGGCACCGGACAGGCAGCGTCGGGGCACGCAGAATTGGGTACGCTTTTGCGGTTGGGCGGACAGGCTGGCGCTGCGTTTGCATCGGCGCGGCTGGTGACCCGGCGGCAAACCGGGCGGTGCTCAGGCCGGCCTGGTCGCCAGGGGATGATCGTGCAGGCGGTCGCGCGAGGCCAGGGACGGGAACAGCCGCATCCACACCGCCACCACCAGCAGCGTGCCGATGCCCCCCATCAGCACGGCGCCGACCGGGCCCAGCAGTGCCGCCGTCACCCCCGACTCGAACTCGCCGAGCTGATTGGACGCGCCGATAAAGACGGAATTGACCGCTCCCACGCGCCCCCGCATATCGTCCGGCGTATCCAGCTGGACCAGGGTGGAGCGCACCACCACGCTGATCATGTCGGAGGCACCCAGCATCACCAGCGCCGCCATCGACAACGGCAGCCAGTGCGAGATGCCGAACACCATCGTGGCCACCCCAAACACCGCCACCGCGCTGAACATGATGCGTCCCACGCGGCGGTTCATCGGGTGGTGCGCCAGCCACAGCGCGGTTGCCAGCGCGCCGATGGCGGGCGAGGAACGCAGCAGGCCGAGGCCCCAGGGCCCGGTGTGCAGGATATCGCGCGCATAGATCGGCAGCAGGGCGGTGGCGCCGCCCAGCAGCACGGCGAACAGATCCAGCGAAATCGCCCCGAGCAACACCGGCCGGCTACGGATATAGGCAATGCCCGCGAACAGCGTGGCGATGCTGACCGGTGTGCTCACGCGCTGCGCCGCCTGGCGCAGCTTGAGCGCGCTGATCAGGCAGGCGGCCACCGCGAACAGCGTGGCGCTGATGCCGTAGACCACGCCGGGGCCGGCCACGTAGGCAAAGCCGCCCAGCGCCGGGCCGATGATGATGGCCGTCTGGGTCGCGGAACTGGACAGGGCCACCGCGCGCGGCAACAGGCGCGGCGTGACCACGCTCGGCAACAAGGCCTGCAGCGTGGGCGTCTCGAAGGCGCGGGTCGCGCCGATCATGGCCACGAAGACAAAGATGTGCTCGCGCGTGATCCAGCCGGACCAGCTCGCCACCGCCATCGACACCGCGATCAGTGCCTCCAGCGTCTGGCAGGTGCGTACGATCAGGCGCCGGTCGAAGCGGTCGGCCACGTGGCCGGACATCAACAGCAGGATCACCGACGGCAGGAACTGCACCAGGCCCACCATGCCGAGCATGAAGGGGTCGCGGGTGAGGTCGTACATCTGCCAGCCTACCGCCACCGTGAAAATCTGGTACCCGATGGTGGTGCACAGGCGGGCAAACCAGAACAGCCGAAATGAAGGGTCGCGAAAAACGGAATCCGGCTCGGGGGCCGGAACAGTGGCAGGGGTCGGCATGGGTGGTGGCGATGACGGAACGGGCGGCGGGACAGGGCTTGCCCCACGCGGCGGGAAAACCCAAAAGCGCCCGAAGCGGCTCGTTCGGTGAATGGCACCATGCGCCGGTCACGGTTCTTACCTTTCTTTGCCCTTGCTCCCGCAAGTTTTGGATTCTATCCGAGCCCCGGCTTGTATGCAGGTGCATGCCATGGCCTTTCATGTATCAAGAATGATGCATTGCCTGGATATTGCGAAACCGTCACCCAATGGCGTCCGCGCTTCCCAGGAATTCCATCTTGCATCCCACCATCAAGCTTACCGGTGCCGCGCTTGGCGCTGCCTTGCCTTGTTTGACCACGGCCGCAAGCGCGGCCGACGCGCAGCCCGGCGCCACGCCGCAAGCCGCCAGCGCTTTCAGCGCCGAAACCACGCTCAACGCCGTCACCGTGGTCGGCAACGGGCTGTGGAACCCCAACGAGACCAAGGTGCTGGAACACCCGGACACTTCGAGCCGCGCTACTGGCAACGGTTGCGCGGCGAAAACATGAGCCATGAAGTGAGCGTGGGCTATCGCTTCCTGCGCCAAGCCAGCGGCGAACAAGCCTCGCGCACCGTCTACATCCAGGCCTCGCTGGCCTATTGAGCCAGCCGCGCCGCGCGCAGGCTGTCTGCCAGCGCGGCCGCGGCCGGCGCGGCGTCGCGCCGCGACAGCAACACCACGCGCGTATCGCAGCCGGCATCGGCCAGCGGCACGAAACGCACGTCCGGCGGCGCCATGCGCTTGAGCGAGGCCGGCACCAGAGCCACGCCAAACCCCGCCTCGACCAGCGCCAGCTGCGATAGCTTGCGCGAGATTGCCGCTGCCGCGCGGGGGTAGAAGCCGCTCTCCTGGCAGCATTGCGCCACCCGCTGGCTCAGGCCACCACGATCCGGATGCGGCAGCGACACGAAGGGTGCCTCCCGCAAGGCGGCCAGCGCCACGGCCCCGGCTTGTGCCAACGGGTGCGCGCTGCTTACCGCCAGTTCGAGGCGTTCACTGTAGAGCGGATCGACGTCGACGCCTGGCAGCCGGCGCAGCAGCGGCTCGCGCGCCAGCCCCAGATCGGCCCGGCCCTCGGCGATCTCCAGCGCCTGCTGCTCGCTGGACGCCTGCGAAACCTCGAAACCTATCCCCGGATGCGCTGACTGGTACTCGCGCAGCACCGCCGTGCACGCCGGCGTCAGCGGCACCGAACTCGAATGCAGCAGGCGCAGCGTGCCTTGTTCACCGCGCTCGACCTGGCGCGCCTGCGCCGAGGCCTCGGTCAGTTCGGCCAGGATGCGGCGCGCGGCTTCATGGAAAGCACGGCCGGCCAGCGTGGTTTCCACGTGGCGCGCCTTACGCACCAGCAGCACCACCTGCAGCATGCCCTCCAGCTCCTTGATCTGCCGGCTCAGCGCCGGCTGGGCAATGAAGAGCCGCTCGGCGGCCAGGCTGAAGCTGCCTGCATCGACGATTTCAACGAAGTAACGCAACTGCTTGAGGGACGGGCTCATTGAGGGACGGGCTCATGTCGGCCTGGACGGTACGCGGATAGCGGGCCGCAAGCCGGCCGCCAAGAAACCAGCGCAATCGCGCCACGCGACTACGCATCGGCGTGGCCGGGCGCGCGCTGCGCGCGAGGCCACGCGCGCAGTGTGCCACGGTGCGGGCGCCGCGCCCAGCGCGCTGCCATGCCGCTTTGCGATGGATCGCGGCCTGCTTTGATATTGGTGTCCGGGCGGGCGCGTCCTTAAGCTGTGGGACACGCAACCCCGACTCCGAACCCTGCCCGATGGACCTGAGCTACCTGCTGCCCGGCCTCTCCCTGCCGGCTTACCTCGCCATGTGCGCGGCGATTGCCGGCGCCTACGTGATCTTCGGCATGGCCGGCTTCGGCACCGCCCTGGTGGCCGGGCCGCTGCTGGCCTACCTGATGCCGGTCAGCCAGATCGTGCCACTGCTGGCCCTGATGGACTGCAGCGCCGCCGCCTTTGCCCTGGCGCGCGACGGCCGCGCCGCCGACCGTGCCGAGCTGGGCCGGCTGCTGCCCTGCATGCTGGCCGGCAGCCTGGCAGGCGCCGCGCTGCTGCTCAAGCTGCAATCGGACCTGCTGCCGCTGCTGTTGGGCATATTCGCGATGGCCTATGCGACGTGGTCGCTCGCGGGCAAGCGGCCGGCCGGCTTCACGCCGCGCGCGGCGCTGCCCTTCGGACTGGGCGGCGGGGTCTGCTCCGCCATGTTCGGCAGCGGCGGCTTCCTGTATGCGATCTACCTGTCGGGCCGGCTCGGCAAGGATGCGATGCGCATGACACAGTCCACCCTGATCGGCCTGAGTACGCTGACACGGCTGGTGCTGTTTGCGCTGGCGGGAGTGTATGCGGGTGCGGCCATCCTGAAGCTGGCTCTGCTGCTGGCGCCGGCCATGGCGCTGGGGCTATGGGCCGGGCGCAGTATCACGCTGCGGCTGTCGCGCGAGCAGTTCCTGCGCATGGTCAACGCGGTGGTGCTGTGCTCCGGCGGCGCGCTGATCCTGCACTACCTG
>NZ_JARJLM010000117.1 GCF_029335485.1 Cupriavidus basilensis
CAAAGGCGGCACGCGCGCCGTGCGACCATGGCAACCTCGCTTGCCTCACGCCTCTCGCTCCCGGGCCGCGCGGCTGCAATTGCCACAGCGCACCAGCCAGCGCATTTTTGATACAGAACGATTTTGACATTTAAGCGCGTCAGGCAAATCCTGGCGCCCCGGATATGCGACGCGCCGAACCGGCATCGGGAATTCCCCTAGCCGCCGCAATAATGCCCGCCCGGATGGGAACGGACGGCGCGGGAACCCACGGCACACATGGCTGTCCAGTCTATTGGCATCCGCGTGGCCGCCCCATGATGGGGCTCGGATGTCTGCAATGTTTGCAATAAATTCCCTGATTTGCGTGTCTGCCAAAAGACGACAATATGCGTTTAAACACATAACTGGGAGCGTTCAGAGCAATCTCGAAATATTTGCCATCTGGCATGGTGAATTGTGTTCGATAACGCATATTATTCGGGACCGGTCCTTCTCCTGTAGAGAAGAAAAGGCACTTGTGACAAAGATCACACCAATGCGAGACAAGGAGCTACATGGCTCTCTCCCCCGATCTCGGGGCATGCTGCGCAGAAGGTGCAAGAGTGCCAGCGGACGACCGCCAACATGGCGAGCGTCGGCGGAACCGGGGGTCCAATCGGTGCGATGTGCGCGCGCTGCCACTGCGTATCAAGCCGCGGTGTGTTTTTAGTTAACGGGTGAACGGATGAAACTGGATTCTGAACTGGCTGAGAAGCCTTACTACAGCACGCGAACCGCCGCGAAGCTGCTCAACGTGTCGCTGGGCACCGTGCAGAAAATGGTGGAGCGCGGCGAACTCGGTGCCTGGAAGACAAATGGCGGGCATCGCCGCATACACAAGGAGACCGTGCATCGGCTGCTGGCCACCCGGGTCGGCCAGGAAGTGCCCTCGGTGCATGAACTCGACCTGGTGGTATTCCACCCGAATCATCAGGAAGCCCAGCGCATCCACGCGCAACTGGGCAAATGGGGCCTGCCTCTCAAAAGCGTGGTGGTGGAGGACGTCGTGGATACCATCATTACTTCCGTCAGCTCGCATCCGCGGGTGGTGCTGTACTACGTCGAAGAACTCAGCGACGCCGAATCGGCCACCATCGAGAAGCTGCAGAATTTCTTTGCCCGCCAGAATGTCATCTTCGCCGTGATCACCAACCGGCAAGCGTATGACGGCGTAGCCGATGCCCTGCAGCACTGGGGCATCATGGTCTTCCTGAAGACCCCGTCCCTGGAAGAAGTCAAAGGCTTCCTGCGCGCGCAGCTGATGATGAGCCGCGGCGCCGCCGCTGGCTGACCCGACCTCCGGCGTGCCCAGGCCGTCCGCCAACGTTTCATAAGCCGCGCACACACAGTTTCATCGGCAGTCAACTGCCCGGCCGTCACCCGGCCGTCCGGTCCGACGCGCCCGCCACCCGCGGGCACCGCCTCCGCCGACATCCGCGCGCTTGTACGCCGCAGTTGTGCCAGCACAACTGCGGCGTCATTGCATGGAACGCCCGCACTGCGGCAAAACCAGCGCTCAGGCCAGCGCTGCCAGCGGTTCCCGCTCGGCATGCGGCGCCACGCCCGCATCCATCATCCAGCCGTAGAGATTGCGCGGATCCGGCGGCGTCGCCACCAGCTCCACATGGCTGCCGCGATGGCGCGCATGCGCCGCCGCATGGAGCCAGCGCAGCGCAGCGTAGTCCTCCAGCGCAAACCCCACCGAATCGAACACCGTAACCCGCCCGCTACCGTCCTGCCCTGGCGCGCGGCCCGACAGGATTTCCCAAAGCTCGGTGACCGGTGTATCCGGCGGCAATTGCTGGATTTCGCCTTCGATGCGGGTCTGCGGTGCGTACTCCACCACGATGCGCGCGTGGCGCAGGATGTCCGCATGCAGCTCTGTCTTGCCCGGGCAATCCCCGCCCACCGCATTGATATGCACGCCGGACGGCACCAGGTCCGGAGTCAGGATGGTGGCGCGCGTCTTGTCGGCAGTCACCGTGCTGAGGATATCCGCACCCTGCACCGCGGCCCGCACCGAGTCCACTACCACCACCTTGAGCCCGGTCACACCGGCCAGGTTGCGCGCCAGCCGTGCGCTCGCGGCCGGATCGATATCGTAGGCGCGGATCTCGCGGATGCCCAGCATGGCATGGAAGCCCAGCGACTGGAACTCCGCCTGCGCGCCATTGCCGATCAGCGCCATGGTGGCGGCCCCGGGCCGCGCCAGCGCCTGTGCCGCCAGCGCGGAGGTGGCAGCGGTGCGCAGCGCGGTGGCCAGGGTCAGGTCGCTCAGCAGCAAGGGAAAGCCGCTTGCCACTTCGGCCAGCACGCCGAAGGCCATCACGGTGGGCATGGCATTCTGCGCATTGCGGGGATGGCCGTTGACGTACTTGAACGCGTACTGCACGCCGTCGCTCACCGGCATGAGCTCGATCACGCCGCCGGCAGAGTGCGAGGCCAGCCGCGCCGATTTGTCGAACGCATCCCAGCGCACGAAGTCCTGGCGAATATGGTGCGCCATCTGCACGATCACATTGGCAACGCCCGTCTCGCGCACCAGCGCCGCCACATCGTCGGCATCCAGAAAGCGGGTCATGGCGATCTCCTTCATGGTGTTCTCCCTGGTATGTTGCGGCTCTCTCTTTTTCTCGCCGGGCCTCGGGTCCGCTCCTCAGGCGGCAACCGCGGCCTGCGCGGCGCCGCCGGACGAACCCGCCGCTTGTCGCGCCGCGCTGCTGCGATCGAGACGCAGCGTCATGCAGTAGGCGCCACCCCCGGACAGCATGAACGGCGACAGGTCCACCTCGCGCAGCTGATAGCCGCGCTGGCCCAGTTCGGCGCGCAGGTGCGGGGTGGTGCGCGTCATCACTACCTGGTCGTGCAGGTTGACCGCATTCACGCTGAAGTGGCGCAGGTCGTCCTCGCTCGCCTCGATGCGCAGGCTGGCTGGCACGCGCTCGCGCAGCGTGCACAGCGCCTGCGGCGTGAAGGCGGGCGCGTAGTAGAGGATTTCGCCGCCGGACAGCGGGCAGAAGCACACGTCGAGGTGATAGCTTTGTTCGGTAGCCAGTTCCAGCGCCACCACCTCGCGCCCGAACTCGCTGGCCATGACATCGGCCGCTGCGCGCGAGGAACGCGGCCCGAAGCCCGCCCAGAAGTGGCCACGTACGGCATCCCAGATACAGTCGCCGGCGCCTTCCTGGTAGCAGCCCTCAGGCAGCAGGCTGACGGAGTCGATCAGGCCGCGCTCGCGCAGCCCCTCGAAGATGCGCGCGAAAGGCGCCTCCTCGCCCGCCCGCTCGGGATAGCGGAAGCGTGCCAGCACGGCGTGGCCGTCCAGCACCACGGCGGCGTTGGCCGGGAACACCATGTCAGGCTGGCCCAGGGTGCCGGGCGCCACTTCCACCGCGAAGCCAGCCGCCCGCAACGCCGAGCGCAGGGACTCGAAGGCGCGCACGGCATTGCGATGCATGCCGCGCGGATCGCTCGCCCAAAGGCCCGGATCCATCCACGGGTTGATGCTATAGGACACGTCGTAGTGGGTGGGCTCGACAAGCAGGATGGTGGGCTGGTGGATCACGCTGGCTCCTTTGGAGTGGTTGGCTACGGGGTCAGTGAATGCCTGAATTCTGGCGTAGTGCCGTGCTAACCTAAAGACAGCAGATTGTGCAATTTGCGCGGCTCACATGGCAAAATGCCAAGCACGACTGGCAAATCGCCAATTGCGCTTTCGACATCACCAGGGCGCATCCCTGCGCCCGACAGGACCTGCAATGGACGACACCGACCGACAGTTGCTCGCCCTGCTGCGCGACAACGCCCGCATGCCCGCCACGGCACTCGCCAAGGCGCTGCGCGTATCGCGCGCCACTGTGCAGAACCGCATCGACAGACTGGAAAGGGAGGGATTGATCGTCGGCTACACGGTGCGGCTCAAGCCGGAAGCCGAGGCGCATCGCATCCGTGCGTGGATGACCATAGCGGTGGAAGGCAACAAGGCCCGCGCGGTGCTGCAGGCGCTGCGCGGCGAACCGAACGTGCAGGCGCTGCACACCACCAACGGGCGCTGGGACATCATCGCCGAGCTGCGCGCGGACACGCTCGAGGCGTTCGACCGTACGCTGGACCGCATCCGGCTGATCGACGGCATCGCCGCGACGGAAACCAGCATCCTGCTGTCCAGCTACAAGCTCTGAAGGAAAGCCCTCAGGCTGCCGCCGCGCCGCGCAGACGCTCGCGGCGCGTTTCCTCATGCAGCACCTGCCCGCTCGGGCGCAGCAAGTCGCGCAGCGAGACCACGCCGACCAGCCGCATGGAATCCAGGTCAGCCACCACCGGCAGGCGGCTGACGCCCAGCTCGGCCATGCGCCCGGCGGCGATGCGCGCGGTCTGCGCGGGCAGCAGCACCTGGTGCGGCTGCAGCGGCGCCATCAGCGCGCGGCCGGCCTGCGGGGAAGCCTCGCGCCCGCGCAAGGCATTGCGCTCCAGCATGCCGACCACGCGTGCGCCACACACCACGGGATAACCGCGATGCGGCGCGTGCTCGCCGAAGTACTGCGGCCACAGCGCGCTGACCGGCTGCTCGCCGTCCACGCTCAGCACCGCGGTGGTCATCAGGTCGCCAACGTGCTGGCGCTCCAGCGGATCGACGCCGTATTCGCGATAGATATGCAGTCCGCGGCGCGCGATCTTCTCGGTCATGATCGAGCGCCTCATGGTCAGCACCGTGAATCCGTGCGCCACCGCCGTGGTCAGCAGCAGCGGCAGCAGCGCGTCGCTGTCGTGCGTCAGGCCGAAGGCGAACACGATGGCGGTCAGGGGCGCGCCAAGCACACTGCCCAGCACGCCCGCCATGCACACCAGCGCCCAGAGCTGCGGCGAGCCGCCGGGCAGCAGCGGCGCCAGCGCCACGCCAAGCCCCGCGCCCAGCATCAGCAACGGCGCCAGTACGCCACCGGAAGTCCCGGAACCCAGCGCGGCGACCCAGATGACCGCCTTGACCGTCAGCAACGCCACCGCCACTTCCAGCGCCAGCCGGTTGTTGAGCAGGTCGCCGATCACGTCATAGCCCACGCCCAGCGCGCGCGGCTCGAAAAAGCCGCCGATGCCGACCACCAGCCCGCCGATCGCCGGCCACCACATCCAGTGCAGCTTGAGCCTGGAGAACTGGTCCTCGGTGCGATACAGCGCCAGTGTCAACACGGCGCCCAGCACGCCGCAAAGCAGGCCCGCGATCACGCACGAGCCCAGTGCCGCGGTCGTGGCCGGCGCGGTATGCAGCGCAAACAAGGGGCCGGGGGCAAACACCCACGCGCGCAGGAAGCCCGCCACGGCGCAGGCCAGCGCCACCGGCAGCAGGCTGCGCGGGCGCAGTTCGAACAGCAGCAGCTCGACCGCCAGCAGCACCGCCGCCACCGGCGTGCCGAAGATCGCCGTCATGCCGGCGCAGGCGCCAGCCACCAGCAGCGTCTTGCGCTCGGCCGCGGTGAGATGGAGATACTGCGCGAGCAGCGAGGCGATCGAGCCACCGGTCATGATGATCGGCCCCTCGGCGCCGAACGGCCCGCCGCTGCCGATCACGATGCCCGACGAGAGTGGCTTGAGGACCGCCACCCGGGGCGACATCCTGCTCTTGCCGAACAACACCGCCTCGATGGCCTCCGGAATACCGTGGCCGCGGATCTTGTCGCTGCCGTAGCGCGCCATCAGTCCGACGAGCAGCCCACCGATCACCGGTACGGCGATGACCCACGCCCCCAGCGCATGCTGGGCCGGGGAGCGTTCCGCCAGCGACAGCGTCTGGTAAAAAAACAGGTTGGTGAAGAACCGGATCAGGTTCAGTAGCAGCACTGCCGCCGCCGTACTGATGGCCCCGATCAGGGGCGCCAGCGCCGCTAGCAGCAGCAGCCGCCGGTTGACCGAGTAGTCGCTTTTCTCGAAGTGCATGATGGGACTCGTGCAAGAAGCGCGGGATGTCGCGCTATTGCGGCAAGGGGTTTTCCGCGGGAAACGAAATGTATCACGTCGTGATATATTTGCGCGCTGGCTTTCGGCGAAAAACCCCAGGTGACGAATACTCACTTTTCGCGTGTTTCTCCACCGTTCGCCGCCCATGCCCCCTTTGACCAAGCCCAGAACCATGCCGCCATCCCAGGCCCCTTCCCTACCCGAGTTCACGCCAGAACGGGCGCGCGCATGGCTGCGCGCCTTCGTCCCTACCCCGATTACCGCCGGCCGCCGCGAGCGTTTCAAGAGTTGCCTGGGCGCGCTCCTCGGCCTGCTGATCACCGAATTGATCAGCCGCCACCTGCTTGGCGGCTTCAACCCATGGTTCGTGGCGCCGATGGGCGCATCCGCGGTGCTGCTGTTCGCCGTGCCGGCCAGCCCGCTGGCCCAGCCGTGGTCCATCATCGGCGGCAACCTGGTAGCGGCGCTGATCGGGGTGGCCTGCGCGCGCTGGATTCCCGCGCCGGGGCTGGCCGCTTCGGCCGCCGTGGCGCTGGCCATCGCCGCCATGTTCCAGTTGCGCTGCGTGCACCCGCCCAGCGGCGCGGTGGCGATCACCGCGGTGTTCGGCGGGCCGGCCGTGAGCCAGCTGGGCTTTGGCTTCGTGGTATTCCCGGTCGCGCTCAATTCGATGCTGCTGCTGCTGGTGGCGCTGCTGTTCAACAACCTGATGCGGCGGCGCTATCCGCACCGCCCGGTCGAGCACACCAACCCGCATCGCACCGCCGATCCGCTGCCCAGCGAACGGGTCGGCTTCAACCGGGCCGACCTTGACGAAGTGCTGAAGGCGCGCGGCGAATTTCTCGACATCGAGGAAGACGACCTCGAGGAAATCCTGGTGGCCGCGCAATTGCGCGCCTATCGCCGCCGCTTCGGCGACGTGCGCTGCGCGGACATCATGTCGCGCGACGTGGTGACGGTGCAACCCGGCCAGAGCGGCAGCGAGGCGCGAGCGCTGCTGGTGCGGCACGGCGTCCAGTCGCTGCCGGTGGTGGACGGGCAGCGCCGCCTGCTGGGCATGCTCAGCCTGCCGGACCTGCTCGCCGTTCGCGGCGGGACA
>NZ_JARJLM010000118.1 GCF_029335485.1 Cupriavidus basilensis
CAACAATACAGAACGAGACATCCCCCGTGCCTCCCCGCCTGACCGATCTCCGCCCCGTCCTGCCGATCCTGCTCGGCGCCTCCGTCATGCTGAGCCTGGCCATGGGCCTGCGGCAGAGCCTCGGCATCTTCATGCCCCCGCTGACCAGGGACATCGGCATCTCGGTGTCCGACTTCACCATTGCCATTGCCGTGCAGAACCTGGCCTGGGGCCTGCTCCAGCCGATGGCCGGCGCGTGGGCCGCGCGGGCGGGCTTCCGGCCGCTGATGATGAGCGGCTCGCTGCTCTATGTGCTTGGCCTGGTGCTGCTGGCCACCGCGCACGGCATGGCGGGCGTTACGCTCGGCGCCGGCGTGGCGATCGGCGCGTCGATGGCTTGCAC
>NZ_JARJLM010000119.1 GCF_029335485.1 Cupriavidus basilensis
CAACTCCGGCGGCATTCGCCGAACGCCGCTGAACCCCGATATCCGCCCATGCAGACCCGTAAAATCCCCGCCACCATCGTCACCGGCTTCCTCGGCAGCGGCAAGACCACCTTGCTGCGCCATATCCTCGAGCATGCCGGCGGCCGCCGCATCGCGGTGATCGTCAACGAGTTCGGCGAACTGGGCATCGATGGCGAGATCCTCAAGGGCTGCGGCATCGGCTGCGACGAATCCGGCGAGAGCAACGGCCGGCTCTACGAGCTCGCCAACGGTTGCCTGTGCTGTACCGTGCAGGAGGAATTCTTCCCGGTCATGGAACAATTGCTGGAGCGGCGCGGCGACATCGACCACGTGCTGATCGAGACCTCCGGCCTGGCGCTGCCCAAGCCGCTGGTGCAGGCCTTCAACTGGCCCAGCATCAAGAACGCCTTCACCGTGGATGCGGTGGTCACCGTGGTGGATGGCGCAGCCGTGGCCGCCGGCCAGTTCGCCGCCGATCCGGACGCGGTGGACGCGCAGCGCAAGGCCGATCCCAACCTCGACCACGAATCGCCGCTGCATGAACTGTTCGAAGACCAGCTCGGCGCGGCCGACCTGGTCATCCTCAACAAGACCGACCTGATCGACGCGGCGCAGCGCGCCGGGGTGGAAGCGCTGATCCGCCCGGAGATTCCGGCCGAGGTCAAGATCGTCGGGGCGCAGGGCGGCAAGCTGGATCTCGACCTGTTGCTGGGCCTGAACCGCGCGTCCGAGGACACCATCCACCTGCGCCCCGACCACCACGGCTCGGCGGATGATCCCGACCATGCCGATCACCATCATGACGAGTTCGACTCCGTCGTGGTGACGCTGGGCGAAGTGGACCGCGATCCGCTGATCAATGGCCTGCGGCAGCTGGTGGAAGACCACACCATCTATCGCATCAAGGGTTTCGCCGCGCTGCCGGGCAAGGCCATGCGCCTGGTGCTGCATGGCGTGGGACGGCGTTTCGACAGCTACTTCGACCGCCGCTGGCAGGCGGGCGAAACGCAGGCCACGCGCATCGTGCTGATCGGGCAGGACCTCGACCAGCCCACGCTACAGGCGGCCCTGCAGGCAGCGCTGGCCGGCGCGGCGCGCGCGGCCTGACGTCCTCGACCCCGCAACCGGCCCAGGCACCCGATGCACCTGCTTTCCACCCGCCCGGGCGGCTTCGTCGACGACAGCGCCGGCGTGGTGCGTATCGAACAAAGCCCGGCGCAGATCGTGGTGCTGAGCGCGGCGGACACTACGCTGTCGCTGCTGGCGGGCGTTTTCCCGCGGCTGGGGGGGGATTTCCCCTCGGTGCGGCTGGCCAACCAGATGTACCTGCGCCAGCCGGCCTCGCTCGACATGTATGTGGACGACGTGCTGCAGCATGCGCGGGTGGTGGTGGTCGATCACCTCGGCGGCGATAGCGACTGGGCCTATGGCCTGGAGCGCCTGACCGAGCTGGCGCGCGCGCGCGGCCAGTTGCTGGTGATGTTCTCGGGCGACCTGGCCGAGGATGCCAACCTGCTCGCGCGTGGCAATGCGCCGCCGGCGCTCTCCAGCAACCTGTGGCGCTACCTGCGCGAGGGCGGCGCCGACAACGCCGAGCAGTTCTTCCGCTGCCTGGCGCACCACGCTTTCGGCTGGGGCCAGCCGGCGCTGCAGCCGCGCGTGCTGCCGCAGGCCGCGCTCTATCACCCGGCCCACGGCGTGGCAACCGCCGCGGACTGGCAGCGCGAATGGGAGCAGGACCGGCGGCAGGACGGCCAGGCCGATGCGCCGGTGGTTGCGCTGGTCTTCTACCGCGCCCATCTGCAGGCCGGCAACACTGCCGTGTTCGATGCGCTGATCGCGGCGCTGCGTGCCGCAGGCCTGAACCCGCTGCCGCTGGCGGTGAACTCGCTCAAGGACACGCTGTGCCGGGAGGTCCTGCAGCATCTGTGCAGCGAGCACCGCGCGGCGCTGGTGCTGAATACCACGGCGTTCGCGGTCGCGTCGCTCGACGCGCCCGCAGCGCTGCAGCTCGCCGGCGACGCGCCGGTGCTGCAGGTGATCCTGAGCGGCGGCAACCGCGAGGACTGGCTGCGTGACAGCCAGGGCCTGGGCCCGCGCGACGTGGCCATGCATATCGCCATGCCCGAGGTGGATGGCCGCATCGTTACGCGCGCCGTCAGCTTCAAGGGCCTGGCCTATCGCTGCCCCCATACCGAGGTCGACGTGGTGCGCTACCAGCCCGACGCGGAGCGCATCGCCTTCGTCGCCGAGCTGAGCCGGCGCTGGTGCCGCCTGCGCGAGATCGGCAATGCCGACAAGCGCGTGGCGCTGGTGCTGGCCAACTATCCGGCCAATGAGGGGCGCATCGGCAACGGCGTGGGCCTGGATACGCCGGCCTCGGTGGTGGGTATTCTCGCCATGCTGCGCGCCGAGGGCTACTTCTGCGAAGGCTTGCCGGCCGACGGCGACGATCTGATGCGTGGCCTGACGCAGGGCGTGACCAACGACCTGGACCAGCTGGATGCCAGGCCGGCGCTCCAGAGCCTGCCGATGGCGGACTACCTGCGCCACCTGGCGAGCCTGCCGCAAGACAACCAGCGCGCCATTGCCGCCCGATGGGGCAGCCCCGAACAGGACCCGATGGTGCGGCAGGGCCGCTTCATGATCGCTGGCGTGCGCAGCGGCCATCTGTTCGTGGGACTGCAGCCTGCCCGCGCCTACGCGCTGCCGGGCGAAGACGGCGCCCGGAGCTATGCCAGCTACCACGATGCCGAGCTGGTGCCGCCGCACGGCTACCTGGCGTTCTACTTCTGGCTGCGCCACGCCTTCGGCGCCGATGCCATCGTCCACGTCGGCAAGCACGGCAACCTGGAATGGCTGCCCGGCAAGAGCGTGGCGCTGGCCGACAGTTGCTGGCCGGACGCCATCCTCGGCCCACTGCCGCATCTCTATCCCTTTATCGTCAACGATCCGGGCGAAGGCGCGCAGGCCAAGCGGCGGGCGCAGGCCGTCATCATCGATCACCTGATGCCGCCACTGACCCGCGCCGAAAACTATGGCCCGCTGCAGGACCTGGAGCGGCAGGTCGATGAATACTACGAAGCCCTGGCGGTGGACCCGCGCCGCGCGCGGCTGCTGCGCAAGGCCATCCTGAAGCTGATCGTGGACCAGCAGTTGCATCGCGAACTGGGGCTGGACGCCCCGGCCGACAGCGATGGGGAGGACGCGCTGCTCAACCGTACCGACGCTTACCTGTGCGAACTGAAGGAATCGCAGATCCGCGACGGCTTGCACATCTTCGGCGTGTCGCCGGAGGGACGCCAGCGGCGCGACACCCTGCTCGCGCTCGGGCGATTCCCGGTGGGCGACGGCAAGGGCGGGCAAGCCGGCTTGCTGACGGCGCTGGCCGCCGACCTCGATCTGGGCGGTGGCTTCGACCCGCTCGATGCGGATTGGGCCGCGCCCTGGGAAGGTCCGCGTCCGGCCATGCTGCAGGCGCTCGATGCCGGGCCGTGGCGCCATCACGGCGACACGCGCGAGCGGCTCGACATGCTCGCGGCGCGCTTGCTTGGCGATGACGATCCGGCCATGCCGGCGCTGCGCGAGGCGTGGCCGCAGGCCTCGGCCGTGCTGGCCCGCCTGCGCCACGACGTGATGCCGCGCCTGGACGCCTGCGGTCCGCAGGAGATGCTGCAACTCGCGCGCGGCCTGTCCGGCTGCTTCGTTCCGCCCGGCCCCAGCGGCGCGCCCTCGCGCGGCCGGCCCGATGTGCTGCCTACCGGGCGCAATTTCTATTCGGTCGATACGCGCGCGGTGCCGACCCGCACGGCGTGGACGCTGGGCCTCAAGTCGGCCAACCAATTGATCGAGCGCCATTTGCAGGAGCACGGCGAATACCCGCGATCGATCGGCTTGTCGGTGTGGGGCACCGCCACCATGCGCAGCGGCGGCGACGATATCGCGCAAGCCTTCGCCTTGCTGGGCGTGCGGCCCAAGTGGGCGCCCGGCAGCTATCGCGTGACCGATTTCGAGATCCTGCCGATGGCGATTTTCGACCGGCCGCGCGTGGACGTCACCCTGCGGGTGTCGGGCTTCTTCCGCGATGCCTTCGCCAATGTGATGCGCCTGTTCGATGCCGCCGTGCAGGCGGTAGCCGGACTGGATGAGCCGCCCGAACTCAATCCCGTGCGCGCCCGCGTGGA
>NZ_JARJLM010000011.1 GCF_029335485.1 Cupriavidus basilensis
AACTTGACCGCACGCGTGAAGCCTCGATAGCGGCCCACGACCGGGTGCTCGAACGTTGTCACCATCCCTTCGGCGGCAACCTGGGGAAAGTCGAACATGTCCTCCACCGAACGGGCGGCCGCGCACGGCACTTCCTCGCCGAACACGGCTTCCCAGTCCAGCGCCGAACGCTGCTGCAATGCCGCGTGCAGGCGGGGTACGATTTCCTCATGATGCTCGGCGCGCTTGCGCACGCTGTCGTAGCGATCGGTCGACAGGAGATCGGCCAGGCCGGTCTTCGCGCACAGCGCTCGCCAGAAATGCGGGGTGTTGGCGGAGATGTAGAGATAGCCTTCCCTGGTAGGATGGATGCCTGTGATCCCGCCGGAGCGCATGTCGCGTCCGACATCCCGGGGTTCCGAATCGGCCCATACCATGCGGGCGGATTGCATGGTCAGGGCCGCGCGCAGTAGCGACACACCCACATATTGCCCCGTGCCGCTCTTCTCGCGCTCGTAGAGCGCCGAGGAAACGGCTCCGGCGACCAGCGCCGCGGCATAGTAGTCGACCACGGAGCCGTACAGGATCTCCGGCGGACCGCTGTGCTTGCCCTGCAGCGCGCACATGCCGGTCATGGTCTGCAGCACCTGGTCGTAGCCGGCCTTGTCCTTCAGCGGGCCCGTCTCGCCGTAGCCGGTCACGGCGCAGTAGATCAGGCGCGGATTGACGGCGCTGAGCTGCTCGTAGCCAATGCCGAGCCGGCCCGGCACGCTGGGGCGGAAATTATGCACCAGCACATCCGCGTTGCGCACCAGCGCCAGCAGCCGCTCCAGGTCGGCCGAACGCTTCAGGTCGAGCACGACGCCCAGCTTGCTTCGGTTGACACCCAGGAAGGCCCGGCTTTCGGCCTCCAGCGTCGAGGGATACTTGCGCAGATTGTCGCCCACGGGCGGCTCGACCTTGATGACGTTCGCACCCTGGTCGGCGAGCAGCGAGCAACCGTACGGCCCCGCGATGTAGGCGCTCAGGTCCAGCACGCGCACACCGCTCAGTGGTCCTGGCTGTCCCGTCCGGGTTGCGCCGAATACGCCGTCCCCGGCAGTGGTGTTGATTTGCATACAGACTCCGAAATCAGCTGGGAAATCAGTCAGCGACAATGTTCTGCTGCCTGGCCAGTGCCTTCCACCTGGCCACATCGGCAGCTATCGTCTCGGCGAACTGGTGGGGGGTGCCGGGCTTCGCCACGGCGCCTTCCCTGAGGATCGCTTCCTTGACGGATGGCTTCGCCAACGCGTGGTTCACCGCAGCATTGAGTCTCGTGATGACCGCTGGCGGCGTACCCGCCGGCGCGAGAAACCCCCACCAGAGCTCGAACTCGTAGCCGGGGACCGCGCTCGCCATCGGCACCAGGTCCGGCGCGATGGGGCTCGGCTTCAGGCTGGTGATGCCCACCGCCCGCACCTTGCCGGCCCGGACCATCGGCAGCAGCGACGGTCCGCTCGAGATCAGCACCTGCGTCTGGTTGCCGATCAGGTCGGTGATGGCCGGGCCCATGCCACGGTAGGGTACGTGCGTGATGGCGAGCTTGCCGGCCTTGGCCTTGAGCAACTCCGTGCCGAACTGATTGACGCTGCCGGGCCCGGAAGACGCATAGTTGAACTTGCCCGGATTCGCCCGGATCGCGTTGATCAGGTCCTGGGGCGTCCTGGCAGGGAAGTCATTGCTGACCGCCACGATGAAGGGCCCCTGGGCCAGCATCGCGACCGGCGAGAAGCTCTTGATGGCGTCATAGGGCAGCTTGCCCTGCACCGCAGCGTTGGTCGTCATGCTTGAGGACACCGCGACCAGGGTATAGCCGTCCGGCGCAGCCTTGGCCACGATGGCGGTTCCCGTGTTGCCACTCGCGCCTGGCCGGTTGTCGATGATCACCGGCTGTTTCAGGTCCTCGCCGATTTCCTTCGCCACGATCCGCGCGAAAATGTCATTCGAGCCTCCGGGCGGATAGGGAACGATGAGGGTGATGGGCTTGGACGGATACGCGTTCTCCGCGCCCGCATGAGGCGATACGGCCAGCGCGCCGGCAGCGGCGATCAGCGCGAAGCATCCCGCGGCCCCACGTGACGGTAAGGTATTGGTGGTCTTATTCATGCTCTGTCTCCTGTCATTATTCTGTGCAGGGCCGTGTCAGGCCGCGATCAGCCCCAGCCGCCTGCCGATCTCGACAATGGCCTGCGCACGCCGGACGAAGGGCGGGTCGATCATCTTCCCATCGACGACGTAGGCCCCGATCCCCCTGGCCTGTGCCTCGGCGGCGGCCTCCACGACGCGCACCGAATGCGCGATCTCCTCGTCGGACGGCCGATAGACCGCGTTGGCCAGCGCGATCTGGCTCGGGTGGATGCAGCTCTTGCCGAGAAAACCCATCTGCCTGGACATCTCCGCCTCGGCGCGGAAGCCTTCGGCATCCCGAAGGTTGGCGAATACCGTGTCGTAGGCAAAGACGTTGGCCTCGCCCGCGGCCATCCGCACGGCGAACATGGCTGCCGCGATGGCCGCCGGGTTGCGCCGGTGAATGCCGATCGGCTCGAACAGGTCCCCAAGCCCGAGCTGAAGACCCGCGACGCGCGGATGCGCGCCTGCCAGTTCGGCGGCGCGGCGCAGTGCCACCGGCGATTCGATATTGAGCAGCAGGCGGACCTTGGCGTCGGCTTCCCTAAAGCCGTTGGCCCGCTCCGCCTGCTCGATTGCCGCCGCCGCACGCCGGACGTCGTCGCCGGTCTCCGGTTTCGGCACATTCACCAGGTGCAGGCCCGGTACCACGACGGCGGCGAGATCGGCTTCGAAATGCCCCGAGGCGATGCCATTGACGCGAACAATGAGCGTCTTAGACGCCGCCCGTGCTTCGGCGGATCGCAGGAGATGCGACAGGAGGGACCTGGCTTCGGCTTTCCTGTCTTCGGCGACGGCGTCCTCCAGGTCAAAGGACAGCCCGTCCGCGTCGCTTGCCAGCGCTTTCGGGAAAAACTCGGGGCGCGAAGCGGGGACGAACAGCTTGCTTCTCATGGTCAGTACCTGGCTCTGTGTCGGTGGGATGCGGTGCAGTGTCGGGCAATCCATAGAAAAGATAAACTATGCTTTTCTACCTTCGCTCAATAGAGAATCTATGGAAACCGCCTATCTCAAGGCGTTTGCCCTGGTCGTCGAGACAGGCTCGCTGGCCGAGGCGGCGAGGCGGCTCGACGTCACGCCGGCGGCGATCTCCCAGCAGATTCAGGTGCTTGAACGAGAACTCGGGTCCAAGCTGCTCGGGCGGGCCGGCAGGACGGTGGCGCCCACCGAGTCAGGGAGCCGTCTCGCAGAGCGCTGCATTTCACTGCTCAGGGAAGTCGACAGCCTGAGGGGGTGGGTAAATCAGGCCGACGAGATTCGCGAGCTGCGCATCGGGACCATCAATACGGCGCTCCACAGCCTGCTGCCGGATGCGCTTGCGCGCTTCACGGCCGAGCACCCGCGCGTGTCGGTCTACATACAGTCGGCGATGTCGGGCGAGTTGTATGACGCGGTCAAACGGTCGGAGCTCGATGCCGCCGTCTGCCTGCATCCGCCTTTCCCGATGCCGAAAGCGATCGCATGGGAACTGCTTCGCCAGGAGCCGCTGGTCGTGCTTGCCGCCGAGCGCGACAGGAAGGCCGATCCCCACGAGCTTCTGCGAACCAGGCCGCTGATCCGATATGACCGGACTCTCGGTGGCGGAAAGCAGGCTGATGCCTACCTGCGCAAGGCCGGTATTTCCCCATCGCAGGAGCGCTTCGAGCTTAGCTCCCTGCTCGCGATCGCAATGATGGTGGATCGTGGCCTGGGGGTCTCGCTGGTTCCGGATATCGCGTCTCCGCTGACGTCGGCGCTGCACATTGCCAAGCTTTCGCTGCCGTCGGAGCCGGAACCACGCCGCTTCGGCGTGCTATGGCGCAGGACCTCGTCCCGCGCAAGCTTGATCGGATCGTTCCTTGAGCAGGCTCGCCTTGCTGCCCGATTGTGATCAGGCGGTGTGCCGGATAGAGACACAAGAAGCCGCGCTTCGGATTGCCGGCATGGCTGTGCGCTACCGCTCACAGAGGCGGCAATCCATGCTTTGGATGATTGCGCTTGGTACCGGTGGTGGTCTGAAGTACAATTTGTACAAAACGTACAGATTGGAGGTGCCCATGCGGACCGTAACGGCCAGCGAGGCCAAGCAGGGCCTTGCTAGTGTGATCGAAGCAGCAGCCCGCGAGCCGGTCGTTATTCAGCGGCAGAAGCGCGACGTTGCCGTGGTCATGTCCATGCAGGAATATCGGCGCCTGACACAACTGAATGTGGCCGAGTTCCAGCGGTTTTGCGATGTCGTCGGCGCCTCGGCAGCCGCGGCTGGCATGACGGAGGGAAAGCTGGCGGAGCTACTGGCCAGTGACGACTGATCGCAGGTTTGTACTGGATACCAACGCGCTGGTCAGCCGATTGCTTGTTCCCTCCGGTGTGGCGGCAAGGGCGGTGGACCATGCGCTGGTGTCCGGCGTACTGTTGTTGTCCGAGGAAACGCTGGGCGAGTTGGCGGCGGTGCTGGCCAGGCCCAAGTTCGACCGGTACGTTTCCATCGCGGATCGCCAGCATTTCCTGCGGCTGCTGGGAGGGGTTGCCCGGGTTGTCCCGATCAGCCATCGGGTGACGGCATGCCGCGATCCCAAGGATGACAAATTTCTCCATGTCGCGCTCAATGGCGAGGCCGAAGCCATCGTAGCGGGGGATGCGGATTTGCTGGTTCTGCATCCTTTCCATGGCGTCGATATCGTGAGTCCGGCAGCTTTTCTCACACGGCCATAGCAACCGCCTCCGGGCGATTTCTTCATGCCGGGCTTGCGCGGGTGGAACAGCCGGAACAGGTGAAAAAAAACCGGAAATGCGCGGGGGGCCCATTCCGGTTTCGCGCAGCGTGCGCATAATTGGTGCAGCGACGCTGCGAGGCGAGAATTAAATCATACCTATATCTGATATAGGATATATCTAATTCAAATGTTGTTGTAAGCCAACGCTGAAAACCAGTCAAAGGGCTGTCATGTGCGGGCTGCTTCATTTCCGGGGCCTGGCACGGACCGGAAAATCTTCGGGCAGGCCGCTCGTCTCGCCGGTTGCCACGGTGAAGGCGAACCACCGGGCGCCCGCTGAGGCCTCAGGTGCCGCTCAGCAGGTCGCGCTCGTTCAGGATCGCGTAGGCGATATCCGGGTGTTTCTCGAGGCAGCGGCGTATGGCCGCGGGAATCGCCTGCCGGGTCTTGCGGCACAAGCCCGGCTGCTCTTCCACCTGGATGCGGATGCCGCGGATCGTGCGGACTTCATGGATGCCGGGCGCGATCGTCAGCACGATGCCCAACTGTGCATACATGCGCTGTTCCATGTGCTTCAGGTCGGAGAGACTGGACAGGCTCTCGAGGCGGGCGATCAGTTTTTTCTCTTCTTCCGTGGTTAGCCTCAAGATCCGCATGTCGGCGTGCTGGTCTTTCAGCAGGGCGTCTTGGCCGCATATGCAGGCGCCAGGCGGACAGGCTTTGCGAATCGGAAAGGGGGCGTTCATGTCGTCATCGAGGCGATGCGCACCTCAGCCGGAGAAGGTATCCGGTATCTTAAGTCAGGACGCCACCGAAGATCCCGTTGCCCCCTTCCTTCGGCGAGTTCGGGAATCAGGCCGGTCATGGCTCACGCTATTGTCCTGCGGCGTGGAAAGGGCAGGCCCGGAGGCTTGGGGCTCGGCTTTATTGCGGCCGGCATTGGCCCCCTGCTAGCGCTTGACCTCACATCCGGCGCGGCCCGTCCAGGCCAGCCGCTCACCTTCGGCAAACGAAAAAGCCCCGTAGGGGAGACCCCCACGGGGAGAAGTGACGTCGGGCGGACGCTTAAACCGCCCGCACGAAATGTGGCATACATCTGCGCTGCAATCTGCCCCAAAGGCGAGGGGTATTCTTGCAATGGCGGTGCGAGGGATAGCCGTACTACGTATTACCTGTGCGACTGGGCGCTTCCGTCGCCGGTCGACGCGCCCGAACGGGCGGTGCTGCCGTAACCGCCGTAACGCCGCGCACTGTCTCCATCCTCCGCGGAAGACATATCGCTCAACTTATGCCCGGAGGTTGCGTTGCTATAGCGCTGCGTGATGGCACCGTTCACCCCGGAGAGCGAGGCGGTTCCCTGGCTCTGCCCCGACGAGCCGTACGCGGTGCTGCTTCGCTGCTGCGAGCTGCTGGCATAGCCGCCGTAGCCCGTGCTGCCGGCAGCCTTGTATCCGTACAGCTGGGCATTGGCGGCGCCGGATACCAGCACCAGTGCAAGAAAGGAAATCAGTCTCATATGGGGCCTCCCGGTCTCTGCTATCCCCCTGGCATCCTAGCGCGCAGGCGTGGGGCGCAAATACCCCCTTTGTGAGGGAAAGACTCTGCTTGATCTTGTGGCTGGCACCGAGCGGATAGCCTGGAAGGTGGCCGGGTGGCGGTCCTTGGTGATGTGCCGCGCTGCGTTCGAGCTTGCGCAACTGCGTGCAGCAGGGGGCGGCAGTCGCAAAAAACAATATAAAAATATTGTTTATGGGCGGGATTGCGGTTATGTTAGCGGGTTCGATAGGGGGGGCAGCCCTCCGCAGAGGAGATGGACTATGGAGAATGCGGTACGCTCGGAGCGATCCCGCCAGATTATCCTCGACGCGGCAATCGCCATTATCGCGCGCGAGGGCCCCGGCCGGCTCACGATCGATGCCATCGCGCAAGAGGGCGGGATCAGCAAGGGCCGGGTGATGCACCAGTTCCGCACAAAAGCTGCAGTGGTGGAGGCCCTGCTGGAGCATCAGATCGAGTACTTCGACAAGTTCGAGAAGGATTACCTTGCCGCTGCCGGCGCCGGGAATCCCGAGGCTCAGTTGTCCGAGCAGATCCTGGCGTTTCGTGAATCCATCTCCCATCCACATTCGCTCGTCTTTGCCATCCTTGGCTCCATTGCGGAAAACCCCGAACTGCTGTCGGTGGTGAGGGAGAAGACGGTCGAGAAGGTGGTACGCATCAAGGAGGAGGCTGCGGATCCCGATCTGGCGCTGCTGCGCTGGCATGCCGCCCGGGGGATGATGCTCGCATCGATGCTGGGGCTCTGCCCGCTTGCGCCGGAGGAGCGCGCTCGCTTGTTCGACCGGTTGCTCGACAGCCAGGCCTGGTCAACGCAGCCCGAGCCGAAGCCGAAGTCCACGAAAAGAAAGTAATCCGCGTACGACGGTGCGTGGCAAGGCGCTGGCAATATCTGCCCGGGCGGCAGCCAGGTTGTCGCCGACGGACGCGCAATGCGTCTGATCTGAAGCAGGAGCCCCGGGGCTTGCCGATATAACGCAAGCTCGGGTGGCACCGCGCAGGCTCCGTCGGCCCGTCTCTCCCTCCCGTCTCGCGTCCCCAACGTCCAACCATTGTTTGCCTTCAGTCACTTGTCTTCTTAAAAACAAACCAACTATATGGTTTGCAAATTGAAGGCGAGACGCTATACTCGCATCCCAAGGCAGTGCTCGTTACGTCAGAGTCCTGCGCTTCCATGGATAACGCGAAACATTGGTGCCTCTTGGCGCCGTGGATTCGTGCGCCCGTTTGCAGGGGCTGTTTCACGGTCCAAGGAATAGATCCAGAGTCGACCATTGCTTGGATCAGCAAGCATGGCTCATCCATCAATTAAATGGCCTCCGACCACCGTTCATTAGCGAAAGTGGTCCGTCGGGTAAAAAATGAAGGGATTTCAAATGCTCGCCTCCAATAAAGCGAAACGATTTCTGGTGATCGCACTACTTGCCGCTGTCATGACAGGTTGCGCGAGCACCAGGCCCGTGGCCTATTCCGGAATCTCATCGTCAGCCGTGCTGACAACCAACGCCAAAGAGGAAGCCGGGCGTATGCCGTATAGCTATGCGACGACGGTGGACTGGCGGAAATACACCACTATCATCGTTGACCCGGTCGAGATCTACAAAGGCCGGGACCATCAGTTCGAAGATATGTCCGCTGACGACAAATCTGTGCTTGCGAGCTACATGCAATCGCAATTCTCCGAAAAACTTAAAACCCGCTTTGCTGTAGTGAACAACCCGGCCCGGGATACGTTGCGCCTGAAGCTGACACTGACCGGTGCGAATACCACCACACCTGTCCTCGGGCCATTGTTGCGCTTCGATATTGCTGGCGGGCTTTACAACGGGGTGCAGGCAATCCGGGGGCGAGAGGGCGCGATGACGGGCTATGTCATCTACGCCGTCGAGATATTCGATGCGCAGAGCATTCGGCTTCTCAAGGCATACATCACCAAGCAATACCCCAATGCAATGAACGTGGTCGCGAATTTCGGCGCATTGACTGCGTCCAAGACTGGCATCGATAAAGGTGCGGACGCGCTCCTAGAACAACTCCGGTGACCACGTCGCTGCCGCGCATCCCGCTTGCTGGCTGCCCTTATGTTGAGCAGCAAGCGGCATCCAGTCGGAGTTGAGTCGGAGTTGAGTCATGGACCTCAGAAGCTGTGCTGCGATTGTCGCTGCCTGGGTGGCGCTCTGCATTGGCTCCGGCTGGATAGCCGGCCAGATGGCGCAGTGGCTTGCGATGCCGTAATCAGCGTAGCCGAGGACAACACGTCCTGTTTCTCTTTGCGACGCGCGAGCCTGCCTTGCGCCTGTGAGGTATCGTAATGCCCCCCTTCGTGAAGCGGGACGCTTCGGCTCACCCGGTGAGCTTCCCGCACCTGATCGCCTGCACATATTGCGACGCCGTTCATCAGCAAGCTGATCTCGCCGAAGGCGAGCGCGCGCTGTGCCTGCGTTGCGGCGGCCTGTTGTATCGCGAGAGTCAGCGCGCCTATCAGCGCCAGTTGCCGCTAATGGTGACCGCGCTGATCCTGTTCATTCTCTCAAGCGCCTGGCCCATCGTCGAGATGGATCTCAAGGGCGTGCGCACCGAGACCTCGCTGCGGGGCGCGCTACAGGCCCTCTGCGCCGGCCATATGATGCCGGTGGCCATCCTCGTGTTCGCTACCACCATCCTGTTTCCTCTTGCCGAAATGCTGATGATGCTCTACCTGCTGGTGCCGATGGCCCTGCGCCGCATGCCTCCGGGATTCGGCCGCCTGGTCCGCGCCATCCAGCGGACCAGGCCGTGGGGCATGCTCGAGGTCTTCATGATCGGCGTGCTGGTCACGCTGGTGAAGCTCTCGACCATTGCCCGGGTGCTGCCGGGCGTCGCCCTGTGGTCGTTCGCTGCCCTGACGATCGTGCTCGCCGTGATGCTTTCCTTCGACCCGCGCGACCTCTGGCAGTACCTGGAAGAGGAGCCGCCGCGATGAGGAGCGCTGCCGCCACAGCAGCCGCAGCGCCAGATGACGATGATTCCGGCGCCTCCCTGGCACGGTCGCGCCGGCTCGCCGCAGGGGTGGCCGGTGACGGGGGCAAGCCGCAGCCCAGGGCGCGCACGGCTGCCTCACTGGGTCTTCTTTCCTGCCACGCCTGCGCCGCGCTCAGCCGGCGCGAGCTGGAGGGCAAACCCTGCCACCGCTGCGGCGCCACCCTGCATCAGCGCAAACCGCGGAGCCTGACCCGCACATGGGCCTTTCTGTTGGCGGCCTACATGCTCTATATCCCTGCCAACCTGCTGCCAGTGATGGTGACGCAATCCATCCTCGGCACGCAGCGCGACACCATCTTCTCCGGCGTTATCTATCTGTGGATGTCGGGCGCCAATCTGCTCGCCATCATCGTACTGATTGCGAGCATCGTTGTGCCGCTCCTGAAGATGACGATCCTTACCCTGTTGCTGCTCACCGTGCAATTCCGCTCAAGCTGGCGCATCCGCCAGCAGACCCGCCTCTATGACCTGGTTGAACTGATTGGCCGCTGGTCGATGCTGGACATCTTTGTGGTTGCGTTACTGGCCTCGCTGGTACAGGCCGGCACGCTGGCGACCATTGTTCCCGGAGACGGGGCGATGGTTTTCGGCGCCGTGGTGGTGCTCACCATGATGGCTTCACTGAGTTTTGACCCACGCCTGCTGTGGGATTCGCTGGATGCAAGACATGTCCGACCCTGAGGCATCCGTGCCCCTTCCGTCTTTTTCCACCGTGCCGCCGTTGCCGCCGATGCCCGGGCCGGAGCGCCGGCAGCGCGGGCGCTGGCTGCCCTCGATCGTCTGGCTGATCCCCGTTGTCGCCGCCGTGATCGCGCTGTCATTGCTGATCCACGCATTGGTCGAGCGCGGCCCGACGATCACCGTGAGCTTCCGTTCCGCCGAAGGACTCATTCCCGGCAAGACCCCGGTGCGCTACAAGGCCGTGGATATTGGCCTTGTCAAGTCACTGCACCTGGCGCCGGACCGTTCGCATGTCGTCGCCACTGTCGAGCTGACTAGCGATGCCGAGAGTTTCTCGACCCGGGACACCCGCTTCTGGGTTGTGCGCCCGAGGATCGCCGTCTCCGGCATCTCGGGCCTGGAGACGCTGGTGTCCGGCTCCTATATCGGCGTGGACGCCGGCAGGTCCGAGGTGCGCAGACGCGCTTTCACCGGGCTGGAAGCGCCGCCTGTCGTCACCACCGATGCCTCCGGCAAGCAATTCGTGCTGCGCGCCGCCGACCTTGGCTCCCTCGATATCGGCTCCCCGGTCTACTACCGGCGCGTGCAGGTCGGACAGGTGGTGGCCTATCAGCTCAATCCCGATGGCCGGGATCTGTCGGTTCGGGTGTTCATCAACAAACCTTACGACCAGATGGTCACCGCGGATGCGCGCTTCTGGCACGCCAGCGGCGTCGATATCAAGCTTGACTCGGGTGGGTTCAAGCTCAACACGCAGTCGCTTGCCACCATGTTGCTCGGTGGCGTTGCTTTCCAGGCACCGGACGATTCCAAGGCCGCTGCCGTGGCGGGAGACAACACCCAGTTCATGCTCGCCAGCGACCAGGCCAGCGCCTTCAAGGCTTCCGACGAACTTGCGCCGGCGCTGGCCGTGCTCTACTTCGACCAGTCCGTGCGCGGTTTGTCTCCTGGCGCTCCGGTGGATTTTCGCGGCATCGCGGTGGGGCAGGTAAGATCGATCGGCATCGAATACCAGCGCGACAAGAAGGCCTTCCGCATGCCTGTCGTAGTGGAGTTATATCCTTCCCGCATTGGCTTGAGCGCGCGCGACCTCGCGGATAAGCACTACGCCAGAGGCATCGCGGATGCACTGAACAAGCGCGGCCTTCGGGCGCAGCTGCGCACCGGCAACCTGCTGACCGGCCAGGTCTTTGTGGCCTTTGATTTCTTCGCCAACGCGCCGCCGGCAAAGCTCAGCCTGGACAACCCCGTGCCCGAGCTCCCCACCATGCCCGGTACGTTCGACGAGCTGCAGACCAAGTTGGGCAACATCGTCTCCAGGCTGGACAAGGTGCCATTCGAGCAGATCGGCCAGGACGTCCGGACCACGATGGCGTCGCTGGACAAGATGTTGAGCAATGCCGACAAGTTGGCGGCCCAGCTCAACGGCGATGTGATCCCGCAAGTCACCGTAGCGCTGCAGGACGCACGCAAGACGCTGCACGCGGCCAACGGCGCGCTGGACACAAACGCGCCGATGCAACAAGACGCGCGCCGCATGATGCAGGAGCTGACGCGCACCGCCATCTCGCTGCGTACCTTGACCGACTATCTGGAAGGGCATCCGGAAGCGGTGGTACGCGGCAAAAAAAC
This sequence comes from Cupriavidus basilensis, assembly GCF_029335485.1. GTDB lineage: Bacteria > Pseudomonadota > Gammaproteobacteria > Burkholderiales > Burkholderiaceae > Cupriavidus > Cupriavidus basilensis_E. The sequence goes on from NZ_JARJLM010000011.1 coordinate 11,733, forward strand.
GGATCAGGAGAAACCATGACCGGACGCCTCAATCTGCTACAGCCGGCTGCGGCTCTGGCGATCGTGTCCGCCGCCGCTGGGCTGGCCGGCTGCGCGTCGCCCGAGGCGCGCTACTACACGTTGTCACCGGCGGCGGAGGTTCGTCCAGCGACCACGCCAGTGCCCAGCCAGGCTCCGGAGCCTGTATGGATCGAAGTGGCACCCGTGCGCGTGCCGGAACGCATCAACCGGGCCAATCTTGTTCTGAGCAACGGCAGTGGCAGGCTCAGGCTATTGGAGCAAGATCGCTGGCCGGTATCGTTTCCGGATGAATTCCGCGACGCGCTGTCCCAGCGATTGCAAGTGAGCCTGGGCGCCGTCGATACCTACCAGCATGGCAGGTCCGGGGTGGCGTCGCTTTATCGCGTCAGTGCCGAAGTGGTGCAGATCGATGCCGAGATCGACGAACGCGTCAGCGCCATCGTCAACTGGACCGTACGCCGATTGCCCGACGGCAAGGTGACGGTGGGCCACACACGAGCGGACCTGGCCGCCGCAGGCGGCGTGGATGGCGTTGTAGCCGCCTATCAGCAGGTCGTGATCAACACCGCTGCCGACATCTCGGCGGCAGTGCGCTCACTGCGATCGTGATGGATGGATTTTGAGCAAGATTGACGGAACGGTTTATCCTCCCCATGTCGCGCATCGATGATTGCCGGATCCGCTGTCCTAGCGTGGAACGCGAACGGCGGCAGGATGCGCGTCCGGCCATTCCGGCAGCCATCAGCCTACACAAGGACACCCCCATGTCACTCTCCATGTATGAAGTATCGATCCCGGCTTTTCTGCGGGCATTTGACAACCTGTCGGCCATCCTGGACAAGGGCGCCGCGTTCGCGCAGGCACAGGGCATGGATCCGGCGGACCTGATCCAGACCCGGCTGGTGGCGGACATGGACCCGCTGCCGGCCCAGGTACAGCGTGCCAGCGACAGCGCAAAGGGTTGCGCGGCGCGGCTGGCGGGCATCGAGATGCCGTCCTTTGCCGATACCGAGACCAGTTTCCCCGAGTTGCAGGAGCGCATTGCCAGGACGGTCGCGTTCCTGAAGACCATCCAGCCCGCCCAGCTCGACGGCAGCGAAACCCGCACCATCGAACTCAAGCTGCGGCCCAATCCGGTCACCTTCGACGGCAAATCCTATCTGCTGGGTTTCGCGCTGCCAAACTTCTATTTCCACGTGACCACGGCCTACGACATCCTGCGCCACAAGGGCGTGCCGATCGGCAAGCGCGATTATCTCGGCCTGTCGTGAGCTGGCGCGGCGGTGCATCGGCCTGAATATTTTACTGTTCAGTACAAATAAACTGGCATATCATCCGCAAGGCGGCCCTGAGCCGCCTCCCGCGAGGTGTCCCGCCGGCGTTCCGGCGGCACGCGCAAACCACCATGGAGAAGCAAGGCATGAGCGGCAGGCCCCGCGAGTTCGAGGGTGAGGACGTGATCGAGGCGGCCATGGACGTGTTCTGGTCGCACGGCTATGAGGGCAGCTCCACGCAGGCGCTGTGCGAACGTACCGGCCTGGGCCGCGGCAGCCTGTATAACGCCTTCGGCAACAAGCAGGCGCTCTATCTGCAGGCGCTGCGCTTCTATCACGAGCGTGGCATCCGGATCCAGTCCGGCATCCTGAACGGACCGGGCACGCCCAGGGAGCGGCTGCGCGCCTTGCTGGAGTGGGGGATCGGGGAAGACCTTGCGGGTCCCCACCCGCGCAGTTGCATGGCGCTGTTTGCCGCCATGGAGCGCGGCCGCAAGGATCCCGCCGTGAGGGAGATCACGCACGAGTACGGCGCCCGCTTCGAGGGCATGCTCTGTCATGTTTTCGCGCTGGGACAGCGTTCGGGCGATTTTTCCGCCGGGCGCCCGGCGCTGGAACAGGCCCGGGCCTTCATGAGCAGCTACTACGGCTTGCGCGTGCTCGGGCAATCCATGGCGGACGGCGAACTGCTGCATGACGTGCTGGAGGGGACCCTGGCCAGGCTGTAGGCGGGCGCGGCCCGAACGTGGTTGGGGCGGCGATTTCCGGCTTGATGGGAAGTTGAAGGTCTTTGTCGCTCTGCGGTCTATGTGGCCGCTTTTCTTTGCTTTATTTTGTACTGATCAGTAAATAATGTCGAACCAGGCCGTTGCCTTAATGGCTGCCCGAGGTTCGGCGGGCGTGCTGCTTCCACAGGTTTCCTCAAGGAGTGTTCCGATGCCAATCGTGATTTACGTCCTGGGCGCGACGATCTTTGCGCTTACCACCTCGGAGTTCATGGTGGCCGGCATGATGCCGTCCCTGACCGCCGCGTTCCACGTCACCGTGACCGAAATCGGCTATCTCATCTCGCTCTACGCGGCGGGGATGGTGATCGGCGGGCCGTTGCTGACCTTCGGCCTGTTGCGGATGAATATTCCGCACAAACGTGCGCTGCTCTGGCTCCTGTTGATCTATGCCGTGGGTGGGACCCTTGCCGCCATGGCGAGCGGCTACGGGACCCTGGCGGCGGCGCGGGTGGTCACCGGGGTCGCCGGCTCGGCCTGCTTTGGCGTGGCGCTGGCGATCTGCGCCGACATCGTCGGCCCGGCGTCGGGAGGGCGGGCGGCCTCGATCGTCCTCGGCGGCCTGATGCTGTCCACCGTGTTTGGCGTGCCGATCGCCACGGTGGTCGACGCGCATTTCGGCTGGCGTGCCAGTTTCTGGCTGGTGGTGGCGCTGACCGTCCTGTGCGGCGGCGTCATTGCCGCCATGGTGCCGGCGTCGCGCAAGGCGGAAGCGGTCAGCCTCGGCGCCGAACTCTCGGCCTTTGGAAACCGCCACCTGTGGGCGGCCTTCGCCACCAGCGCGCTGATTATCGGCGCCACCTTTGCGGCCTTCAGCTACTTCGCGCCGATTGCGACCCAGGTTGCCGGTTTCTCCGCCGCCGCCGTGCCGGTTCTGCTGGCCGTCTA
>NZ_JARJLM010000120.1 GCF_029335485.1 Cupriavidus basilensis
CAAGGCGGATGCGAAGGCGGCGAAGCCGCCGGTCAAGGCCGCCCGCTAAGGCCGCCGCGCATCCTGCGGTGCGGCGCCCGCCGCGCCGATCCTCCGCCATCCCCCCATCGAAGCCCCGGCAGTGTCCGGGGCTTCCCGCAGGCTGCGCGTAGCCGGTGCACCAATACGGTTGCCCTGTGCTGGTATGGCTCGTGCTAGCCCTGTGTGGCTTCGCACGATTGCGGCCGCGCGGTATCATGCGGACGCCTCGCGGCCCAGGCCGGGTGCGTGGCCAACATAATCCAAATCGCGCCGGACCGGCCCGCAAGCGGGGTGGCCAGGCCAATAAAACGGGAGCTGGACGATGGGAAATAATGAGGACGCGGGATTCCTGCCCAAATGGCGGCTAAAGACCCACGGCGTGATTGCGCCCGATGAGCGTCTGCCTGCCGGCCAGACCCTCCTGGCGGGCATCCAGCACGTGGTGGCGATGTTCGGCTCGACCGCGATCGCCCCGATCCTGATGGGCTTCAATCCCAATATCGCCATTCTGTTTTCCGGTATCGGCACGCTGATCTTCTTCCTCTGCGTGCGCGGCAGGGTGCCCAGCTACCTGGGCTCCAGCTTTGCCTTCATCGCCGTGGTGATCGCCGCGACGGGCTATGCCGGCAGCGGGCCCAACCCCAATATCCCGGTGGCGCTGGGCGGCATCATCGCGGCCGGCGTGCTCTACCTGCTGATCGGGCTGGTGGTGCAGGCGGTGGGATACCGCTGGGTCGAGCGGCTGATGCCGCCGGTAGTGACCGGCGCCATCGTCGCGGCCATCGGCCTGAATCTCGCGCCGGTGGCGGTCAAGGCTGTGAGCGGCGCCGCGCTGGACACATGGGTGGGGCTGGCCACGGTCCTGGCCGTCGGCACGGTGGCGGTGCATGCACCGGGCATGCTGCGCCGCTTGCCGGTGCTGGTGGGCGGACTGTTCGGCTATGTGCTGTACTACGTTTGCACCAACGGGCTGGGCCTGGGCAAGGGCATCGATTTCTCCGGCGTGGCCGCGGCCAGCTGGTTTGGCATGCCGGTGTTCGCGGCGCCGGTGTTCCAGGCCAGCGCGATGCTCCTGATCGCGCCGGTGGCCATCGTGCTGGTGGCCGAGAACCTCGGGCATATCAAGGCCATCAGCGTGATGACGGGACGCAATCTCGACCCGTATATCGGCCGGGCCTTCATTGGCGACGGCATCGCCACCATCATTTCGGCCAGCGGCGGCGGCACGGGCGTGACCACCTATGCCGAGAACATGGGCGTCATGGCTGTCACCAAGATCTACTCCACGCTGATCTTCGTGGTGGCGGCCGCGGTGGCGCTGGTGCTTGGTTTCTCGCCCAAGTTCGGCGCGCTGATCCTGACCATCCCGGGTCCGGTGATCGGCGGCCTGACGATCGTCGTGTTCGGCCTGATCGCCGCCACCGCGGGCCGCATCTGGGTCCAGAACAAGGTCGATTTCTCCAATTCGCGCAACCTGATCACCGTCGGCGCCACACTGACCGTGGCGGCCGGCGACCTGACCCTGAAGCTGGGCGGCATGACGCTGGGTGGCATCGGTACCGCCACTTTCGGCGCCATCCTGCTCTACCACCTGCTGGGCAACAGCAGGGCCGAAGCCGAAGCCGAGGCGAAGGCCTGACGGCAACAGGCGGGCGGGCCTCGCAGGGGCTGCCCGGCATGCCGGCAACGCGGGTTTGACGACTGGATTACAATGTCCGCCGACATTGGAATCCCGCTCACCATGGCCTACAAGACGATTGAAGACACCATCGGCAACACGCCGCTGGTGCAACTGCAGCGCATCCCCGGCGCCGCCGGCACGCCGCGCGGCAATGTAATCCTCGGCAAGCTCGAGGGCAACAACCCGGCGGGCTCGGTCAAGGACCGTCCGGCGGTCTCGATGATCGCCCACGCGGAATCGCGCGGACGCATCAAGCCGGGCGACACGCTGATCGAAGCCACCTCGGGCAATACCGGTATCGCGCTGGCCATGGCGGCTGCCATTCGCGGCTACAAGATGGTGCTGATCATGCCGGAGGACCTGAGCATGGAGCGCCGCCAGAGCATGGCGGCCTATGGCGCCGAGATCATCCTGACGCCGGTCAAGGGCGGTATGGAATACGCGCGCGACCTCGCCGATTCCATGGAGCGCGACGGCCGCGGCGTCATCCTCGACCAGTTCGCCAACCCGGATAACCCGCTGGCGCACTACGAAACCACCGGGCCGGAAATCTGGCGCGACACGGAAGGACGGATCACGCACTTCGTGTCCGCCATGGGCACCACCGGCACCATTACCGGCGTGTCGCGCTACCTCAAGGAGCAGAGCGCCGCGGTCCAGGTGGTCGGCGCGCAGCCGGCGGAAGGCTCCCGCATTCCCGGCATTCGCAAGTGGCCGGAGGCGTACATGCCGAAGATCTACGATGCGAAGTACATCGACCGCACCGAGCCGGTAGGCCAGGGCGACGCCGAGCATATGGCGCGCCGCATGGCGCGCGAGGAAGGCATCTTCTGCGGGATCTCCGCTGCCGGCGCGCTATGCGTTGCGTTGCGCATCGCCGAGGAAGTGGAGAATGCCACCATCGTGTTCGTGGTGTGCGACCGGGGCGACCGCTATCTCTCGACCGGCGTGTTCCCGGCCTGACGCTGTCGCGCCGGATGCGTGCGTGTCGCACGCGCCAGGGAAAAAGCCTCGCATTGCGCGAGGCTTTTTCGTTTCAGGAGGATGGTGGGCCGTCTTTCGTGGGGTCAGCCCATCGCCGCCTTGACCGCTTCGCCCAGCTGGTAGACGGCCAGCGCATAGAAGAAGCTGCGGTTATAGCGCGTCAGCACGTAGAAGTTGCGCAAGCCGAGCATGTAGTCCGTGGTCTCGCCCGGCGTTGGCAGATCCACCAGCAGTACCCCGGTTTCGCCTTCGCGCGCCAGGTCGATCGGTTCGTCCACGCGCAGGCCTGCCTTGAGCAACTGGTTGAGCGTGCGTGTCGGCCAGGGTTCGCCATCTGCGGCAGCGGCGGCGACGCCGCGGCTGCCCTCGTCGGGGGCGATGCGCCATATCACCGGACGCCCTTGTTCCCAGCCATGCAGCTGCAGGAAGCGGCCAACGCTGCCGATGGCGTCGGTGGCGCTGCCGCGCAGGTCGATGTGGCCGTCGCCGTCATAGTCGATCGCGTATTCGCGCAGGCTGGTGGGCATGAACTGCGGAATCCCCACCGCGCCGGCGTAGGACCCCAGCACCGAGAACACATCGGTATTGGTGTCGCGGCACCAGAGCAGGTAATCGGCCAGCTGGTTGCGGAACAGCGTGGTGCGCGCTTCGCGGTTGGGCACGTCGGGATAGTCGAAGGCCAGCGTGGAGAGCGAGTCGATCACGCGGAAGGTGCCCATGTCGCGGCCATAGATGGTCTCGACACCGATGATGCCGACGATCACCGAAGCCGGCACGCCGAACTCGGCCTCCGCGCGGCGCAGCGCTTCGCGGTTCTGCTGCCAGAAGCGCACGCCCGCGTTGATGCGGATCGGCTCGATGAAGCGGGAGCGGTAGGTGCGCCAGCTTTTGCGTCCGGGCGTGGCGGGCGGCATGATCAGGCGTGCCACCGTGGCTGAATAGACGGCCTGGCCGAACCAGGCTTCCAGGGTCTGGCGGGGGAAGCCATAGCGCGTCACCATGTCGTCGATGAAGGCCCGGCTCTTGGGGTTGTCGCGATACCGGCCCGGCTCGATCTCTTCTTCGCGCACGCTCACGCGGCGCTTGCCGGCGGCAAGCAGGGCGGGGGAGATGCCGCACAAGCTCAATGCGGCAGCGGAAAGCGCGGCGCCCAGGAGCGGGCGGCGCAGGGAGCGCTGGGTGTCGGTCATGGTGTCCTTTGCAAGTCGCCCCGAGTATAGCGGATGGTGCCCATGCGGCAGCCCGCTGGGTGGCCGGCTCGGCATGTGCTAACGTAGCGATTGGAGACCACAAGACAGCCATAAGACATGCCGACAGGCTATTACACGCATCCCGAGTTCCTGCTGCATGAGATGGGGCATTTCCATCCGGAGTGCCCGGAGCGCCTGCAGGCCATAGAAGACCACCTGATCTCGCACGGCATGGATGGCCTGCTCGACCGGCGCGAGGCGCCTGCCGCCACCGCCGAGCAGATCGGGCGCGTGCACCGGCCCGAGTACATGGCCTCGCTGGCCGCCGCCAGTCCCGCCAGCGGCTACCACCCGATCGATCCCGACACCCTGATGAACCCGCACACGCTGTCTGCCGCCACCCATGCGGCGGGCGCCGCGGTGGCCGCCACCGATGCGGTGATGGCCGGCGAGTTCGAGAACGCCTTCTGCTGCGTGCGGCCGCCGGGCCACCATGCGGAGCCGGACCGGGCCATGGGCTTCTGCTTCTACAACAACGTGGCGGTCGCGGCGCGCCACGCGCTTGCCGCGCACGGCCTGGAACGCGTGGCCATCGTCGATTTCGACGTGCATCACGGCAATGGCACCGAGGCTGCCTTCCGCGGCGAGGAGAGGGTGCTGATGTGCAGCTTCTTCCAGCATCCGTTCTATCCCTACAGCGGCACCGAGCATATCGCCACCAATATGTCGAACATCCCGCTGCCGGCCTATACCAATGGCATGGCGGTGCGCGAGGTGGTGGAAACGATCTGGCTGCCGCGCCTCAACGAGTTCAAGCCGCAGATGCTGTTTATCTCGGCCGGCTTCGATGCCCATCGCGAGGACGACCTCGGCCAGATGGGGCTGGTCGAACAGGACTACGCCTGGATCACCGCCCAGCTGGTGGATGTCGCGCGGGCCCACGCGAAGGGGCGCATCGTGAGCTGCCTGGAGGGAGGCTATAACCCGAGCGCGCTCGCGCGCAGCGTGTTCGCGCACCTCAAGGTGCTGCTCGAGCGATAGAACGATGGAACGATCAAACGATCAAACGACAGGAGGCCGGCGATGGCTGAAACCGACAACAGGGCCGTCACGCAGCTGGTGAGCGAAAGCCTGGATGCGCCAGGCGTGCTGCGCTTGACGATGAACCGCCCCGAGGCGTTCAACGCCTTGTCCGAAGCGTTGCTGGATGCCTTGTCCGCGGCGTTTGTCCGCGTTGCGTCCGATGCGGCCGTCCGGGTGGTGGTGCTGGCCGCTGCCGGGCGTGCCTTCTGTGCCGGCCACGACCTGCGCGAGATGCGGGCCAGCCCCTCGCATGACTACTATCGCCGCCTGTTCGATCGCTGCACCCGCATGATGATGGCGATGCAGAAGATGCCGCAGCCGGTGATCGCCCGCGTGCAGGGCGTTGCGACTGCCGCCGGCTGCCAGCTGGTGGCCATGGCCGACCTCGCGGTGGCGGCCGACGACGCCCGTTTCGCGGTATCCGGTGTCAATCTGGGTTTGTTCTGCGCGACCCCCGGCGTGGCGCTGTCGCGCAACCTGTCGCGCAAGCAGGCGCTGGAGATGCTGCTGACCGGCGATATGATCGATGCAACGGAAGCCCGCAGCCGCGGGCTGGTCAACCGGGTGGTGCCCGCCGACGTCCTCGATGCCGAGGTGGCGCGCCTGGCGGCCAGCATCTGCGCCAAGCCGGCCGCCGCGGTAGCCGCCGGCAAGGGCCTGTTCTATCGCCAGCTGGAGATGGGCATCGAGGCGGCCTACCAGCTGGCCGGGCAGACCATGGCCTGCAATATGATGGATCCGGCAGCGCTGGAAGGCGTCCAGGCCTTTATCGACAAACGCCCGCCATCGTGGCGTGATGCATAATCGGCTTTTTGTGGGTTTATATGCCGTGGGCATATAAAGACATCGATAAAAAGTCGTTTCTGGTATGAAGCGGATCGCTTAAAATGCCCGCTTCGCCCAAAAAAATAAAATACGGCAACAGCGCTAGAGAGAGACTCGCCTGTTGCCGTTTTCTTTTCACATGATCGAACTGCAAGGTCTTTCGCAGCGCTTTCCCGGAGGGTCGGGGGAAGTGCATGCACTGCGGGACGTCAACCTGTCCATAGCGGCAGGTGAGGTCTTCGGCATCATCGGTCGCAGCGGTGCCGGCAAAAGCACGCTGGTGCGCGCCATCAACCTGCTCAACCGCCCCAGCGCCGGCCGCGTGATCGTGGCCGGCCAGGACCTGACCGTGCTCGACAATGGCGCGCTGCGCCAGGCGCGCCGCGACATCGGCATGATCTTCCAGCATTTCAACCTGCTGTCGTCGCGCACCGTTTTCGATAACGTGGCGCTGCCGCTGGAACTGGCCGGCAAGTCGAGAAGCGAGATTTCCGACACGGTGCTGCCGCTGCTGGAACTGGTTGGCCTGTCGGCGCTGAAGGACCGCTTTCCTTCCCAGATCAGCGGTGGGCAAAAGCAGCGCGTGGGCATTGCCCGGGCGCTGGCGAGCAAGCCCAAGGTGCTGCTGTCGGACGAGGCCACCTCGGCCCTCGATCCGGAAACCACCCGCTCCATCCTGGAACTGCTCAAGCAGATCAATCGCGAGCTGGGCCTGACCATCGTGATGATCACGCACCAGATGGAAGTGATCAAGCAGGTCTGCGACCGCGTGGCCGTGCTGGAAGCCGGCTGCGTGGTGGAAAGCGGCCGTGTGATCGACGTGTTCCTGCGCCCGCAGCATGAGGTCACGCGCGCCATGATCGGCGACGTGATCGCGCAGGAACTGCCGCCCAGCGTGCTCAAGCGCGTGGAAAGCCGCCTGGGCAACGGGCGCGACCATGTCTACCGCCTTGCCTTTACCGGCGAAGGCGTGGACCAGCCGGTGCTGGCCCAGGCGATCCGCCGCTACGGGCTGGATTTCAATATCCTGCACGGGCACATCGACGAGATCCAGGGCCAGGCCTTCGGTTCGCTGGCCATCATGGCCACCGGCGATCTGGCCGACGTGAAGGCGGCGATGGAATACCTGCAACAAGAGGGCGTAGTGGTGGAGGAGATCGAGCATGTGGTCTGAAATGTTTGACCTGTTCCTGACCTCGTTCAACGAGACGCTGCTGATGGTGGGCATCTCGGGCGTGGTCGGCGCCGCGTTCGGCGTGCCGCTGGGCGTGCTGCTGCACCTGACCAACCGCGGCGGCGTGCTGTCGCACCCGTTGTTCAACCGCACCATCGGCGTGGTGGTCAACGCCGTGCGCTCGATTCCCTTCATCATCCTGCTGGTGGTGGTGATTCCCTTCACCCGCTTTATCGTCGGCTCCTCGATCGGCACCACCGCGGCCGTGGTGCCGCTGACCATCGCCGCGATTCCGTTTATCGCGCGGCTGGTGGAAAGCGCGCTGCGCGAAGTCGACAAGGGCCTGGTCGAAGCCGCCCAGTCGATGGGCGCGACCACCGGCCAGATCGTGATGAAGGTGCTGTTGCCCGAAGCCATGCCCGGCATCGTGGCCGGCCTGACCATCACCTTCGTCAGCCTGGTGGGTTATTCGGCCATGGCCGGCGCCATCGGCGGCGGGGGCCTGGGCGATCTCGGCATCCGCTACGGCTACCAGCGCTACATCACCGAGGTCATGGTGGCGGTGGTGCTGATCCTGATCGTCTTCGTGCAGGCGGTACAGAGTTTCGGCGACTGGCTGGTGCGCCGCATCAGCCACAAGTAGGCCGGACGCCGCGCCGGTCTTAGATAGAGAATCAGAGAAATCGAGAGTCAAGGAAGTCAATATGCAACGTCGTAACCTGCTGCAATGGATTGTCGGCGCCGCCCTCGGCGCCACCCTGGCCACCGGTGCCGTGGCGCAGGAAAAGCCGATCAAGATCGGCGTCACCGGCGGCCCGCACGCCCAGATCATGGAGCAGGTGAAGAAGGTCGCCGCCAAGGATGGCCTGAACATCCAGGTGGTGGAATTCAGCGACTACATCCAGCCCAACGCCGCGCTGGCTTCGGGCGACCTGGATGCCAACAGCTACCAGCACCTGCCCTACCTGGAAGCGCAGATCAAGGACCGTGGCTACAAGTTCACCCACGTGGCCTTCACCGTGACCTTCCCGATGGGCGTGTATTCCAAGAAGATCAAGTCGCTCGACCAGCTCAAGGAAGGCGCCCGCGTGGGTGTGCCGAACGATCCCACCAACGGTGGCCGCGGCCTGTTGCTCTTGCAGAGCAAGGGTCTGATCAAGCTGCGCGCCGACGCCGGCCTCAAGGCCACGCCGCTGGACATCGTGGCCAACCCGAAGAAGATCAAGATCGTCGAGCTGGACGCCGCCCAGCTGCCGCGCTCGCTCGACGACCTCGACGCCGCCGCCATCAACGGCAACTATGCCGAGTCGGCAGGCCTGTCGCCCACCAAGGATGCGATTGCCATGGAAGGCCCCAAGGGTCCCTATGCCAACCTGATCGCCATCCGCGAAGCCGACCGCAACAAGCCCTGGGTGGCCAAGCTGGTCAAGGCCTACCACTCGCCGGAGATCAAGCAGTACGTGCAGAGCACCTTCAAGGATTCGGTGATTACCGCCTGGTAAGTTGAAAAAACCTTCGAAACCCGTGTGACGCAGGGCATCCTACGGCACAATGCGGTCAGGTTGACACGTTGCCGGGCTATGCCCGGCAATTCTTTGCCGATAAAATAGTACGACCGTTCGAAAAATAAGAGTGCCACCTGCCCGGTGGTTATAATGGCGGGCGAACCAAATTTCTGACTATCGACTATCAGTGGAGTGA
>NZ_JARJLM010000121.1 GCF_029335485.1 Cupriavidus basilensis
CAATATAAGCAGGAGCACGGTAGCCAGCACCCGCGCCGTCAGGCTCGCCAACGGCATGTGTTCCTTCCAGTGCCATTGCGGGCCGAGCCACCAGATGGCGACCAGCACGAACACCAGCCCTATCAAAAGCAACAGAGGCGTTCCCTGCTTGGCCCAACGCAGCAATGGCTGACCAAAGCGCCTTACCATCGACCAGTATTTCAGCATGGCTACTTTCCTTTCGTTGTCCCTCGCGCGTCTTGCTCGGCGGCGTCAGCCGGCTCTCGCACGCGACTGGTGAGATGGTTGTGAAGCGCCCGCTCCCACGCCGGCAGAGCATGCGATTGCATGGCGTTCAGGGCGATGCGATACAACCCGTCGGCCATCCAGCCGAAGCCGTGTTCGCTCAGCAGGTCACCCGCGATAGTCATCACGTGACACTGGTGCCGTGGGTCGTCTGCCTCGGCCTGGATCTGTTCCAGGCGGCGCATCAACGGCTCGACGCCGCCACTGTCGATCAGCGCCGCCAGCTCCACGCGCAAGGCGGCGTATTCGCGGCCATCGGACACACCGGCGGGCGTACCGCCCGCACCGCTCAGCCACGCCAGTGTTTCGGCGTCGACGAACGCGCGCCCATCGGAGAACTGCAGGGTCTTGAGCGCCGGCACCCGCAACACGAATCGTTCGGAAGCCTTGCGGATCGCCGACGCCACTTCGGCCATTTCCAGCCGTTGCGCGATGGCCGCCGCCAAGTAGCTGCCGCGTATCCAATACGGCGACGTAGTGACACTGCGCTCCACCCGTTGCAGCAAGGCCGGACTGACGCTGTTGGCGGTCACCGCATCCTGATAGTGCTGCGCGGTGTCCATCGCCACCGCCATGAGATCGGTACGTTGCTCGCGCTTGACGGCGGGAGCCGTCGACAGGTGCGCCCATAGTGCAAAGCGTCGCAGCGAGTAACCGGTAGGATCGTAGGCATCGAGTTGGTTGACGTAGTCGGCCAGCGCGAGCAGGGAACGCTTGGCCTCTCTCTCGTCGCCCAGCTTGAGCGGGGGCGCGCTTTCGAAGTAGTCGACGCTGACGGCCCGCGCGGCCGTGCCAGCAACCTGTGCCCCGCCCGCCGCCGAGATCGGCTCGGGCTGCGGAATGCGCGTCTCATCCATCCGCTGCTGGTACCGCGCCTCTAGCCGCGTGAGCGTCGGCACGTCGAGCTTGGCAAGCGCCGCGCAACCCTGCAGTTGATTCAGCGCATGCCGGGCGGCCTCCTGATGGGGCCGCGCCGCCGCATCCGCCTGCAACCGGGGCACTGCATCCAGCAAACGCTCGACACCCATGGCAACCAATCGCCGCTTGCCGAGGTAGCCGGTCGGCCCGGGTTTCGGATAGCCGTGCTCCCAGTACGTCGCCACAAACCCCGACAACAACCCCGCCGCCTGCGCCCACGTGCGCCAACTGGGATGGCGCAGCAAGGCGGCCATCAGGTGGCAAACGACGCGCAGGTGCTTGCAGTGGACAGTCAGGTAGCGACGCGCTGCCTCGTCGATGTACTCCCAATCGATGCTGGCCTCTTGCAGGCTGCCGAGCTTGACGATCTCGTGGTCGATGGCCTGGAAGAGTTCGTCTTCCTCATCGAATACGCCAGCCGGCTGACGCTCGTCGATGGGTGTCAGCAGGGTGTCCAGATGCAAGGTCGCGGCGTTCACCAGTGACATGCCTCACGTTGGTGAACCATCAAGGCGTGCAGTTCGGACACGTCGAACGTCGCGCCGTCGAACGGCGCATAGTCGCTCTCCAATTGCAGGCGCCCCGCGGCGGCCTTCAGCGGCCGCAATTGCTCGATGGCGACCAGGCCGCGACCGGCATCCACCACTTGCCCCTCTTCGAGCACATTCCAGGGCCGCGACGCACCCAGCGGACGGCCATCCAGCAGCAGGCGCAGCCTCACCCGGTTGACGTCGATCGGCGCGCCAGGCACCAGTTGCAGCCGCGAAATGTTGGAAAGGCAGCTGATCGCCAGTACCAGCCGGACGTCGCCTGGCCCGACGGCCGGCGCCGAGATCAGGATCTTCTCCTGCCCATCGGGTACGTCAGGCGTGCGCAGCAGCCGTAGGCCGCGACCCTGCGCGCCTCGCTGCGCCTCGTTGCGCTTGACCAGCGTCACGATTTCCGGCTCGGCCGCAACGGGCGCAGGCTCGCTCCGCGGTGTCGACTCGGCAGCCGGCTGGACCGGCGCCGGTGGCGTGCCGGCCGCCGCATCGAAACAGGCTAGCCGCTCCAGTTGCGACGTGATCTTGGTGCAGTCCGCCTGGGCCGCCGCGACGGGCTTGCCCGAGTCGCACCCCGTCGCCGCCAGAGCGGCCGCAAACGTCAGGATCAATGCTCTCATGCTGTCGAATCCTCCCTTTCCAGATTCCATGCCAGGCACTTGCGCGCCAAGGTACGCTTGGGAATCCCTAAGCTCTCGGCGGCAAGGCGGCGAGAGCCTTGCACCTTGAGCAGCCGGTCCTGCAGCAGGCTGCGCTCGAAAGCGGCCATGACTTCGGGCAGGCTGCCGTTGTCCCAGAGTTCGTTTAACGCCGGGCCGTGATCGGCGATGGGGTCGGCAAGTGCGGCCGGCGCCGATGTGGTCAGCATCTCTCGCAAGGCGCGCAACGTGCTGCTGCGAATGACACTGCCGGAGGCGGTCTGCTCTGCCGCGGCCTGTATCAGGCTGCGCAACTCACGCACGTTGCCTGGAAACGGCTGCGCCTGGAGCCAGGCCTGCGCACGCGCCGAGATCCCCGCGACGTTCTGCTTCTGCTCGCGATTGAAGGCCATGAGCGTCGCCGCGACGAGGGCGGGAATGTCCTCCGTACGCTCGCGCAACGGCGGCAGATGCAGCGCCTGTTGCCGGATGCGAAAGTACAGGTCCTCGCGGAAGCGGCCTGCGGCCACCAGCTCCGGCAGTGACCGATGTGTGGCACAGATCAAGCGGAAGTCCGAGCTCTGCTCACGCGTGGCCCCCACGGGGCGAAACGCCTTGACGTTGAGCAGGCGCAATAGGGCCGACTGCAGATCCACCGGCATATCGCCGATCTCATCAAGGAACAGGGTGCCGCCATCCGCCTCCGCGACCAGCCCTTGCCGCGCATGGGTAGCACCGGTATAGGCGCCCCGGACGACGCCGAACAGTTCGGCCTCGATCAGGTTCTGCGGGATGGCGGCGCAGTTGACCGGCACAAACTTACCGTCGCGCGCGCTGGCCTGGTGAATCAGCCAGGCGGCGTGATCCTTGCCCGCGCCGGTCTCGCCCGCAATCAGCAAGGCCAGCGACGAATCAGCCAGTCGCAACATTTCGGCACGCAAGCGCTTAGCCGTTGCACTGGTGCCGACGAAGCCGGCCGTCAGCAGGCGCCCCGCCCGCGTACGGCTGCGTTCGGTCTCGCGCTGCCATGCCTGGCTGCGTCGTTGTGCGTCGGCAGCTCCACGTTGTTCCTGCAGGCGTGCGCCCAGTCGTTCATAGGTTTGCAGTAGACAACGCCACGCTTCCGACTGGCGCCACGCCTGCAGCGCTGAGGCGTCACCCACTAGCGCCAGCACGCTCGCGGCATGGTCGCGGTCGTCGCGCATCGGCACGACGTGCATCGCCGCAAGAGTCGGCAGCATCGCGCGCATGTGTTCGAACGCGTCGCCTACGCCGATCAGTGCGTCAAGCCGCTTCACCTCGTAGGGCTGTGACGATACGAAACTGTAGACCAGCGGGTTCTCCAACTCGGCCATCGGGACCGGCCCAAACGCATCACTGTCCCTCTCCCCAATCGCCAGCGGCACGAGCCACTCGCCAGTGGCGTCGCGTGCGTAGCAAAGCGCCGCGCTCAGGTCGTACGCGGTCGACACGGCGCGCAGGAACACGCCGGCCAGCTCGCCCGGATGCGCGGCGAACGCCATGTCGCGCGCCAATCTGGCGACGTCGTGCGATGCCACGCCCGCTGTGCCGGTCATTCCAGCCATGCGTCGAAGCCTCGTTCGTTCCAGCTCAACCTGGCCTGGCGGAAGGGCTCGCCTGTCGCCAGCCGGCGAAGCACGGCCAACGACAAGGGGGGGAGCAGCTCGCCGTCGATACTGGCATCGAGCATCCGCGCACCGTTTTGATGACGCATGCAACGCGAGCGCAGCTCCGCGCCAGCGTCATCGTCGATGTGCAGTACAGCGTCGTAGCGCTCGGCGAAGCGCTGCTGCAGGCGTTGCAGGCGGCTGTCGACGATGTCGCTGAGCACGGCTTCATCCAGGTAGCGGTACGGCACCACCTGCATGCGCGCCAGCAAGGCCGGCTTGAAGAACTGGGTCAGGCGATCGCGCAACGCGTCAGCGTCCAGGTCGTCCAGCGGCGCGTCGTTCTGATCGAAGCCCAGGTTCGAGGTCAGTACGAAGAGGATGTTTCGGCAATCGATGCGCCGCCCTTCGCCATCGGCCAGTTCGCCCTTGTCGAAGGCCTGGTAGAAGATGTTCAGCACCTCCGGGTGCGCCTTCTCGACCTCGTCCAGCAGCACCACTGAATAGGGGTGCTTGCGAATGGCCTCGGTCAACACGCCGCCCTCGCCGTAGCCGACATAGCCGGGCGGCGAGCCGAGCAAGCGCGAGACCGTGTGCTTTTCCTGATATTCGGACAGGTTGAGAGTGGTCAGGAACTGCTCGCCACCAAACAGCGCATCGGCGATGGCCAATGCGGTTTCTGTTTTACCGACCCCGCTGGGGCCGACCAGCAGGAAGGCGCCCAACGGCGTGCCGGGCCGACGCAGGTCAGCCATGGCCGTCAACAGATGCCGGTGCAGATGTTCAAGGGCCGCGTCCTGCCCCTTCACGCGCTCGCGCAGCAGCGCCGGAAGGCGCTCCAGCCGGCTGGTCGGATCGCGGCCAAGGGTGCCGACCGGGATGCCGGTCCAGTCTGCGATGACCTGCGCAATCTCGGCTGCGCCAACGTCGACATGCAGTAGCGCGCCATCGCGCTGCAGTTCGCCCAACTGGACGACCTTCTCCGCAAGCGTCGCCGCTCCGTCGTTGCCACTCTCGTCCGATCCACGTTTCCGCAGTTCGAGAATCGCGTCGACCAGCGTCTTTTGCTGCTGCCAGGCCCGTTGAAGTTGGTCGATCTGCTGCATGAGATGCTGCCGCGCCGCATCCAGCACCTCGAGTCGTCGCGCATCGGTCGGGCGACCAGCCTGCTGATCGCGCCTCAGCAATTCGGCCTCAGCCTCGATCTGCCGCTGTTCGTTCTCCAAGGCGGACATCCGTCGGGGCGGCTCGGCTTGCGCAGTCGCCACGCGCGCGCAGGCGGTGTCCAGCACGTCGACCGCCTTGTCGGGCAACTGCCGGCCTGAGAGGTAGCGCGCCGAGAGCGCAGCAGCAGCCTGCAACGCATCGTCACCGATATAGACGCGGTGCGCCTGCTCGTAGACCGCGCGCAGTCCGCGCAGAATATGCACCGCCTGCTCCACGCTAGGCTCTTCCAGCTTGACCGGCTGAAAGCGCCGCGTCAGCGCCGGGTCCTTCTCGAAGTACTTCTTGTACTCGGACCACGTGGTTGCGGCGATGGTACGCAATTCGCCCCGCGCGAGTGCCGGCTTGAGCAGATTGGCGGCGTCGCTGCCGCCGGCCGCATTGCCGGCGCCGATCATCGTATGCGCCTCGTCGATGAACAGGATGATTGGCTGCGGCGAAGCCTTCACCTCGTCGATCACCGCCTTCAGGCGTTTCTCGAACTCGCCCTTGATCGACGCGCCGGCCTGCAGCGCGCCCAGGTCTAGCGCACACAGCCGGACCGCACGCAACGGCTGCGGAACCCGCTGCTCGACGATGCGCCGCGCCAGGCCTTCCACCACCGCGCTCTTGCCGACACCAGCCTCGCCCACCACGATCGGGTTGTTCTTGCGCCGACGCGACAGGATGTCGACCATCAGGTCGATTTCGGCATCGCGGCAAAGCACCGGATCAATGCGCCCGTCGCGCGCCTGCGCGGTGAAATCGTGTGCGTACTTGTCCAGCGCGCTGTCGCCCTGCCTTTGCAGCCTGTCGCCGTCCATCGGCGAAGGTTCGGCCGGTGACTCGGCGGAGCGGGCCAGGATGTCGTTGAACTGCTTGCGCAGCGCCTCCCGGTTGACGCCTTCGAACAAGCGGACCGCAGCCAACGGAAAATAGCGCGCCGCGTTGAGCAGCGCTGCCAACATCACCGCCCCACTGCGGATCGCCGGTTGTTCCAACTCCACCGTGCTCAGCAGCCATGCCTCCTGCAGCAGTTCGACCAGCAGCGGTGAGAACGACGGATAAGGCTGGGCGTGTCCACTGGTGTTCAGCGCGATGGCCGTGGCAATCGCCTGTCTTGCCTCGTCGACGTCGATCCCGTCATTGGCAAGCACCAGGCGCAAGTCGCACAGCGGGTGATCAAGCAGCGCGAAGCTCAGATGGGCCGCCGTGACTTCGGCGCCGCGCTGCCTCATGCAGATGCCGGCGGCCTCTTCCAATGCCTGCCTGCATAGTGGATTGAGGCGTCCCAGCAAAGCCTCCAGATCGACAGCGATCATCTGATCCCCTCCTTACGCGTTGAACAATTTCCTCGCCGCGCCGGACATCCATGACGTTGCGGATCCGCAACGACGAGAGAACCGCCCCGCCTTCGAGCGCACGGCCCCATCATTCATCGTGCTGATTAATCGTTAATGAGACCACATTAATGGCAATAGTGTCCATGAGACTAATCCGAAATATAACTCAGAAAATTCTTACACCGGGACATCATTAAGAAAATTCTTACAGAAGATCTCGAAATTTTATTTCTTACAAAAAATCACGAAATAGTTATGCAATTTCAGATTTATCCCATGCCCAATTCGACCCCACATCGTTTAAGATCCGCCATTGCGGCCACTCGCCAGCAAGTCCACCGACATCTACTGGCGTCCGGCGGTGGCTTCGATTGCGCGGGAGCCAGCAATGGTCAGGTTGCACAAAGCTATGGTGTGCCTTCTCATCGGGTGCGAACAATGGCGCCCCGATATATCACGCACCCCTATATTTTAATTGGATCGAAAAGCCTAATCGAAAGGAGAGTCTCATGACATCAAAGAATGGTTCGGTCGCACCCAAAGAGCGAATCAATATTAAGTATGTCCCTGCCACCGGCGGGCAACAGGAAGAAGTCGAATTGCCGCTCAAGCAATTGGTGGTTGCCGATTTCAAAGGTCATGCCGAGGATCAAGCGCTGGAAGATCGAATGCCGGCTCGTATCAACAAGGACAATTTCGACAATGTCATGGGCGAATTCGGCCTGCAGTTGAAGCTGGATGTTCCCGCCGTGCTCGAAGACGGTGCGACGGGCGACTCGCTGCCTGTCGACCTGCGTTTCAAGTCCCTTCGCGATTTCTCGCCCGATGCAGTCGCACGCCAGGTGCCGGAGCTCAACAAGCTGCTGGAGCTGCGCGAGGCGCTCGTCGCGCTCAAGGGCCCCATGGGCAATATCCCCGCCTTCCGCAAGCAGTTGCAGACGCTGCTGGGTGATGAGGCCTCGCGCTCCACGCTGGCCAAGGAACTGGAACAGCTCCTGGAACCCGGCCAAGCCTGACGCTCCCGCATCGCCCCCTGCTGTTCAACGCGAACTTCGAAGGAACCGAACATGACGAAAGCCCAAACTGCAGCAGTCCAGACGCGCGATGCCGCGCCCAGTGGCGGACTGCTCGCCCAGATCATGGCGCAGACGCGCCTGGAACCGAGCCAAGAAGGTTATGCCGTCGCCGAGCGCGGTGTGGCCGCCATCATCGCCGAAATGCTCAAGAGCGACGAGCGCGAACAGCCGGTCAACAAGCAGTTGATCGACCGGATGATCGCCGAGGTCGACCGCAAGCTCGGCAGGCAAGTCGACGTCATCCTGCACGACCCGCAGTTCCAGCAGTTGGAATCCGTCTGGCGCAGCGTGGCGAAGCTCGTCCAGTCCACCGACTTCCGCGCCAACATCTACATCGACCTCCTACACGTCACCAAGGAAGAGCTGCTGGAGGACTTCGAGAACGCCACGGACATCACCCGGAGCGGCTACTACAAGCACGTCTATACGGCAGGATACGGCCAGTTCGGCGGCCATCCGGTCGGTTGTGTCGTCAGTAATTACACCTTCGGTCCGTCGGCGCCGGATATCAAGCTGCTGGGCTACCTGGCCGCCGTCGGCGCGATGGCCCACGCCCCCTTCCTGGGCGCGGCGGGGCCGGAAATGCTGAACCTGGAATCCTTCCAGGATCTGCCCAACCTCAAAGAGGTCAAGGACTCCATGGAAGGGCCGACTCACACGAAGTGGCGCGGCCTGCGCGAGTCGGAGGATGCGCGTTATCTCGGGCTGACCATGCCGCGCCACGTACTGCGCGCCCCCTATGATCCGTTGGAAAACCCAGTGCGCAGCTTCAGCTATCGCGAAACCATCGATGGCCAGCATGACCGCTACCTGTGGGGCAATACCTCGTTCCTGCTCGCCAGCCGGATCAGCGACAGCTTCGCCAAGTACGGCTGGTGCCCGAACATTATCGGGCCGCAATCGGGCGGCACGGTCGAGGACCTGCCCGTGCACCTCTACGAGTCGCTCGGCAACCTGCAGACCAAGATCCCGACCGAAGTGCTGATCTCCGATCGCCGGGAGTTCGAGCTTTCCAGCGAGGGCTTCATTCCGCTGACCATGCGCAAGGACAGCGACAACGCCGCCTTCTTCTCGGCCAACTCGGTGCAGAAGCCCAAGCTGTTTCCGAAGACCCCTGAAGGCCAGGCCGCCCAAACCAACTACATGCTGGGTACGCAGTTGCCCTATCTGTTCATCATCAACCGCATGGCGCACTACATCAAGGTGTTGCAGCGCGAACAGATCGGCAGTTGGAAGGAGCGCCAGGACCTGGAACGCGAGCTCAACACTTGGCTGCGTCAGTACGTCGCCGACCAGGAGAGCCCGTCGTCTGACGTGCGCAGTCGCCGCCCGTTGCGCGCCGCTCATGTCGTGGTGCAGGACGAGGAAGGCAACCCCGGCTGGTACAAGATCACGATGACCGTGCGTCCGCACTTCAAGTACATGGGTGCCAGCTTCGAACTGTCGCTGGTGGGTCGCCTCGACAAAGACAAGGAATGAGGAGCGCCTGAGCCATGCCACGTTCGCCCGGCCACGGCAGCCTGTTCGAACGGCTCGATCCGGACGTGCCGCC
>NZ_JARJLM010000122.1 GCF_029335485.1 Cupriavidus basilensis
CAATCCGCGTTTCGTCAACAGGTTTCGCAAACTTTCTTTGCTGCGGCCGGCGCCTGAACACGGCTCGCCAACCTCCCCTGCCAACCCCCGCAACCCTTGTCCCGTCTGCGTTGCAGCGGTCTTTGTGTGGCGAAGGGGGCGAATCTTAAGGGACTCGCCCCCTTATGGCAACTGTTTTGTCACACAAGTGTGATCCGGTCCACGGAGGGGCTGGATCAAGCCATTGATCTATAAAGACATTTGGCTTTCTATTACATCGCAAAACGATAAATACCCGATGCATTCACTCGGGTATTTACCTGTCGAGCTTTACCGATGCTTGAACTCGGGCGCCCTTTTCTCCACAAAGGCAGCCATCCCTTCCTTCTGGTCTTCGGTGGCAAAGGTGGAATGGAACAAGCGCCGCTCCAGATGCACTCCCTCGGACAAGCTGGTCTCGTAGGCGGCGTTGATCGACTCCTTGATCATCATCACCACCGGCAGGGAGAAACCGGCAATGGTCTCGGCCGCGGCCAGGGTTTCGTCGAGCAGCTTGTCCGCGGCGACCACGCGCGACACCAGTCCGGCGCGCTCGGCTTCCGCCGCGTCCATCATGCGCGAGGTCAGGCACAGGTCCATGGCCTTGGCCTTGGAGACCGCGCGCGGCAGGCGCTGGGTGCCGCCGGCGCCCGGCATGGTGCCCAGCTTGACTTCAGGCTGGCCGAAGCGGGCGCTGTCGGCGGCGATGATGATGTCGCACATCATCGCCAGTTCGCAGCCGCCACCCAGGGCGTAGCCGGCCACCGCGGCAATCACCGGTTTGCGGATGCGGCGGATGGCCTCCCAGTTGCGGGTGATGTAGTCGCCCTTGTACACATCCATATAGGAGTACTTGGCCATCATCCCGATATCCGCACCGGCGGCAAAGGCGCGTTCGCTGCCGGTGATGACGATGCTGCCGATCGCCTCGTCGGCGTCGAAGGCAAGCAGGGCCGCGCCCAGCTCATCCATCAGCGCATCGTTGAGCGCGTTGAGCGCCTTCGGACGGTTCAGCGTTACCAGGCCCACGCGTCCGCGTGTTTCCACCAGAATGTTTTCGTACGGCATGTCTTCTCCTTTTGGTCCTATTGGTCCTGTTGGCATTGGAAGGGGATCGATCTTGCGACCAGCCAGACGATGCCCGGTTCGTCGGGCATCGAGATGCGTGGCGGCAATCGTGCCACCGATCCCGATGCGCACGCAAGGCGCCTCATAGGCCGCAAACATCTCGCCGTACCTGCCATTCAGTCCGGGCGCTGCCCCCAGAGCGGAAATGGGTCGGCAAACCCGGCCCAGGCCGCGGGTCCCATTTCCATCTCCGCGTCGGTCAGTAGGCAATGGTCCAGGCGTGCCCGCAGCGCCATCTCATCCATGTCCAGGCCGATCAGCACGAGTTCCTGCCGGGCATCGCCGGTCTGGTCGTTCCAATAGCTGAGGATGGTACGCCGGGCATCCGCGTCCTGCGGCCAACGCTCCCGCGGCACCGCTGCCCACCACATGCCGGCCAGCCCGTGGCGGCAGACGGCCCCGGCCTGCGACCAGTTCCCGGCGAACGTGGGACGCGAGGCCAGCCAGAAGAACCCCTTGGAGCGGACCACGCCCGGCCACTCGCTTTCGACCATGCGGAAGAAACGCGTTGGATGGAACGGCCGCCGCGCCCGGTAGACGAAGCTTCCAATGCCGTACGCCTCCGTCTCGGGCATGTGTTGGCCACGCATCTCCCTGAGCCAGCCCGGTGCCGAGGACGCTGCCTCGAAATCGAACAGCCCCGTGTCCAGGATGCGCTCCAGCGGGACCCTGCCGAACACGGCGGTCTCGATGCGCGCCCTCGGGTTGAGCCCGCCCAAGATGGCGATCAGCCGCTCGCGCCCGGCAGCGTCGACCAGGTCAAGCTTGTTAACAACAATGACATCGCAAAACTCGACCTGCTCGATCAGCAGGTCCACCACCGTGCGCGCATCCTCGTCGCCCAGCGATTCGCCGCGCTGCGCCAGGCTGTCGCGCGAGCTGTAGTCCCTGAGGAAGTTGAAGGCGTCCACCACGGTGACCATGGTATCCAGCCGCGCGACGTCCGCCAGGCTCTGGCCCTGCTCATCGGTAAAGGTGAAGGTTTCGGCCACCGGCAGCGGCTCTGAAATGCCGGTGGACTCGATCACAAGCTGGTCGAAGCGCCCTTCCCTGGCCAGGCGGAACACCTCCACCAGTAAATCCTCCCGCAGCGTGCAGCAGATGCAGCCGTTGCTCATTTCGACCAGCTTCTGTTCGGTGCGCGATAGGTCCGCATTGCCGGCCCGCACCAGCTCCGCATCGATGTTGACCTCGGACATGTCGTTGACGATCACGGCCACGCGCCGCCCCTCGCGGTTGTGCAGGACATGGTTGAGCAGGGTCGTCTTGCCGGCGCCCAGGAAGCCGGAAAGGACGGTGACGGGCAGCAGGGATGGCGAGGTCATGGGATGCGCTGAAGTAGGGATGGATCGGAAAGGCCCGCACGCTTGCCGCGACGCCTGACGTTTTTGCAACAGTGTTGCATTATATCCATCATTTGCAACTATGTTGCATTTGAAATGACCAGCCCCCCGAAGAGCGCCTTCAGTCCGCCCCGACGACTCGACCGTGCCTGGCCCCGGCATTACCTCCCGGCCGGCGCCAGATACCGTTCGACGCGCGCGCCATGCATCGCATAGCCGGCATATCCCATCATGGTTTCGGCGCTCTCCACCCGCATGACCCCACTGACCCAGACCGTATCCATCGTGCGCAAGGCGGGCAACGGGTGGTCGGTGCGGACGTGAATCACCTGGTTGGCCGGCGGCGGCGGTACATGGATGCACGCGCCGAAATAGGGCACCAGCAGGAACTCGCGCATGGCCTCGCCCTCCGCGTCCAGCGACACCACGAAGCCGGGCAGGCGCACCGGCACGCCATCGAGGCTGCGCTCGACGGGCGCCCTCTTCCAGTATTGACGCGCCTTGTACAGCGCGATCTGCGCGCGTGGGTCGCCATCCTCTATCTCTTCGAGCTTGAGTCCCTTGAAGGGCGCGAGCGGGTCCCAGCCCTTCGGCAGCAGTGCCTGCCAGTCGATTTCCCGGTAGCCGGAGGCCGGAGCGCTGGCTGCGGCCGGTAGCTGCGGCAATGCCTGCCCTACGGCGAAGTTGCCTTGTCCGTCCGGCGCCTCGGGAACTGGCGCGGCACGCCCGGATGGCTCTTCTGGCGACAGCGGCCGAAATCCCCGCCATGCCGCGACGGCGGCGGCCAGAGCCAGCATTGCGAGAATGGCCACGACTACCGGTAGTACGCGAGGGATCAGCGCTTTCATCGGTTCAGGGAAGCGGGCGACCATGGCACGGGGTACCAGACACCTTGCCGTCCAGGCGTTCCATTTGCCGCAGGATCAGGGCCAGGATCACGGTCAGGTATTGGGGGTCAGGCCGTCGATCATGCTGAGCCGGTAGGCCCGCCATCCCGGCAACAGGGAAGCGGCGGCGCCGGCGGCGATGATCGCGAAAAGCAAGGGCAGCTCGCTGGCCCGCGGCGAGGAGATCGGCAGGGCCAGTCCCAGGCTGGCTTCCAGCCATGGCGTGATCGCCAACGACATCGCACTCAGCAGCAAACAGCCCGCGAGCGTGCCGGCCAGCATCAGGACGACGCCCTCGGCCGCCAGCAATATCAGCAGGTCGAGCGGACGCGCGCCCACCGCGCGCAGGATCGCCAGCTCACGCCGCCGCTCTCCCAGTGCGGCGAGGATCGAAGAGACCAGCCCCGCCAGCCCGACCGCCACCACCAGCGCCGACATCAGCAGCAAGCCCTTTTCGCCGATGCCGACGATCTCCCACAGCTCGTCAAGCGCCACGCCTGGCAGCACGGCCATCAGCGGCTCATGCGCATCGGCGGCGATTTCGCGCTGCAAGGAAAATACGCGCGAGCGCAGCTTCAGCCCGACCAGGACCCCCGTCACGCTCTTGGGCGTCAGGTCGAATCTGCGCACGAATTCAGCCGGGATCGACAAGCCGGGCATCGGGACTCCCGCCTGCCATTCAAGGTGAATCGCCTCCATGGCCTCCAGGCCGATATGCACCGTGCGGTCCACCGGCGTTCCGGTAGGGGCAAGAATCCCGCTGACCACGAAGGGCTTGTCGCCATGCCGGGACTGCCCGGCCATCGCGCCCGTGGCATCGCCGTGGCTCAGCACGATGCTGTCGCCCAGTCTATAGCCGAGCCGGCGCGCCACTTCCGCGCCCAGCACGGCATCGAACAATCCCTGGAACGGCAATCCCTGTGCAAGCACCAGGGATTGCCGGCCGCCATGGCGGAAATGGCGGAAGTAGTCCTGCGAAGTCGCCAGCACCGGGAAGCCGCGATGCGAGTCGCCAAGCGATATGGGGATCGTCCAGGCCACCAGCGGGTGTCGTGCAATGCGCTGGACGCTGTCCCAACCCATATTGTTCGTCGCAGCGCCAAGACGGAAGACGGTATAGAGGATCAGCTGCATCGGGCTCGAACGCGCGCCCACCACCAGGTCCGTACCGGATACCGACTGGGAGAAGCCGGCCCGGAGCTGGTGCCGGATGCGCTCCACGCCAAGCAGCAGCGCGGTCGACAAGGCAATCGCCAGCACCATCAGCAGCAGG
Organism: Cupriavidus basilensis; assembly: GCF_029335485.1. Lineage (GTDB taxonomy): Bacteria > Pseudomonadota > Gammaproteobacteria > Burkholderiales > Burkholderiaceae > Cupriavidus > Cupriavidus basilensis_E. Next base: position 4,650 of record NZ_JARJLM010000122.1, read on the forward strand.
TTGTAGCGACGGTTCCAGGCACTGCGGGCGGCCAGCCCGAACCAGGGCATCAGGCGGTCTCCCGGGCGGAAACCGCCGGCATGGCGAAGCGCCGCCCGAAACGGGCCGCGAGCCGTTCATCATGGCTGACAAAGACAAGGCTCGCACCGACCGCGCGGCACTCGCGCTGCAGCAAGTCCATAAACGCGGACTGCCGGTCCGCGTCCAGCGCAGAGGTGGGTTCATCGGCCAGCACCAGTTCCGGGCGGCCCAGAAGTGCCCGGGCGGCCGCCACCCGCTGCTGCTGCCCGACCGAGAGCCGTGCCGCCGCCCGCCGCCAGTACGCTTGCGGCAAGTCCAGGCGCTCCAGTAACATGCCGGCCGCCTCGGCGGGACTTGCCCCTTGCTCGGCCGAGCGACGCCTGCGGTGCGCGGAGAACCTGCACGCCAGCAGCACGTTGTCCAGCACCGACAGATACGGCAGCAGGTTCAGTTGCTGGAAGATGATGCCGATGTGATCGGCCCGGAAGCGGTCCCGCTGCGCGCCCGTCAGGGCGTTCAACGCCATGCCCTTCACGGCGACGCGGCCGCGCTGAGGTACGATGACGCCCGCCAGCAGACCCAGGAGCGTGCTCTTGCCGCTGCCGCTGGCGCCCGAAACGAAGACATGCTCGCCCGCGGCCGCATGGAACCGGTCCAACACAAGACACGCCTCACCCTCGCCCGGCCACGAGAATGCGACGCCGGACAAGTCGACAAGGAAGTCGGCGGCGTCCGGATCCGCCTGGTTGACCTCGCCCATTACCACTTCACCCGGGCATTGGCCGGCGTCAACGTGGCGCCGGCCTGCCCTGCCGGCGCAAGCAGTTGCACCGTCACGCGGCGGATCGCCGGAAAGGCCTCAAAGAGCCTGAACTCCAGTTCGTGCAACGCCGAGGGATTGCCGCAATGGAATGTGTATGCGGCATCCAGATCGGCATGGGCGTCGCTGCGCGATCGCGCCGCCTCCGGAGGGGATCCATCCGCGGCAAGCAAGCCGTCGCCCAGGGCGCCGAAGTCCAGGCTTGCCGATGCCAGGCGGCAGTCCGCGGCGGCAGGCGTCACAAAAAGCGCCTCGCCCCGGCGCAGGCGCCCTACCGCTTGCCGAACAGCCATCGTCTCCGCGGCGTTGCGCGGCAAGCGCTCGAAGCCGAACAGGTTCATCAAGGGAGACGCCAGCTGGACGGAAAGTACCTCCCCGTCCACCGCAATGTCCACCCTTGCCTGGCCATGAGTGTGGGCCTGGTGGGCCTTCGCGGCCGATGACAGCAGCAGCGCGCCGGCAAGAACGAAACAACGGGTGGGACGCTTCATCTGCGCTTCGCCTCTGGAAGGGGCACGGGCCCATAATGCAACAGTGTTGCATTATGGGCCCGTGCGGTTCTTCAGCGCAAGATGCGGTGGTTCAAAGCACGCACAAAGCCATGACGCCGGATGGGGCGTGGCCCCCGATCCAAGGTTTCAGGCGCCAGGAAAGGAGGGCAGGCGCATGCCATGGGCGAATCGGCGCAGGTCCCGGTCTTGCCGGGCAAGCGTCAACTCTTCCGCGCGGTCTTCGCAACAAATGGCGTCGGCATATGCTGGACCGTTTCGCTGCCGCATTTGGGGCAAGGCGGATGGGCCGTGGCATGTTCGGCAAGATGCTCAGCGTGGTCGAACACTTGGCCGCACTTCTCGCAGCGGTATTGATAAGTAGGCATGGCACGCCTCCAGCCTGCACTGGGCAGGTGCTCGCCGGAGCCACGGACATTGGCGGCTTTCGGCAGTAGGGCATTTCATTTTAGGTCACCCGGACGGGCAGCAAGCCGGCGCCACCTCATATCTTCTCGCAGCACTCCCGGGCCTTCGTGCGGATGCCCGGGCAGCCGGCATGGCGCCCGCGACGCAGGAAGGGATCGCGCTCCGTGCGTCCTTACCTATCATTGGAGCATGCCCATGCTTTCCGGCATGCGGCATGACCACCGTCGTCGCTCAGGAGTCGACCATGAAAAAGCCGTACAAGGCGGATTCTGGCAAGACGCGGCGAACCGGATCGCCGGATCGGCCGCGCTCGGAACGCACTATTCCCAGCATCCTGGATTCCATTGACCCGGAGGACATGTGGAAAGAGACCGCAGAGGCCGTCGAGGAACTCACCGATCGGACCGCCGAGCCGATCGACTTTCCCCACGGCCATGAACCGGACGAGGACGAGGCACCGGAAGACGGCATGAACGAGGTGACCCGCGCCGCCGAGAGCATGCCGGTAGGCACGCCCGCCGACCGCGCCGACCACAGCGCGCAACGCGAAGAGCACCCGCCTGTTCCGCCTAGTATCGATGATGTGCTGGACAAGGACCTGACACCCGATCCAGCCGACGATCCCCCCCGCGCCAGGACACCGCGCAAACGCTAAAGTCCAGAGTCTGAAATTAGTTGAAGAAATAGATCTGTCGAGGGCGTGGGAACCTGGAAGCGAAACGCGGCAAGGCTGAAGCCTTGCGAGCATGCGCGCCGACGGATCGCGCGTCTTGTCGGCGCCCCTCCCTGGCAAAGGACCCGCCGGACTTAACCGACAGACCGCTGCTCGCACGCGCGAATTGATGCTACTATTCGCCGACCGACTGGTCGGTTAATTTTTAACGGCGCCACGGCTCCTCCACTATATTGGATGGAGCCCGCAGCCGCGTGCCGATCCGCCGAGAATCACAGCCACCACTGTCCACTGACATGGCAGGAGACCAACGATGCCAGATTTGCCCCCTCGGGTCAGCCTCACTTCCGGCCCCGTGCTGCTCGCCTGGCACGGCCAGGTAGCGGCCATCACGCTCAATCGCCCCGACAAGCTCAACAGTTTCACCCGCGAGATGCATGCGACGCTGCAACAGGCGCTGGATCACGTCGAAGCCGGCAGCGCCCGCGCGCTGCTGCTCACGGGTGCGGGCCGCGGCTTTTGCGCCGGGCAGGACCTGGCCGACCTGGACTTCACGCCCGGCGCCATGACCGACCTGGGCGAACTGATCGACGTCTGGTTCAACCGCCTGATCCGGCGCCTGCAGAAACTGCCGCTGCCGGTGATCGCCGCGGTCAACGGCACTGCGGCAGGCGCCGGCGCCAACCTGGCGCTGGCCTGCGACATGGTGCTGGCGGCGCGTTCGGCCAGCTTTATCCAGGCCTTCGTCAAGATCGGCCTGGTCCCGGACTCCGGCGGCACCTGGCTGCTGCCCAAGCGCATCGGCATGGCGCGCGCCATGGGACTGGCCATGACCGGCGACAAGCTCAGCGCCGACGAGGCAGAGAAATGGGGGCTGATCTGGGAAGCGATGGAGGACAACCTGCTGCCCGCGCAGGCGCTGGCGCTGGCCACCCACCTCGCGGCCCAGCCCACGCGCGCGCTGGCGGCGATCAAGCAGGCCATGTACACCGGTGCGAGCCAGGGGCTCGATGCCCAGCTAGACCTGGAGCGCGACCTGCAGCGCGAACTGGGGGCGTCCCATGACTATGCCGAGGGCGTGAACGCCTTTCTGGAAAAACGCGCGCCGCGCTTCACCGGGCGCTAACGCCGTCCGCCCGGTTCCGCTCCCCTGCCCCAATCCCCAGCCAGAACAGGAGACCCGCTTGACCCACAATCCCCAGGCCCTCGCCGAAGCGGCCGCCGCCAGCATGTACGAAGCCGATGCCTGCAGCCGCTGGCTGGGCATCACCCTCGAAGCCGTGCGCCCGGGCTATGCGCGCCTGTCCATGCCGGTACGGCAGGAATTCCTCAACGGCCATGGTATTTGCCACGGCGGCCTGATGTTCACGCTGGCGGATTCAACCTTCGCCTTTGCCTGCAACAGCCACAATATCAACACGGTGGCGGCGGGCTGCAGCATCGAATTCCTCAAACCCGTGCAGGGTGGCGACGTGCTGACCGCCGAGGCCACCGAGCAGGTCCTGTCGGGCCGGCACGGCATCTACGATATCCGGGTCACCAACCGTGCCGGCGAGATGGTGGCGATGTTCCGCGGCAAGTCCGCCCAGATCAGGGGGCATGTGGTTGCCCCGCCGGAAGCTGGGTGACGCGCGCCGCGGCCCACGCCCCAATGCCACATAGACGCCGATATACATAGATAAGCCCCCAAGCGCAGGAGACACCATGACGCGCCTCACAGATCTGCCGCTCGAGCCGATCGAGACCGCCAGCCGCGACGAATTGCAGGCCTTGCAGCTCGAACGCCTGAAATGGTCGCTCGACCACGCCTACCGGAACTCGCCGGTCTACCGCGCCAAGTTCGACGCCGCCGGCGTGCATCCGGACCAGGTCCGGACGCTGGCCGACCTGGCCCGCTTTCCCTTCACCACCAAGCAGGACCTGCGCGACAACTATCCGTTCGGGATGTTCGCAGTGCCCCAGGACCGCGTGGCGCGCATCCATGCCTCGTCGGGCACCACCGGCAAACCCACGGTGGTCGGCTACACCCTGAAGGACATCGACACCTGGGCCACGGTGATGGCCCGCTCGATCCGCGCCGCAGGGGCGCGGCGCGGCGACAAGGTGCATATCAGCTATGGCTACGGGCTCTTCACCGGTGGCCTCGGCGCGCACTACGGCGTGGAAAAGGCTGGGCTCACCGCGATTCCCTTCGGCGGCGGCCAGACCGAGAAGCAGGTGCAGCTGATCCAGGATTTCAAGCCGGAAGTGATCATGGTGACGCCCAGCTATATGCTGGCGATCGCGGACGAGTTCGAGCGCCAGGGTATCGACCCGGCCTCCACTTCGCTGCGGGTCGGCATCTTCGGCGCGGAACCCTGGACGCCCGAGATGCGTCTCGCCATCGAGAAACGCATGGGCATTTCGGCGGTGGATATCTACGGACTGTCGGAAGTGATGGGCCCGGGTGTCGCCAACGAATGCGCCGAAACCAAGGACGGCCCGACCATCTGGGAAGATCATTTCTACCCGGAAGTGATCGATCCAGCTACCGGCGAAGTGCTGCCCGACGGCGAGTTCGGCGAGCTGGTCTTCACCTCGCTGTCCAAGGAAGCGCTGCCGATCGTGCGCTACCGGACCCGCGACCTCACCCGGCTGCTGCCGGGCAGCGCCCGTCCGGCCTTCCGCCGCATGGAAAAGATCACCGGCCGCTCCGACGACATGATGATCGTGCGTGGCGTCAATGTCTTTCCCTCGCAGATCGAGGAACTGATCCTCAAGCACGCCGAGCTGGCGCCGCACTATCAGTGCGTGCTGAGCAAGGACGGCCATCTCGATGTGCTGACCGTGCGGGTGGAATGCGCGCACGGCGTCGACCCGGCCAGCACGCAGCAGGCCAGCAGCCAGCTGACCTATGACATCAAGGCTTATATCGGCGTCACGGTCGGCATCGAGATCCTGCCCTCGGGCGGTGTGGAGCGCTCGGTGGGCAAGGCGCGGCGCATCGTCGACCAGCGTCCGCGCTGAAGGCGTAAAGACGTGGCCGGCCAGGACCGGGCGGCCACGCTTTCATCAGCTGCGCGGCATCAGCACCCACATGCGGCCGCCCTGCTTCATGCGGCCGGCGGTCTCGCCGGCCGCATCGCCCGCGCCCCAGAAGAAGTCCGCGCGCACGCCGCCCTTGATGGCGGAGCCGGTGTCCTGCGCGAACATCAGGCGCTGGATCGGCTCGGTCGAGAGCGGCCGGGTGGTGGAGAGGAAGACCGGCACGCCCAGCGGGATGGTGGCGGGATCGACCGCGATGGAACGCTCCGCGGTCAGCGGCACGCCCAGCGCGCCGACCGGGCCATCGTTGGTCGGCGGCAGTTCGCGGAAGAAGACGAAGCGCGGATTGACGTTGAGCATTTCGTCGACGCGCCCCGGGTTGGCGCGCGCCCAGCCCTTGATGCCCTGCATGGTGGCCTGCGCCGGCGTGATCTCGCCGCGGTCCAGCAGCCATTTGCCGAAGGAACGGAACGGCTGGTCGTTGGTGCCGCCGAAACCCACCCGCATCATGGTGCCATCCTGCAGGCGGATCCGGCCGGAACCCTGGATCTGCAGGAAAGCGGCCTCCACCGGATCGTCCACCCACGCCAGCTCCTGCCCGCGCAGCGCCGGGTTCTGCAGCAGTTCGGCGCGCGCCGGCAGCGGCCGGTTGCCCCATTGAGGCGGCTTGCGGTACAGCGGCACCTGGTACTGGCCCTGGCGCGTGCGAGAGCCGTGCAGGATGGGTTCGTAGTAGCCGGTAATCAGTCCATTGTCGGTGCCGTCGCCGTTGACCACGCGATAGGGCTGGAAGTTGGATTCGAAGTAGGCCCGCATGGCGTCCAGGTCGCCGGCGTCGACCATCAACCCAAGCGCGCAGACGCGGTTCCATTCGGCGCGCCGCTTCAGAGCCAGGCAGCTGGCCTGCAGCGCCGGCCACGCGGCGCGCACGTCGTCCTGGCCCCAGCCGCCGATCTCTGCCCAGCTGGCCGGCTGCAACTGGCCCTTCTGGGTGGAGCCGGCCGGCGGCGGCACGGGACGCCCGCCGGGGCCCTCGACGCGCGGCGGCGGGCCGCTCATGCAGCCGGCCAGCAGCGTGGCTGCCGCAGCCAGCCCGAGCCAGCCAAGCCGGCCCCCTGAGCCGCCGGCGGGCGGGCCGGCCGGCGCCGCCGGGGCGCGCAAAGTCGAAAAAGGAAAGCGGAATGAGAAATGCAGATGTGCCATCTTGATTGGATGAAAACTCAGCGGTTCGCGGATATCACGGATGTCGCGTCCGGTCGCTTGTGCCAATGGCCTACAATGCCCATCGTCGCCCCCACGTAGCCCTGTCATGAGCCAGTTTTTCGAAGCCCATCCCATGCTGCTGTTCGCCCTCGAGGCCGGACTGGCGCTCTTCCTGCTGATCTTTATCGTGGTGTGGACCATGGGCACGGCCAAGAAGAACCCGCGCCCCAGCCGCGCGCCGGACGATCATCCCTCGCGCGCTGGACAAGCCTCCGCCCGTACCCGACAGGATCAGGACAGCACGCCGGGCCAATAGGTTCCACCGGTGCCATTGCGTTCCACGGGTTCCGGGCAAGGCCCGCATGCGCCTCAGTGCAGCATGCGCGGCAGCACCAGCGCAAACTCCGGAATCGGCACCTCGAAGCGATGGCCGTCCTCGGCCACGCAGAAATACGCTCCCTTCATCGAGCCCACCGGCGTGGAGATGGTGGCCCAGCTGGTGTACTCGAAATGCTCGCCCGGCTTGAGCAGGGGCTGGTGGCCCACCACGCCAAGGCCCGCCACTTCCTGGGTACCGTTGTCGCTGTCGGTAATCACCCAGTGGCGCGAGATCAGCTGCGCCGCCACCTCGCCGGTATTGTGGATGGTGATGGTGTAGGCGAAGGCATGGCGCCCGCGCTCGGGGTCTGACTGGTCGGCCAGGTACTGGGTACGTACGGCCACGGAAAAGGCGTATTCGCTCATTGTCGGCGTATCAGGGGCTGGATCAGGGTAGGCGCATTGTGCGGCAAGGCTCCGGGGGCGGCAAGCAAAGCCGCCGCAAGGTTCCCGCCCGGTCGACAGCAGCGTGCTGCGCGGGGAGGGTAATATACTGCCTTCCCCTTGAAGTCCCCTCCTCCGAGCCCCGCCATGAGCACGCCCACCTATCGCATCGCCCCGTCCATCCTGTCCGCCGACTTTGCCCGCCTGGGCGAGGAAGTGCGGCGCGTGACCGCGGACGGCGCCGACTGGATCCATTTCGACGTGATGGACAACCATTACGTGCCGAACCTGACGGTGGGCCCGCTGGTGTGCGAGGCGATCCGTCCGCACGTGACGGCGCCCATCGACGTGCACCTGATGGTGCGCCCGGTGGACCGCATCATCCCCGACTTCGCCAAGGCCGGCGCCAATATCATCACCTTCCACCCGGAGGCCAGCGAGCATATCGACCGCTCCCTGGCTCTGATCCGCGAGCACGGCTGCCAGGCTGGCCTGGTATTCAACCCGGCCACGCCGCTGCACCATCTCGACCACGTGATGGACCGCATCGACGTGATCCTGCTGATGTCGGTCAACCCCGGCTTCGGCGGCCAGTCCTTCATCCCCGAAACGCTCAACAAGCTGCGCGCCGCCCGCGCGCGCATCGACGCCTATGCCGAGCGCACCGGCCGGCGCATCCTGCTGGAAGTGGACGGCGGCGTGAAGGTGGACAACATTGCCGAGATCGCCGCCGCCGGCGCCGATACCTTCGTCGCCGGTTCCGCCGTGTTCGGCAAGCCGGACGCCGATGGCGGCTACAAGGGCGTGCTGTCGGCGATGCGCGGCGAGCTGGCCAAGGTGGGCCAATGAGCCTGGCCCAGCGCAATCGCACCGACTGGCGCGGTATCCGGGGCGTGATCGTCGACCTGGACGGCACCATGGTGGATACCGCCGGCGACTTCCATGCCGCGGTCAACGCCATGCTGAAAGCGCTGGTCCACCTGCACCCGCAGCTCGGCAACGCCGAGCCGCTGGGCCGGGAGGAAATCGTCAGCTTTGTCGGCAAGGGTTCGGAAAACCTGATCCGGCGCGTGCTCGACGCCCGCTTCGCGCCCGCCCACGCCAACGGCATGTTTGCCGATGCGCTGGCCCTGTACGACCGCGAATACCTGCGCATCAACGGCCAGTTCTCGCGGGTCTATGCCGGTGTGGCCGAGGGGCTGGCGGCGCTGAAGGCCGCCGGCCTGCGCCTGGCCTGCGTGACCAACAAGCCGCATAACTTCACCGAGCCGCTGCTGGCCAAGACCGGCCTGGGACGGTTCTTCGAGCTGGTCTACGGCGGCGACGCCTTCGCGCTGCGCAAGCCGGATCCCCTGCCGCTGCTCAAGGTGGCCGAGGCGTTCCGGCTGGAGCCGGCCGAAATGGCCGCGATCGGCGACTCGGAAAACGACGCGCAGGCTGCCCGCGCGGCCGGCATGGGGGTGCTGCTTGTGCCCTATGGCTACAACCACGGCAATCCTGTACAAGGCGTCGACGCCGATGGTATAGTCGATTCCATTGTCCAGGTTGCAGCGCTTTTTGCAGCACATCGGGCATGACCCGGCGGCCGGAAAGCCGCCGAACCGCATGTAAGCGGCAGTCGGCATCGCCAAACATCCAAACCATAAATCGCTGAACACGATTTCATGTTTCTGAACCGCAAACGCATCTCTTCTGGCAGTGATCGGCAGGCCTGGCCCTGGCGTCGCTGGCGCGCCTCCCAACAGGCGTAAAGTGCGTTCGCGAGTCTCCTGACCGCCCCCTTCCCGCATTCCCCGCGATGCGTCTGTACCAGGATGGGGCCGGCCAGACCGGCAGGTTGCCGGACCTTCACTGATTTTCCAGCCGCCCGACATCCCAGCCTTGCGCCGGTGTCCCCCGAACGCGCTGCACGCCCACCCCGGCCGTGCGTGGACACTCGTCCGCGCCATGGTCTCTCCGGGGCGGGTCTGACGACCTTCCAGCCCCAAGTTGCCGACATAGCGGCGTGCGCCATACTGAAATACAGGCGCCGCGGCACAAGAGGATCGACATGACCGAACTGGAATTCAAATCGCTGGCCGAGCAGGGCTACAACCGCATCCCGCTGATCGCCGAGGCCTTCGCCGACCTGGAAACGCCGCTTTCGCTGTATCTCAAGCTGGCGCAATCGCAAACGCGCGGGGTCAATACCTTCTTGCTGGAATCCGTGGTGGGCGGCGAACGCTTCGGCCGCTACTCCTTTATCGGCCTGCACGCCCGCACCCTGCTGCGCGCCTCCGGCATGCGCACCGAAGTGGTGACCGACGGCCGCGTGGTGGAAACCCACGAGGGCAACCCGCTGGACTTCATCGCCGACTTCGAAAAGCGCTTCAAGGTGGCGCTGCGCCCCGGCCTGCCGCGGTTCTGCGGCGGCCTGGCCGGCTATTTCGGCTACGACGCGGTGCGCTATATCGAGAAAAAGCTCGCCAACACGCAAAAACCCGACGATCTGAACCTGCCCGACATCCAGTTGCTGCTGTGCGAAGAGCTGGCGGTGATCGACAACCTGTCCGGCAAGCTCTACCTGATCGTCTACGCCGACCCGACCACGCCCGAGGCCTACGCCCGCGCCCGCCAGCGCCTGCGCGAGCTGCGCATGAAGCTGCGCCAGCCGGTGGACGTGCCGGTCACCACCCCCTCGGTGCAGACCGACGTCTACCGCGAATTCGACAAGGCCGACTACCTCACCGCCGTGCACAAGGCCAAGGAATACATCATGGCGGGCGACATGATGCAGGTGCAGATCGGCCAGCGCCTGGTCAAGCCGTACCGCGACTCGCCGCTGTCGCTGTACCGCGCGCTGCGCTCGCTGAACCCGTCGCCCTATATGTACTTCTACAACTTCGGCGACTTTCAGATCGTGGGCGCCTCGCCGGAGATCCTGGTGCGGCAGGAAACCCGCCGGGTCGGCAGCAACGGCGACCAGCGCGAGGACCATATCGTCACCATCCGCCCGCTGGCCGGTACCCGTCCGCGCGGCAACACGCCGGAGAAGGACGCGCAGCTCGCCACCGAACTGCTCAACGACCCCAAGGAAATCGCCGAGCACGTGATGCTGATCGACCTGGCGCGCAACGATATCGGCCGCATCGCCGAGACCGGCTCGGTCAAGGTCACCGACCAGATGGTGATCGAGAAATACTCCCATGTGCAGCACATCGTCAGTTCGGTGGAAGGCACGCTCAAGCCCGGCATGAGCAACCTCGACGTGCTGCGCGCCACCTTCCCGGCCGGCACGCTGTCGGGCGCGCCCAAGGTGCATGCCATGGAGATCATCGACGAGCTGGAACCGCGCAAGCGCGGTATCTACGGCGGCGCGGTGGGCTACCTGTCCTTTGGCGGCGAGATGGACCTGGCGATCGCGATCCGCACCGGCATCGTCAAGGACGGCAACCTCTATGTGCAGGCCGCCGCCGGCATCGTTGCCGACTCGGACCCCGAAGCCGAATGGAGGGAAACCGAAGCCAAGGCGCGCGCCGTGATCCGCGCCGCCGAGCAGGTCCAGGACGGCCTGGATTCGGACATCTGAAGGTCAAGGTAAAAGGAACAGGGGAACCGCCATGCTGCTGATGATCGACAACTACGATTCGTTTACCTACAACCTCGTCCAATACTTCGGCGAACTCGGCGCCGACGTGCGCACCTACCGCAACGACGAGATCACGCTGGAAGAGATCGAGGCGCTGGGGCCCGATCACATCTGCGTCTCGCCCGGCCCGTGCAGCCCGAAGGAAGCCGGCATTTCGGTGGCCGTGCTGCAGCACTTCGCCGGCAAGATCCCGCTGCTGGGCGTCTGCCTGGGCCACCAGGCCATCGGCGAGGCCTTCGGCGGCAAGGTGATCCGCGCCAAGCAGGTCATGCACGGCAAGGTGAGCCGCATCGAGACCACGCAGGAGGGCGTCTTCGCCGGCCTGCCCAAGCATTTCGACGTGACGCGCTATCATTCCCTGGCGATCGAGCGCGAGACCTTGCCGGATTGCCTGGAAGTGACGGCCTGGACGCCGGATGGTGAAATCATGGGTGTGCGCCACAAGACGCTCGCCATTGAAGGGGTGCAGTTCCACCCCGAGTCCATCCTGTCCGAGCATGGCCATGCGCTGCTGGCCAACTTCATCAAGGCGCCGCGATGAGACTGCTCGATACGCCCAACGCACCCGCGCACCCCCACGACACGACCGAGACCGCCATGTCCATCACGCCCCAGGAAGCCCTCACCCGCTGCATCGAACACCGCGAGATCTTCCATGACGAGATGCTGCACCTGATGCGGCAGATCATGCAGGGGCAGATGTCGCCGGTGATGGCCGCGGCCATCCTGACCGGCCTGCGCGTGAAGAAGGAAACCATCGGCGAGATCTCGGCGGCGGCGCAGGTCATGCGCGAGTTCGCCAACAAGGTGCCGGTCAAGGACCGCGAGAACTTCGTCGACATCGTCGGCACCGGCGGCGACGGCTCGCACACCTTCAATATTTCCACGGCGTCGATGTTCGTCGCCTCCGCCGCCGGCGCGCGCATCGCCAAGCACGGCAACCGCGGCGTCAGCTCCAAGTCGGGCAGCGCCGACGTGCTGGAAGCACTGGGCGTCAACATCATGCTGACGCCGGAGCAGGTCGGCGAGTGCATCGAACAGACCGGCATCGGCTTCATGTTCGCGCCCACCCATCACCCGGCCATGAAGAACGTGGCGCCGATCCGCAAGGAAATGGGCGTGCGCACCATCTTCAATATCCTGGGCCCGCTGACCAACCCGGCCGATGCGCCCAATATCCTGATGGGCGTGTTCCACCCCGACCTGGTCGGCATCCAGGTGCGCGTGATGCAGCGCCTGGGCGCCAAGCATGCGCTGGTGGTCTACGGCAAGGACGGCATGGACGAAGTCTCGCTGGGCGCGGCCACGCTGGTGGGCGAACTGAAGGACGGCGAGGTGCGCGAGTACGAGATCCATCCCGAGGACTTCGGCCTGCAGATGATCTCCAATCGCGGGCTGAAGGTGGCCGATGCGACCGAATCCAAGGAAATGCTGCTGGAAGCGCTCACCGACGTGCCCGGCACCCCGCGCGAGATCGTCACGCTGAATGCCGGCACCGCACTGTACGCGGCCAACGTGGCCAGCTCGGTCGAGGACGGTATCCGCCGCGCCCGCGAAGCCATCGCCAGCGGCGCGGCGCGCGAGAAGCTCGACCAGTTCGTGCGCGCCACGCAGCAGTTCAAGTAAGCCGGCGCCGTCCTTCGAGCCCGTCCCGAGCCAACCAGCCGAGCGAGAGAATTACCGCATGTCCGATATCCTGCAGAAGATCCTGGCCGTCAAGGCCGATGAAGTGAACGCCGCGCGCAAGAAGCGCGACCTGCCCAGCCTGCGGGCCGAGGCCGAGAGCCTGCGCAGCGAGCCGGGGCTGGCGCCGCGCGGCTTTGAGCGCGCGCTGCGCGAGAAGATCGCCGCCGGCCACGCCGGGGTGATCGCCGAGGTCAAGAAGGCCTCGCCCTCCAAGGGCGTGCTGCGCGAGAATTTCGTGCCGGAGGCGATTGCCGAGAGCTACGCCAGCCATGGTGCGGCCTGCCTGTCCGTGCTGACCGATGTGAACTTCTTCCAGGGCCACGCCGATTTCCTCAAGCGCGCCCGCGGCGCCTGCCCGCTGCCGGCCCTGCGCAAGGACTTCATGATCGACCTCTACCAGGTCTATGAAGCCCGCAGCTGGGGCGCCGACGCCATCCTGCTGATCGTGTCCGCGCTCGACCACGGCCTGATGGCGGAGCTGGAAGCCTGCGCCCATGAGCTTGGCATGGACGTGCTGGTGGAAGTGCACGGCGGCGACGAACTCGACGCCGCGCTGCGCCTGAAGACGCCGCTGCTGGGCGTGAACAACCGCAACCTGCGCACCTTCGAGGTCACGCTCGACAACACGCTGGACCTGCTGCCGCGCATCCCGGACGAGCGCCTGGTGGTGACTGAATCCGGCATCCTCGGCCCGGACGACGTGCAGCGCATGCGCGACGCCAATGTGCACGCCTTCCTGGTGGGCGAAGCCTTCATGCGCGCGCCCGACCCCGGTGTCGAGCTGGCGCGCCTGTTTGCCTGATCGGGAACCGCAAAACAACATGGCCCAGGAAATCGAACTCAAGCTGGCGGTGCCGGACGGCGCCATGCCGGCGCTCGCGGCCTGGCTGGACGCGCAGGGGCGGGCGCAGGGCGAGCACACGCTGCTCAATGTCTACCTCGACACGCCCGCGCGCGACCTGGCCGGTGCCCGCGCCGCCCTGCGGCTGCGCCGCCGCGGCGAGCAATGGCTGCAGACGTTGAAAACCGCCGGCAGGAGCCAGGCCGGCCTGGCCGCCCGCCACGAGTGGGAAACCGAGGTGGCGGCCGAGGCCATCGAGCTCGATGCCTTCCCGCCCGAAGCCCGCGCCCTGCTGGCGCCGCTGGCCGCCACCCTGGCGCCGGTGTTCCGCACCGATTTCGCGCGCCGTACCTGGCTGATCGAACAGGATGGCGTCAGCATCGAGGCCGCGCTCGACGTCGGCACGATCTCCGCGCCGGCCACGGCGGCGCGTGAGGCAATCCAGGAACTGGAACTGGAATGGCTGCCCGGCGGCGCCGGCAAGGCAGCTGCGCAGGAACAGGCCGAGGCAGCGCTGCGCGCGCTGGCACGGCGCCTGCAGCACATCGCGCCGCTCACGCCGTCCGACCTGAGCAAGGCCGCACGCGGCTACCGGCTTGCCGCCACCGGCCGCGCCTGACGCTGCGCGCGCCGCACCTTCCGCATCCCCTATCAAAAACAGGTATCCCTCCAGCATGAGCAAGCACACCAGCGGACAGGCCGACCTG
>NZ_JARJLM010000123.1 GCF_029335485.1 Cupriavidus basilensis
CACCACCTCGATCAGTTCCGCCTCGCGCACCGGCTTGCTGATGAAGGCGAAGTGCCCATGCGTGGCGCGCGCTGGCGGGCGCCGCACCGCGCGAAGATGCGCAGGTGCAGACGGGCGCAGCCACCATGACGGCGATGGATGGCGCTGTTATCGATGCCCATGGCGCGCCCGCGCCGGAACTGCTGCGTGAACTGCTGCTGCTTGGCGCCACTGGCCGACAGCGCGCGCTCGAGGCGCAACTGGCCGAGCTGGCCGACGGCACCGACGCCGCCTCGGCCTGGGCGGCACGCATGCTGGTGCTGGCCCGCACGGACGGTGCCGCATTGACACACTCTCTCGGCGAGGCGCTCCATGACTCCCGCTCCTGATCTGCAGACCCGCGTGCTGGTGGTGGACGACAACGCCGATGCGCGCGGCTTCCTGGCCCGAGCACTCGGCGGCGAGGCCATGGCGGTGCATGCCGCACACAGCGGCGACGCCGCGCTCGCTGCGCTGGCATTCTTCGAGCCCGACGCGGTGCTGCTCGATGTGGACATGCCGGGCATGGACGGCTTCGCTACCTGCGCGGCGATGGTGGACCGCCATGCGGACCTGCCGGTGATCTTCATGACCGGGCTGGGCGAGACCGGGCACATCGTGCGCGGCTTCGAGGTGGGCGGGTGCGACTACGTGACCAAGCCGGTGGCGGTTGCCGAGGTGGTGGCGCGAGTGCGCTCGCACGCCGCCAAGGCACGTCTGGCGCGCAGCGCACGCGAGGCCGTGCTGGGCAGCGCGGTGGCCATGCTGGCGGCCAGCGCGGGCGGGCAGCTGATGTGGATGAATGCCAGCGCAGCGGCCTTGCTGCAGGCACACGGCTGGGCGGCGGTGCCGCCGGGCGGGACGCTGGCGCCGCCGCTGGCGGGCGCGCTGCAGGCGCTGCAGGAGGACCCGGGCACGCAGGACTTGCGGCTGGGCGGCTTACGGCTGCGTCGGCTGACTGGCGTGACGGCGGGCGTGACCGTGGTGGAGCTGGCCGCGCAGGCAGCGGCGGGTGACGGTGCGGCGCCGGCGGAACTGACGCCGCGAGAGGCGGAAGTGATGGTATGGGTGGCACGCGGCAAGACCAATCGCGACGTGGCGGAGATACTCGGCATGAGCCCGCGCACGGTCAACAAGCACCTCGAGCACATCTACGAGAAGCTCGGCGTGGAAACGCGCACGGCTGCGGTGGCGGCCGCACGGCGCGGCCTGGCTTAGTATGCTGCCCGGCCAGCCGGTGCGCCGCCGCCGCGCCAAGCGTTGCTACCAACCGCTATAAGGCGCGTCCGGCACACGGTGCGCCGCGAAGCGCTCTGCCAGGAAATCGACGAAGGCGCGCACCTTGGCGGTGAGGTGGTCGCGCGTGAGAAACACCGCGAACACGTCGGCCGGCGGCGTTGACCAGTCGGGCAAGACCTGGCGCAGCCGTCCGGACCTGAGCATCGGCGCGACCTCCCATTCCGAACGCATCAGGATGCCGTGGCCCTGCAGGGCCCAGCCGAGTGCCGCTTCGCCATCGTTGGTGCTGGCCGGCCCGCGCACCTTCACGGTTTCCTGGCGGCTGGCCGAGCGCAGGTGCCAGGTGCCATAGGTGGCGTCGCTTTCCCGGAGCACGATGCAGCGGTGCTGCTGCAGTTCGCGCGGCGAAGCCGGCTCGCCGTGGCTGGCCAGGTAGCGTGGCGCCGCGCACAGCAGGCGGCGGTTGTGCGCGATGGGCCGGGCGGCGAGGCGGGCGTCGGGCAGGTCGCCCACGCGGATGCCGACATCGAAGCCGGCTTGCGCCAGGTTGAGCGGCCGGTCGGTGAGTTCGAGCTGCACTTCCACCTCCGGGCAGGCCAGCAGGAACGCACCCACCGCGGGCGCCACATGGCGCCGGCCAAAGCCCAGCGTGGCGTTGACCCGCAGCAGGCCGCGCGGCGCCACCCGGCTGCCGGCCAGTCCCTGTTCCAGTTCTTCCAGTTCGGCCAGGATGCGCGCGCCCTGCGCCAGGTAGGCCTCACCCTCCTGGGTCACGCTCAGGCGGCGCGTGGTGCGGTTGAGCAGGCGCACGCCGAGGCGTGCCTCCAGCGCCGTCAGCCGCTTGCTGGCGGCGGAGGGCGTGATGCCGAACTGCTGCGCCGCGCCCACCAGGCTGCCGCGCTTGACCAGCGTGACGAAGAAGGCGAGGTCGGAGAAGGTGTCCACGTTGCGATGCCCCTGGAAGCGATCGGATTCACGGAATGATTCGTGAATAAAAAGAATGAATGAAAGTCCGACAATGAAATTATAGCGATGGATTCAATGGTTAAACTGCCAGCCATCGCGTCTGGAGGCACGACGCGCGAGTCTTCATGGCGATCCTCCCCAGCCACGTTCCGACTCACCTTCTCTCCTTCCATCTTCATGCAGGCTGTCCCATGCCAGGCCTTACCCTTTACCGCAAGCTGGTGGATTCGCACACCGTGGCCGCGCTCGATGCCGACCACGTGCTGCTCTATGCGGATCTGCACCTGATGAACGAATACACCAGCCCCCAGGCCTTCGCCGGGCTGGCCGCGCAGGGCCGTGGCGTGCCCGCGCCGGGCCAGCAGGTGGCGGTGGTGGACCATGTCATCCCCACCCATGCCGAGCACCCGCGCCGCATCCAGGATCCGGCCTCGGCGCTGCAGGCGCGCAACCTGAAACGCAACTGCGAAAGGCACGGCATTGCGCTGTTCGATACCGACGATGCGCTGCAGGGTATCGAGCATGTGATCGCGCCCGAACACGGCATGATCCGGCCGGGCATGGTGGTGCTGTGCGGCGACAGCCATACCACCACTTACGGCGCGCTGGGCGCGCTCGGCTTCGGCATCGGCACGTCGGAGGTGGAGCATGTGCTGGCCACGCAGACGCTGGTGTACCGCGTGGCGAAGGCCATGCGCGTCCGCGTGGACGGCGTGCTGCCGCGCGGCGCTACCGCCAAGGATCTGATCCTGCATATCATCAGCCGCATCGGCGCGCAGGGCGCACGCGGCTACGTGGTGGAGTTCGCGGGCCCGGCCATCGATGCGCTGTCCATCGAAGCGCGCATGACCCTGTGCAATATGACCGTGGAAG
This sequence comes from Cupriavidus basilensis, assembly GCF_029335485.1. Classification (GTDB taxonomy): domain Bacteria; phylum Pseudomonadota; class Gammaproteobacteria; order Burkholderiales; family Burkholderiaceae; genus Cupriavidus; species Cupriavidus basilensis_E. The sequence continues at coordinate 3,097 of NZ_JARJLM010000123.1, forward strand.
CCGGTGCGCGCGGCGCGCTGATCGCGCCGGATGCGGCGGCCATCGGCTACGTGCTGGCGCGGGCCGCCGATATCGATGCGCCGATGCGCGAACGCGCGCTGGCGTGCTGGCAGCAGTTGCGTTCCGATCCGCACGCGCGGTTCGACAGCGAGCTGGTGTTCGATGCCGGCGTGGTGGCGCCGTATGTGAGCTGGGGCACCAGCCCTGACCAGGCCATCCCCATCGACGCGCGCGTGCCGCTGCCCGCCGATGCCGTGGACGACGTGGCGCGCGCCGCCGCCGTCAAGGCGCTCGACTATATCGGCCTGCAAGCGGGCGCCACGCTCGAAGGGTTGCCGGTGCAACGCGTGTTCATCGGCTCCTGCACCAATGGCCGCATCGAAGACCTGCGTGCGGTGGCCGCCATCGTGCGTGGGCGCAAGGTGGCCGGGGGCGTGCGCGCGATGGTGGTGCCGGGCTCCGGCGCGGTGCGCCGGCAGGCCGAGGACGAGGGCATCGCGCGGGTGCTGCAGGAGGCCGGCTTCGAATGGCGCAAGCCGGGCTGCTCGATGTGCCTGGCCATGAACGACGATATGCTCGCCCCGGGCGAGCGCTGCGCCTCCACCACCAACCGCAATTTCGAGGGACGCCAGGGACGCGCCGGGCGCACCCACCTGATGAGTCCCGCCATGGCCGCCGCCGCGGCGCTGACCGGCTGCATTACCGATGTACGCCGCCTGGAGCAAGCCGATGCCTGACCGTGATTCCGGCTTGATCGCCGCCCTTGGCGCACCCCTGCCCATCGGCAATCTCGACACCGACCAGATCATGCCCAAGCAGTTCCTGCGCATCATCGACAAGGCGGGACTGGACCGTGGCCTGTTCTACGATATGCGCTTCGACGCGCAGGGCGAGCCGCGCCCCGGCTTCGTGCTCAACCAGCCGCGCTACCGGGGCGCCGGCGTGCTGGTGGCCGGCCCGAACTTCGGCTGCGGCTCGAGCCGCGAGCATGCCGTGTGGGGGCTGCAGCAGGCCGGCATCCGCGCGGTCATCGCGCCGAGCTTTGGCGAGATCTTCTATTCCAACGCCATCAACAACCGCCTGCTGCTGGTGATGCTGCCGCAGGCGGAGGTCGATGCCCTGATGGCCGAAGTGTCGGGCGAGGCGCCGGTGCGCATCGAGCTCGATCTCGATGCGATGACGGTAAGGGCGGGCGCTTTCCATACCGTCTTCACGCTGGCCGAGCGCCATCGCAAGCTGTTCCGCCAGGGACTGGACATGATCGGCGCGACGCTATCGCAGCAGGCGCGGATCGCGGCGTTCGCGCAGCGGCATCACCGGGAACAGCCCTGGCTGCAGGACGTCGCCGCCAAGACCATGGCGCGGCTGGCCGCTGCCTGAGAAGACAAGGAGACAACGTGTTTGAAGGTTTTACGCAGCACCGCATGCCTTGCGGCGACGTCGAGATCCATGCGGTGGTTGGCGGGCAGGGCCCCGCTTTGCTGCTGCTGCACGGCCATCCGCAGACGCATGTGATCTGGCACAAGGTGGCCGCCGCGCTGGCGCGGCATTTCACGGTGGTCGCCACCGACCTGCGCGGCTACGGCGATAGCGGCAAGCCCGCGGGGCTGCCGGACCATGCCAACTACAGCAAGCGCAGCATGGCGCGGGACCAGGTGGCGGCCATGCGCGCGCTGGGCTTCGCGCGTTTCCTGGTGATGGCGCACGACCGCGGCGCGCGCGTGGCCCACCGCATGGCGCTGGATCATCCGGATGCCGTACGGCGGCTGGTCACGCTGGATATCGCGCCTACGCTGGCGATGTACGAGCAGACCAGCCTGCAGTTCGCGCTGGCGTACTACCACTGGTTCTTCCTGATCCGGCCAGCGCCGTTTCCGGAGACGCTGATCGAGGCCGACCCGGCGCTCTACCTGCGCAGCACCATGGGCAGCCGCAGCGCCGGCCTGGCGCCTTTCACCGAGGCCGCGATGGCGGAGTACCTGCGTTGCCTCAGCCTGCCGGGCGCGGCGCATGGCTTGTGCGAGGATTACCGCGCCAGCGCTTCGATCGACCTCGAGCACGATCGCGCCGACCTGGCCGCTGGGCGCAAGGTCGAGTGCGACATGCTCGCGCTATGGGGCGAGCAAGGTGCGGTGGGCCGCTGTTTCGCGCCGCTGGAAGAGTGGCGCAAGGTGGCGCGCCGCGCGAGCGGCAAGAGCCTGCCGTGCGGGCACTATATCGCCGAGGAAATGCCGGAACTGCTGCTGGAGGAGACTTTGCCTTTCCTGCTGGCCGGCGCCTGAGGCAGGGCGGCAACTGCGGCGGCATTTTGGCGCGGCACGGATGCATGGCGAAGCGGGCTGGCTTACACTCGCTGTCTTCGCACCCGTGCCAACCGAACGCGTTCCGTCCTGCCCATGCCGCCCCGCAAGCCCACTGCCGCCACCGAAACCCTTGCGGAAAGCCGCGCTACCAGCGACCAGGCCATCCAGCTGCTCGACAGTGCCGTGAATCACGTGATGGAGCATGGCATCGGCGACCTGTCGCTGCGCCATATCGCCGAAGCGGTCGGTACCAGCCATCGCATGCTGATCTACTATTTCGGCTCGGCCGACCAGTTCTGGGAGGCGGTGCTGCGTCGCATCCGCCATGCCGAGCTGGATGCGCGCGCCAGCCTGGCCGCCACCGAAACCGATCCCGCCCGGGCGTTGGAGGTGGCCTGGGCGCGCTATTCGGCGGACAACTACCTGCCCATCATCCAGTTGCTGTTCGAGATCTATGGCCGTGCCATCCGGGATCGCGAGCGCTTTCACATCTTCCTGGACGATGTCATCGGCAGCTGGACCGGCGCGCTGACCGAGCGCTTTCACAAGCAGCTGGGCTTGAGCACGGGCGAAGCCAGGCTGCGGGCGCGCATCGAGGTGGCCACGGTGCGTGGACTGCTGCTTGACCTGGTCACGACGGGCGATCGCAAGGGCACCACCGCCGCGCTCAAATACTTCGCCCGCATGCTCAACGCCCCCAGGGCGCAGGACGGGAACCCCGACCCCGAAGCCTGAATCCCGCGCGGCGCCGCGACCGGCGCTGCCTTCTCCGTTTCACGATCGCGCCGGATTTTCTCCGGTCTGCAAGACCGCAAACGCTGCGTTTCATCCGTATCTTGCTTTTGATGTACCACGTGGTACAGTAAACCGGAAGCACTGGCGGACAGGTGCCGTTTCCGGGCCGTGAAAGGAGATCGAGGTGGAGAGACGCAAGCTGCTGTTGGGTGCCGCGCTGGTCGCGGCTGGATTGTCATGCACGGGCCTGGCCCAGGCGCAGGCCTGGCCGCAGCGCCCCGTGCGGCTGGTGGTGCCGCAGGCAGGCGGCACCGGCAACGATGTGCTGGCGAGGGCGCTGGCCGAGGCGCTGGGCAAGCGCTGGGGCGGCAGCGTCGTGGTGGAAAACAAGCCCGGCGCCAACGGCGTGCTGGCGATCAGCCATGTGTTGCAGCAACCTGCGGATGGCCACACGCTGTTCTTTGCCGGCGTCTCCAACCTGGCCTTCAATCCCTTTCTCTATCCCGCGCTGCCGTATGTTCCCCAGCGTGACCTCGCGGGCGTGGCCATGCTGGCGAACTCGCCCTTCGTGCTGGTGGTCGCGCCATCGCTGCATGCGGGCAGTTTCGCCGAGTTCGTGCGCATGGCCAAGGCTCGGCCCGGGGCGATCAGCTATGCCTCCGGCGGTATCGGCAATTCGACGCACCTGGCCATGGAACTGGTAGCCGAGCGTGCCGGCATCAAGCTGATGCATGTGCCGTTCAACGGCGCCGGTGGCTCGACCAGCCTGATGTCGGGCGAGACCCCCGCGATGATGAATGTGGTGGCGGGCGTGCAGCCCTATATCGCCGGCAAGAAACTGGTGCCGCTGGCGGTGACCGGCGAGCGGCGGCTTGCCGCGCTGCCGGATGTGCCCACTTTCAAGGAACTCGGCTACGACGTGGCGGTGCCGGGCTGGTACGCCATCGTGGCGAAGGCGGGCACCCCGCAGGCGCTGGTGCAGAAGATCAACGCGGATATCAATGCCGCCATGGACGAGCCGGCGTTCAAGGACAAGCTTGGCTACCAGTTCCTCGACCCCATCAAGGGGCCCCCGGCCGAGGTGGAGCGCTATATGCGGCGCGATGCGCAGACCTGGGGGCCGCTGATCCGCAAGCTCGGTATCGCGCTATAGGCGGTGTTGCAGGCGCTGCCGCAGGTGCCGCAGGCGCGCGGCTCGCCGCAAGATTCGCCGCAGCATTCTTCAACGACATCCCACACGGGAACAAGGAGACTTTCATGCCCCAGATCACCACGGCCGTACGCGACTATCGCCTCGCCATGATGCACAGGCTGATGGATCGCCTGCGCGTCGACGCGCTGGTTTTCGGCACGCCTGACTTTTTCCAGTTCGCCACCAACTTCCAGCTCGATGTCTGGCCGTGGGAGCGGCCGGTGTTCGTGTTCGTGCCGCGCAACGGCGAGCCCTTCGCGGTGATGAACGAACTGTCCACCAACCACATGCGCCTGTGCACCGAGAAGGACAAGGTGTGGCTGCGCGACGTGACCTACTACGCCGAACATCCGCGCGTTTCGCAGCGGCTGGCGCTGGCGCCGCAGTTGCCTGAAGTGGTGGCCTCGCTGCTGGCTGCGCACGGACTGGCGGGCTCGCGCATCGCCGTGGACCTGCCCCATCCGATCCTGGCGGCGGCGCAGCGCTACCTGCCGGAGCTCACGCTGCGCCCGGCGCTGGGCGAGATGCGCGGCATGCGCTGGGTCAAGCATGCGGAGGAACTGCAGGTGATGCGTGAACTGGGCGCGCTGACCGACTGGGTGCAGGACCGCTATCGCGAGAACATCCGCCCGGGCCGCCTGGTGCAGGAGCTCGACCATGCCATGTCGGCGCTGATGGTCGAGGAGGCGGCGCGCCGCTTTCCCGGCGAGGATTTCGACATCCTCAAGTGCTGGACGCTGACCGGGCCGGCCTCGGCTTCGCCGCATGGCGACGGCGCCGCGTGCGGTGCGCGCATCGCCGCCGGCGACACGGTCGTCAACCTGATCCTGCCGCGGCTGAACGGCTACTACGTGGAGAACGAACGGACGTGGTTCTGCGGCCGGCCGGACGAGCGCCAGGCCCGCTGCTACCAGGTCGCCGCCGAGGCCACCGATGCCGCCGTGGCCGCCGCGGTGACCGGCCGCCGCGTGTGCGATATGGATGCGGCCGCGCAGGCGGTGATCGAGCGCGCCGGCCTGGGCGAATATATCTTCCACCGTACCGGACACGCGGTCGGTCTGATGCTGCATGAGTATCCGGAAGACATGGCTTTCAATACGCGGGCACTGCTGCCGGGCGAAGTCTACTCGGCCGAGCCTGGCATCTATGTCTACGGGCTGGGCGGCTTCCGCCTGGACGATACCGTGGTGGTAGGGGAGCGCCCGGAAGTGATCGTGACGACACCGAAGACACTGGAGTACGCCACGGTGGCCTGACGCGCCGTGCCCTGGGTTGGGTCCGGTCAAACATACATTCGCGGATGGATGTATAATTCCGGCTTGATTCGCTTGTCCCCCGAGCGTTTGTTGCGGAAATTGACTATGACTTACCGTTTTATTGCCGGATGCCTTGGCGCCTGGCTTGCGATCTGCGTGACCGCGGGCTGGGTGGTGGAGCGTCTCTGGTCCTGAGGCTCAGGC
>NZ_JARJLM010000124.1 GCF_029335485.1 Cupriavidus basilensis
CACCATCGTCGCCAGCGGCAAGGCGGCCGGTACGCTGACCTCCGACCCCAAGCTGGCGCGCCGCTACCTGGAACTGGGCTGCACCTTCGTGGCCACCGGCGTGGATGTGCTGGTCTATGCCGGCGCGGCGCGCCGTCTGGCGGCGGACTTCATCGCCACCGGCGCCGCCCCCGCCGCCACCGGGCCTTGCGCCGCGTACTGACGCCCGCGCGCCCATTGCCGCCACCCATCACAAAGCAAGCCGATATGCCGACCGAATCCCCCACCATCCCCACCGCCGCTGCCAGCGCCACGCTGGCAGCCATGCAAGCCATCGTGGGCGCGGGCGCCTGCCTGAGCGGCGATGCCGACACCGAATCCTATGTCACGGACTACCGCCGCATCTACCGCGGCAAGGCCCAGGTGGTTGTCATGCCATCGTCCACCGAACAGGTCAGCCAGGTCATGGCCTGGTGCCACGCCCATGATGTGCCGGTAGTGCCCCAGGGCGGCAATACTTCGCTGATGGGCGGCGCTGTGCCCGACGATAGCGGCACCGCGGTGCTGCTGAGCCTGGGCCGCATGAACCGGGTGCTGGCGGTGGACACCATCAACGACACCATGACCGTGCAGGCCGGCGTCACGCTGAACGCCGCGCGCACCGCCGCCGAGCAGGAGCAGCGCCTGTTCCCGTTGCGCATCGGTTCCGAAGGCTCCTGCCAGATCGGCGGCAACCTGGCCACCAACGCCGGCGGCACCGCGGTGCTGCGCTACGGCAATATGCGCGACCTGGTGCTGGGTATCGAAGCCGTGCTGCCGGACGGCCGCATCTACTCCTCCCTGCGCGGCCTGCGCAAGGACAATACCGGCTACGACCTCAAGCAACTGTTTGTCGGCTCCGAAGGCACGCTCGGCATCATCACGGCCGCCGTGCTCAAGCTGATGCCGCAACCGCGCGCCAGCGCGGTGGCCTTCGTGGCGGTCCAAAGCCCGGAAGCCGCCGTGCGCCTGCTGGGCGTCGCCAAGCAGCATGGCGGCCAGGCGGTCACCGCATTCGAGCTGATCTCGGCGGGCGCGCTGGAGCTGGTGCTCGAATACCTGGGCGACGTGGCCTCGCCGCTGCCCGCGCGGCACGACTGGATGGTGCTGATCGAGCTGACCTCGGGCGGCAGCAGCGAAAGCCTCAACGCCACGCTGATGGAGATCCTGGAAGCCGGCTTGGAACAGGCGCTGGTGCTGGACGCGGCAGTGGCCGCCAGCGTGGCCGACGCGCAGAGCTTCTGGCGGATCCGCGAGGAAATCTCGGATGCGCAGACCCGCACCGGCGGCAGCATCAAGTGCGACGTCTCGGTGCCGCTGTCGCGCATCGCCGCATTTATTGGCGACGCCTCGGCCAAGGTGCTGGCGCTGGAGCCCGCGGCGCGCATGGTGATCTACGGCCATATGGGCGACGGCAACGTGCACTTCAACCCGCTGCGCCCCAAGGACCGCAGCGCGGCGGATTTCCTGGGGCAGTGGTATGTGCGGATCTCCGAGGCAGTGGATTCGCTGGCGCATGCGGCGCATGGCTCGATCTCCGCCGAGCATGGCATCGGCGTCGCCAAGCGCGACGACCTGAAGCGCTACAAGTCGCCGGTGGAGCTGGAGCTGATGTGGCAGGTGAAGCGCGCGCTTGACCCGAAGAACCTGCTGAATCCGGCCAAGATGCTGCCGAAACTGGACGACTAGCATCGCGCGCTGGTGGCTGCGCCCCTACGACGGCACCCACCAGCGATGCAGCCAGCGCGCCAGCGTATCGAGGGCGAAGCCGAGCAGGCCGATGACCAGCACCGTGGCCAGCAGCTCCGAGTAGGCCAGCCGGTCGCGCGTATCGAGGATGAAATAGCCCAGGCCCGCGTTGACCCCGAGCATTTCCGCCGGCACCAGCACGATCCAGACGATGCCGATCGACAGGCGCAGCCCCGTCAGCACGCTGCCCACCACGCCCGGCAGCACCACTCGCATCAATAACTCGGCGCGGGTGGCGGCAAGGCTCCTGGCCAGCAGGATCCAGCGCGGATCGAGCTGGCGCACGCCGGCGGCGGTGTTGAGCAGGATCGGCCAGAGCCCGGCAAAGGCCAACAGGAAGAGCACCGGGCGGTCGCCCACCCCGAGCACCATCACTACCACCGGCATCCAGGACAGCGGCGAGATCATGCGCAGGAACTGGAAGGCGGGCGATACCGCGGCGTCCACCGCCCTGACGCCACCCACCAGCAGGCCCAGCGGCACGCCCGCCAGCAGCGCAATCGCGAGCCCCAGCAGCACGCGCCGCAGGCTGACGCCCAGGTGCAGCCACAGGTCGGGATGACGCAGCAGTCCGGCCGCGCTGGCCAGCGTGGCCGACGGCGCGAAGCGCGCCGCCAGCCCTTCGGCCTGGCCGGCTCCGGTAGCCAGCCACCACAGCGCCACCAGCGCCGCCAGCCCGCCGATGCCCGGCCACAGGCGGGCCGCATTGCCGCCATTGCCGCCACTCGGTGCCCGCATCACGCCGCGATCTCCTCCTGCCGCGTGAAGCCGTCGGCAAAGCCGAACGCCTTCAGGCCACCCACTTGCGCCAGGCTGCGCCGCACGAAACGGTCGTCGACCAGTTCGCGCGCCGCGCGCTGCGGATCGAGCGCGGCGAGAAAACTGCTATTGCCCTCGATCAGCGTGCCCTTCAGGCGGCGCACCAGTTCTTCCGTATAGCTGGGATACGGATACGGCTGGAAGTCGATGCGCTGGTCGTTCCAGCCCGCGTGGCGGATGGCGCCGCTGGCGAGATAGCGGCCGTGGTCGCCCGCGTCCGGCGCCAGCACTTTGCGCAGGGCGTCGAGCGTGTGCGGCGTGTAGCGGTTGGGGCCGTCCTTCGACAGCAAGGCTGCGGCCTCGGCGCGGTTGTCCTGCGTCCAGCGCTGCGCCCTGACGATCGCGTTGACCACCTTCTGCGACCACGCCGGCCGCCGATCCAGGTCCTGCTGGTGCATGAACACCACACAGCAGGCGTGATTGCGCCAGACATCGCCGGTGAAACGCAGGATCTTGCCGATCTTCAGCGTCTCGGCCGCCGCGTTGAACGGCTCGGCCACGATATAGCCTTCGATCTGGCGCGCAGCCAGCGCCGGCGGCATGTCGGACGGCGCCATCACCACCAGGCCGACTTCGTTCGCCGCCAGGGTGCCGGTCTTCTTCGCCACCGGCACCAGGCCGTCCTTCTTCAGCAGCGTTTGCAGCACCACATTGTGGATGGAATACCAGAACGGAATCGCCACCGTCTTGCCGCCGAGATCGCGCAGCGTGGCAACCTGCGGCGCCACCGTCAGCCCCGACCCGCCCACATGGTTCCAGGCCACCACCTTGGCCGGCACCTGGCTGCCGAAGCGCGCCCACACCGTCATCGGCGACAGCAGGTGCACCACGTTGACCTGGCCGGAGATAAAAGCCTCCACCAGTTGCGCCCAGCTGCGCAGCAGGGTCGGCTTCTCCGCCTTGACGCCTTCCTGGTCGAAATAGCCATGATGGTGCGCCACCAGCAGCGGCGTGGCGTCGGTGATCGGCAGGTAGCCGATGCGCACCGGGGCATCCGGCTCGCTGGCGGCGCGCGCGTTCAGGGCATTGAGCAGGGGCAGCGCGCCGCCAGTGGTAAACAGCGCCGAGAGCTTGAGCAGCTCGCGCCGGGACATCGGTACCTGGCACATGGATTACCTCGTCTTGATCACAGGTCAAACAGGTCGAACAAATCAAACAGGGATCGGTTGCAGGGCTTGCGGTGCTTGCGGCGCAGGCCCGCCCTCGCGCTCGTCCGGCCGCAGCAGCCGGCGCAGGTGCCGCACGATATCCACGCGCAGGGCGCCAAGGGCGTCCACCAGCGACGCGCGCGGATGCGGCAGCGCGATGCGCCACTCGCGCGTCACGCGGGCCGGCTCGCCGGGCATGCCCCCGAGCAGCACCACGCGGTCCGACAGCAGCAGGGCTTCGTCGATATCGTGCGTGATCAGCAAGGTGGCCGGGCCAAAGTCGCGCACGATCCTGAGCAATAGCGCCTGCATGTCGCCACGCGTGATCTCGTCGAGCGCGCCGAACGGCTCGTCCAGCAGCAGGGCCTGCGGCTGGCGTGCCAGGCAGCGGGCCAGGGCCACGCGCTGCGCCATGCCGCCGGAGAGCTGTGCGGGGTACAGCTGGCGCGCGTGGCCCAGACCCACCGCTTCCAGCGTTTGCGCCACACGGCGCTGGCGTTCGCTCCGTCCGATCGCGGGCTGGCGGCGGAAGCCAAGGCCAAAGCCGACGTTGTGCTCCACCGACAGCCACGGCAGCAGGCTCGCGTCCTGGAAAGCCACGGCAATACGGGGATGCGGCGCCACGAGTATCTCGCCACGGATGCGCACTGCCCCGCTGGTCGCCTGTTGCAAGCCGGCCATCAGGCGCAGCACACTCGACTTGCCGGCCCCGCTGGGGCCGATGACCGACACCACTTCACCGGGCGCCAGCCGCAGGTCCACGCCGCGCAGCACCGTATGCGCGCCGGCGCCGCTGCCGTATGCCAGCGACACGCCCTCGGCCTCGAGCAGCGCGCCGCTCATGCCGCCTCGCGCTGTGCCTGGCGCGCCAGTTCGGTCTTCAACTGCACCAGGCTGGGCGTGACGATGGGCAGGAATGCAGCCTCGCGCCAGCGGCGCGCAAAGCCGCCGTTGCGCGCATGCAGATAGGCCGCGCCGCCGCGCGCCTGCAGTTCAAGCTGTACCGCAGCCATGGCCAGTTCCACCAGCCGGATGCGGATGCCGAACAGCGCGCGCGGCGCGGCCAGGAACTCGCCGCCATCCACGCCCTCGGCCACCCGCCTTGCTTCAGCCTCCACCGCTGCCGACAGCGTGTCGAGTTCATCGTCCAGCACCGACCGGGCCCCATCGGCACGGCCGCGGGCCGCCAGGATTGCGCGCCGGGCGAGCCCGATGGCAAGGCCGCACTGCAAGCCGAGGAAGGCTGGCCGCACGCACGGCAGGAACTGGTGCGCATCCTCGTGCAGCAGCCAGCCGGCATCCAGCGCCGCCGCATCGAAGCGCACCGAGGCGGTGTGGCTGCTGCGCAAGCCGATCAGGTCGAGGTCGTCGCTGCGCGTCACCCCCGGCAACGTCGACGGAACCGCATAGACGCCGGGCCGCCCGGAGGAAAGGTTGTCCGCCGCCACCGCGACCGCAAAGCCCGCCGGGTGCAGGTTGGTGGCCCAGGGAACGGTGCCGTCGACCCTCCACCCGCCGGCCGCGTCGCGCACGCTGACCTGCAGCGCTTCGATGCCGCCCAGGAATTTCATGGCGTTGGACAGGCCGGTGGCGCCGGCCAGCGCGCCATCCAGCAGCGCGCCCATCCAGCGCCCGGCAAGCGCGCGGTTGGGGCTCTGCAGCAGATACTCGATGAAGACGCGCTGGCCCCAGAAGACGAAGGCCGCGGTCTGGGAGTGCCCCGCCACCGCGGCGATGGCCTCGATGGCATCGGAGGTATTGCCGCCGGCGCCACCGGCCGCCAGCGGCACGCCGAGCCGGAACAAACCGGCCTGCGCCAGCCGCGGCAGTACGCCGGCCGGGTCGGCGGTGCCGCCGTCCAGCGCGTCGGCATGGGTGTCGAGCCACTGCGTCAGGGTTGGGTCCAGCGTCATTGCGCGCTCCTGTTCCGCTTCATGCGGCGCCGGGGGTCCAGCGGTAGGCTTCCAGCTCCGGGTTCAGCGGCGACTGGGCGAGGTTGTTGCCGAAGTTGCAGAGCGTGGCAAGGCTCACGCCAAGCACCACCTCGAGCGCCTGGGCCGGGTTGAAGCCGGCCTCGGCAAAAGCCGAGAATTCCGCCTGCGGCACGGCGCCCCGGTCGCGGATCACCGCACGCGTAAAGGCGGCCAGTGCTTCGAGCCGGGCTTCCGGCAAGGCGGCCTGGGCGCGCAGCGCGTCCACAATACCGGTGTCGAGCTTCGCCTTCTTGAGCGCGATCGCGGTGTGGCCCGCGACGCAGAAGCCGCAACCGTGCGTAGCCGCCGCAGTAATCTGGACCACCTCGCGCTCAGCCAGCGTCAGCGAGCTGCGGCTGTTGATCTCCGAGACGGTCAGGTACGCTTCCAGCGCGGCCGGTGCATTCGACAGCGCGGCGATCAGGTTCGGCAGGTAGCCGTTGTTCGCCAGTGCGCGCGCCACGAAGGGACGGCTGGCTTCGGGTGCGGTGTCGGCAGTCTGGAGCGGGATGCGGCTCATGGCATATCGGAGGATCGTTGAACACCAGCCGATTGTGCGGCGTGCCGGCGTGCGCGGCCATGCGCGAATGTCGCGATTTCCTGCTGTTTCGTCTGCTTTGGCGGCGCGTGGTCGCGGGCACACCTAGGTCGGCGCGAAGGCCGCGCCGGTGGCCGGCGCCCGCTGGCCCTGCCTGCGGTACGCGCCGGGTTGCGCCCCGGTGGCCTTCTTGAAGGCCCGCGCGAATGCCGCCTCGGAGCGGTAGCCCACACGCTCCGCCGCCTGCGCGATGCTGCACCGGCCGGCCAGCAATTGGCTGGCGATCTTCATGCGCAGCAACAGCAGGAAGGCTGCCGGCGGCTGCCCGCAGGCTTCGGTAAAACGCTTGCTGAAAGTGGCACGCGACATATGGACGAGTTCCGCCATGGTTTCGACCGACCACGGCCGCTCGGGATGCTGGATCAGCGCCAGCATCAGGCCGGAAAACTCCGCGCTGCGCAGTAGCGGCCACAGGCCCTGCGCCACATCCTCGCGCGCGGCCAGATGCCGCACCACGTAGAAGAAAAGCAGGTCGACCAGGCGCGCGATCAGCGGCGAGGGCTCGGCATCACCGCGCCGCGCCTCCGCCAGGATCAGGTCGAACAAGGCACGGGTGCCGCCCAGCGCTGCCGTGCCCGCCGGCAGCACCAGGTAATCGGGGAACGGCGCCAGCAGTACTTCGCTGAAGCCGGGACGGAAATCGAAGAAGCCACACGCCAGCCCGGTGGCATCGGCAACCGACAGGTCCAGCGGCTGCATGCCGGCCACCGGCAGGCAGGCCTGGGGGTCGTCATGCTGCCCGAGATAGTGCGGCACATCGCGCAGGAAGAAGACCGCATCGCCGGCTTGCAGGTAGGAGCGCCGCTGCTCGCCCGGCAGATGCAGCCAGCACGCGCCGTGCAGTACCAGGTGAAAACCGGCACGCATGCGTCCGGCTACCGAGGCACGCCAGGTGCCGCAGTACTGCCCGATGTGAAACAGGGTGGTCTCGAGTTCCAGGCTGCTGAGAACCCAGTGGACCACGCGATCCGTGTGATTCATGACATGCGACGGCAAGCGCCGCGGGAAACGCGGCCAGGCTGGCCACGTTAGCCCGGTTGCCGGCCGCAGCGGAAGGAATTTATCCGCATGAGGATATGCGGTGGACGGCGCCGCGCCAGAAAAGGCGACCCGGGCCATCGACAAGCCAGATGAACGACGGAAGCGGGCCGCGCGGCGTCCTTGCCTCCTTGCACACGGCAAGACCAGCTTCCAGGGTTCAATACGCAGGCAGCCGGCTAACCCGCTCGCAGGAAAGCCGGCTACCGGCACGCCAGCCGGTCAGCCCTCGGCGCGACGTGCGGCCCCTGCGCGGGCGGCCGGCGCCGCGCGCTTGCCTGCCGCCTTGGCGCAGGCAGCGCACCGGCCCCGCAGCGTCAGCTCATGCTGCTCCACCACAAAGCCCGGCGGCGTGATCTCGTCGAGGTGCCCGGGGCAGCCCTCCAGCGGGAACACCCGGTCGCATGACAGGCACTGGAAATAGTGCCGGTGAACCACGGTACCCGGTACGGCTACCACCTCGTACCGGTCCGGCTGGCCGGGCAGTTCCACCGCGCTCAGCATGCCCTCCTCCACCAAGGCCCGGATATTGCGGTAGACCGTGGAGAGCCCCAGCGACGGCACGCCGCCCTGGGCCGCGGCAAGGATCTCGGCCGGGCTGAGGGGCCGGGCGGCATCGGATAACGCGCCGAGCACAGCTTCGCGTTGACGGGTCATGCGTTCCATAACTAAAATGCTAATGAAAATTCATTCTCAATAAGGTGCGCGGACGAATCTGCCCCGTCCGGCGCCACCAAAACCAGGCGGGCCCCCGCAACGGCGCCCGCCGCTCACATTCCATCTCCGAGGATCGATCCATGCTGCGTCCGCAGCCTCTCACGCCTTTCGCCGCCGCTGCCATGCTGGCGTTTTCGCCTTTCGCGGATGCCGCGGATCCTGATGACCACGTGCTGCAAGAGGTTTCGGTGACGACCGCCTCGCCGGCGCATTACCATCCGCCCGAGGCTTCCGGCGCCACCCGCACCGATACGCCGCTGCGCGAGGTGCCGCAAGCCGTGCGCGTGCTGCCGCGGGCCCTGATCGACGATATCGGTGCCACACGGCTCGACCAGACCTTCGATTATGCCAGCGGCGTCTCGCGCCAGAACAACTTCGGCGGCCTGTGGGACAACTACGCCATGCGTGGCTTCACCGGCAGCGAGAACACCGGCTCCGGCTACCTGGTCAACGGCTTCGCCGCGAACCGGGGCTTCACCGCGCCGCGGGACGCCGCCACCATTGAGCGGATCGAAGTCCTGAAAGGCCCCACTTCGTCGCTGTACGGCAGCAGCGAGCCCGGCGGCAGCATCAATATCGTCACCAGGCAAGCGCAGTTCAAGCCTGCGCAGACCTATGAGATGGAGACAGGAAACCGCGATCGTTACCGGGTCGCGGCCGATGTCACCGGCGCCCTTGGCGAGACCGTCGCGGGCCGGCTGATCGCCGTGGCCGATCACGACGGCAGTACGCGCGATTTCATCAACAGCCGGCGCTACCTGGTCGCGCCGTCGTTCACCTGGATCCTGGGCGCCGATACCATCGTGCAGTACGCGGCGGAATTCCAGCGCTTCGGCACGCCGCTGGACCGCGGCGTGGTCGCCGTCAACGGAAAGCCCGGCGCCATTCCTCGCTCGCGCTTCCTCGGCGAACCCGGCGACGGCGATGTCCGCATCGATAGCCAGTCCCACCACCTGGGCGTGGAACATCAGTTCTCCGAGAACTGGATGGGCCGGGTCTCCGTGGCTTACCGGGGCGGCAGCCTGGCCGGATACTCGACCGAGGCGAGCGCCCTCGGCGCGGACAATCGCACGCTCACGCGCCAGCGGCGCAATCGCGACTACCGGTCGGACGACGTTTCTCTGCAGGCGGACGTCACGGGCAAGTTTTCCACGGGGCCGGTCGGCCACGAACTGCTGCTGGGGGTGGACGCCTACCGCTTCGGCAACACCCAGGCGCAACTGCGCAGGAACCCCAGCGCCAGCGCGCCCTATGCCATCGACATCGACAACCCGGTCTATGGCCAGACGCCGCCGACGCTGCTGCCCAATACCGACACCTATGAGCGCCAGACCAACCTGGGACTCTACGCCCAGGACCAGTTGCGCCTTGGCGAGCGCTGGCGCCTGCTGGCGGGCGCGCGCTTCGATGCCTACGACCAGTCGCTGGACAACCGCCTGCGCGGCACCACCACGTCCCAGCGCCAGACCGCCGTGTCGCCGCGCATCGGCGTCACCTACCTGGCCAGCAACAATGTCTCCCTCTTTGCCAACGCCAGCCGCTCGTTCCGGCCCAACGCGGGCAGCGACGCCGCCGGCCATGCGTTCGCTCCCGAGCACGGGCGGGCGGTGGAAGCCGGCCTGAAGTTCGACAGCGACGACCGCCGCATCGGCGCCACCCTGAGCGCCTTCGAGATCCGCAAGCGCAACGTGCTGACCGCCGACCCGGCCGACACGTCCTACTCGGTGGCCGCCGGCGAGGCGCGCAGCCGCGGCCTCGAGTTCGATGCGTCCGGCCAGTTGGGCAAGCACTGGCGGGTTTCCGGCAGCTTTGCCCTGACCGACGCCGAGATCACCCGGGACAGCCGGCTCGCGGCAGGCACGCCCCTGCTCAACATCCCCCGCACCAGCGGCAGCGTGCTGGCGGTCTATGAAGACGCGGCGCCCGTCGGCCAGCGTTACGGCGTCGGCGGCGGCGTGCGGTATGTGGGCAAACGCTCGGGCGACGCGCAGAACGGTTTCTCGCTGCCCGCGTACACGCTGGCCGACCTGCTCGCCTACTGGCAATACAGCAAGAACATGCGCGTCACGCTCAACGTCAACAACCTGTTCGACAAGACCTACTATGCAAGCTCCTACAGCAGCGTATGGATCGCACCCGGCGCCGGCCGGACGGTCCGCCTTGGTCTGCGCCTGAGCTACTGACGGCTACTGACGGCATGGCCAGGCCCGGCCACCGCATCAGAATCCTTGTTTCGCCCGTGTCGTGCAGCGTCACGAAGGCGGTGCGGCTATCCGATGAGAAGTGGATGTGGCCCGGCGTGTTGGCGCGTGGAACGCGTTTCGCGGGGGTGATGCCGTGCCCGGTAGCGTGGTGTTCGACAGGGCGCGCAGGCAGGAGCGTCGTTCCGCCAGTCTTCGCCAGTGCACGAAAAGTACGCGGCCATATGCCGCATACCACACAAAGCGCCATCTCTATATATTTCCCCGGTATAAAAAAGAGGGAGAGACGATGACGGTCCGCACCGTGCTGGCTTGCACGATCACCACTGCCATAGGCACCCACACGCCAGCCGCCGGCGCCCAGGCGGCGCCGTTCGCGCCGTCGGCGGCAACGCTCGACCCGGTTGTCGTCTCCGCGACGCGCACGGAGAACCCGCTGTCGTCGACCCCTGCGTCGATCAGCGTCGTCACCCGCGAAGACTTCGAGGACAGGCAGGCCTACTCGGTATCGGACGTCCTGAAGACACTGCCCAATGTGGATTTCGGCGGTGGGCCGCGGCCGGAAGGCCAGATCCCCGGCATACGCGGCTTTACCGGCAAGGAGATCATCGTGCTGGTGGACGGCGCCCGCCAGAATGCGTCCCCCGGCATTGCGTCTCCCCTGTATGCCGACCCGTTCTTTCTTCGCCAGGCGGAAGTGGTCAGGGGATCGACGTCCACCCTGTACGGCAGCGGCGGCATCGGCGGCGCCATGGTGTTCAGGACCCTCACCGCGCGCGACCTGCTAGGGCCGGACGAGCACGCCGGCGCCGACGTGCGGACGGCGTACGCGTCGGCCGACCGCTCGCCTCACTACAACGCGCGATTCTACGGCCAGGCAGGCATGGTCGACGCCATCGCGGCGTTCGGCTATGCGGAGACGGGCCGCATCCGCCAGGGCGGCGGCACGACCCTGCGGCCGAATGACGGCCATGCCGGCAGCGGGCTGTTCAAGCTGGGCCTGCAACCCGGCAAGCGGCTGCGCTTCGACCTGTCCCACCAGTTCTACCAGGCGGGCAGCTACCGTCCGAACAACCCTGAGGCTGACAGCAGCCTCGGCACGCCATCGTCGATTCCGGTCCAGATGAATCGCATCAACCAGGAGCAGACCGTACTGAAGGCCGCCCTGGCTGGCGAGGATGGCAAGCCGGATCTCGACGTCACGCTCTATCACACGCGGCTCAGCCTGAGCGCCGAGCGCAATGCCTTGTTCCCCGGCTTGCCGGCCACGGCCAATGTGACCGACACCACCGGCGCGAGCCTCCAGCAATCGCTTCGCTTCGGCGGGCAAACCATCGGGCAGCGGGTCACGTACGGTATCGATTACTATCGCGACCATCAATCCGCCGCCAGCGCGGGCGCTGCCAACCCCGTGATTCCCGATGGAACGCAGAGGGTGTTCGGCGCTTTCCTGCAAGACGAGATCAGCCTGGGCAAGGCCTGGAAGCTCACCCCCAGCCTGCGGGGCGACCGTTTCGAGACCGCCGTCGATACCGGCGCATCCGGCCAGTCCTCGAACCATCATGTCTCGCCCAAGCTGGCGCTGAGCTGGCAGCCCGTGCCCCAGGCGACGCTGTTCGCGAGCTATGGCGAAGCCTACCGTGCGCCCTCGATCAGCGAGGCATACCAGAACCTTTCCGGCAGGAACTACCTGTTCAACTTCGCCGCCAACCCGAACCTGAAGCCGGAAACCGCGCGAACGCTGGAGCTGGGCGCGTCGTTCCATCGCAACGCCATTCTTGCCGGCAATGACAGCGTGCGCCTGCGTGGCTCCGTCTACGCGTCGCGGGTGAAGGACCTGATCTCGAGCACGGTGGTCGGCACTTATGCGCGCAGCATGCCGTTCTCGGGCACCGGCACCATTACGCAGTACCAGAACGTCACCGATGCCAGGAGCCGCGGCGCGGAGATCGAGGGCCTGTACCGCGTCGGCAACCTGGACCTGAGCGCCGCCTATAGCCGCGTCAGGACCACGGACGACAGCACGGGCGCATACCTCTATTCACCACCCGACAAGCTCGTGCTCGGTATTCGCCAGGCCTTGCCCCAGTATCGGGTTGCCCTGCAGTGGAACAGCCAGTTCGTGGCCGCGCAGGACTACGATTCCACCCTGCTGCGCCGGCGGCCCGGATATGCCGTCCACAATCTGTACATGACCTGGTACCCCCCTGCCGCGAAGCATATGCTCAAGGTCGACTTCGGCATAGAAAACCTGTTCGACAAGCGCTACTTCTCCTACCAGTCCGGCAATGCGATCGCACGCGTCGCCGACGTGGGCCGCAATGCCAAGATCGCGCTGACCGCCTCCTTCTAAAGGGAAAGGGAACGACAATGAAATACGCATGGGCAAGCGGTGCCCTCCTGGCGGCCGCCCTGTCGGGTTGCGGCGGTGGCATCCCGGCTGCGCCGAACCGGCCGGTCACGCTACAGTTCGATGCACGCGTGGGAGAGGAGCCGTTCGAGTGCGGCCGCAGCTACGACGGCATCGGCACGACGGCATCGCGCATCACCCCTTCCGATTTCCGGCTGTATATCTCGGAGGTTGCCCTGATCGATGCCGCCGGACAAGCGGTGAATCTCACGCTCGGGCAGGACGGCCGCTGGCAGTACAGGGACGTTGCCCTGCTCGACTTCGAAAACGGCACGGGGCCCTGCCGCAATGGCAATCCCGGCTTGCACGACAGAATCGAGGGCCACATTCCGCCTGGGGTCTATCGTGGCCTGCAGTTCACGCTCGGCGTGCCACCCGCGCTGAACCATGCTGACCCCACCCTGGCGCCGTCGCCGCTGAACCTGACGGCGATGTTCTGGAGCTGGCAGGCAGGCTATAAGTTCGTCAAGATCGACATGGCGACAAGCGGGCAGGCGCAAGGCGGCAGCACGCCAACGCACCAGCGCGCCGCCGGCTTCCCGGTGCATCTCGGCAGCAGCGAGTGCGTTTCCCCCTCGGCGACCGCCGCGCCTGCGGCCTGCCATCGGCCCAACCGCGTCACCGTCCGCTTCGACACATTCGACCCCGATACGCAGCACGTGATCATCGATCTTGCCGCCCTGCTGCGCGACACCAATATCGATATCAACACGCCGGGCTCGGCGCCCGGCTGCATGGCCGGCCCGGACGACGCGGATTGCCGCCGGCTCATGCCGGCCTTCGGGCTGGCCTTCCAGGATCAGGCGGCAGGCGGGCAGCGCTTCTTCCGGCCGGGCAAGGCGAGATAGCCAATGAAGTACCCAGTGCTTTCCGCCCTGCTCTGCGCGCTGACCTGCCTGACAGGCGCCGCCGGGCCTGCGGCGCAATACGATTGGAAGCTGCCGGCCTGGGTCCCCCCGCCGGTGGTGCCGCCCGACAACCCGATGTCCGCGGCCAAGGTGGAACTGGGCCGGCACCTCTTCTATGACCGCCGCCTGTCCGTGGACGACTCGACCGCATGCGCGGGCTGCCATCTCCAGGCGAAGGGATTCACCGATGGCCGCAAGCTGGCGCTCGGCGTCCATGGCACGCAGGGCGTGCGCAATGCCATGAGCCTGGGCAACGTCGCCTACTTCCCCGTGCTGACCTGGGCGAACCCCAACCTGACCCGGCTCGAGATGCAGGTCCTGGTGCCCCTGTTCGGTGAAACGCCGCTGGAGATGGGGATGGCCGGCCGGGAACAGCTGATGCTCGAACGGCTGCGCTCGGAACCACGCTACCCCGCCTTGTTTGCCGCTGCGTTTCCCGGGCAGGCCGACCCCGTCAGCCTGTCGTCGATCGCCAGGGCGCTGGCTTCGTTCGAGCGCACGCTGCTCACCTTCAACTCGCCCTACGACCAATACAAGTATGGCGGTGAGCCTGGCGCCATCAGCGCTGCCGCCAGGCGCGGCGAGACGCTGTTCTTCAGCGAGAGAATGGAGTGCGCGCATTGCCATGGGGGATTCAACTTCACCGACAATAACCGGCACGCGAGGCTGGCCTTCCCGGAAATCGGCTATCACAACACCGGCCTGTACGACCTTGACGGCAACGGCCTGTACCCGCCGGACAACCATGGCATCCGGGAGTTCACCGGCAATCCGGCCGACGAGGGCAAGATGCGCTCGCCGTCGCTGCGCAATGTCGCGGTCACGGCGCCCTATATGCACGACGGATCGATCGCCACGCTCCAGGAAGTGATCAGGGACCACTATGCGAAGCGGGGCAAGGCCGCCCGCGACGGCAGGCCGCCCAATCCGCTGCGCAGTGAATTCATCGAGGGATTCGAGCTGACGGCGCAGGAACTCGACGATATGGTCGCGTTCCTGCAATCCCTTACGGACAGGCAATTCCTCGAGGACAAGCGCTTCTCGGACCCGTGGCCCGAACGTGGCGCGCGCGCGGCCGGCGGGCGTTAGCCGCGACGGCGCCGGCGCCGGGTCAAAGCGGAATCGGCGACCATCCGGGAAACGTCTCGAGCGCGAAGCCCGGCACCAGGAAGAAACCAAAGCGGTCGCACGGCGGCGCAAGCGGGGCTTCCAGCTCGATACGCTCGACCGAACGCGCACCGTCGACGGACCTGCATTTCCATCCGGCGATCAGGCCGGGGCTCTTCGCATCGCCCAGCACGATGCCCGCGGCGCGTCCGCGGTCCACCGTAGCCCAGCGGGCCGCCGAGGCGGCCAGCATCGATTCCGCGAGGCTGTCGGGCAGGCTGTCCGCGAAATCCGATCCGTCAAGCCACCGATAAGCCCAGATGTAGAACGCCCAGTTCATGGACAGGCGCCGCGATGCCGCCCATGCCATGAACGGCCGAAAAATCGCCAGTCCGTCCGGACCGGCCAGGTCCAGCAACGCCGGGCACACGTCGAACAGCGTATGCCAGTAGGCGCGCAGGCTGGTGTCGATCCTGACGAAGGCCTTCGAATCGCGTGGATAGCGCTTCTGGAGGTCAGGCGTGGCCAGGGCCTCGAGCAGATCGGTATCGTTAAGCGGTGACATTGGCATTGCGGTCTTCACTGGCGTCTGCATTGACGGCGGCATGGCCATGGGAGGGCTTGGGGCACGCCAGCGCCGTGCGCAGCCGGTGCAGATCCCGGACGATCGCCTCGTATTCGATATTGCCGTCGCGTTCATAGGTCAGGGTCCGGCCCGGCAATGCCAGGGCAGGCCCGATGCGCTCAAGGTACGCCAGCGTATCGGGCGCCAAGTCGGTATCGTGTGCGTCGATGGCAAGCCTGGGGGAGAGTATCGAGCCGGTGAATCCGGCAATATGGAAATGCCTTGCCTCGGCAGCCAGGAGGCTCCAGGCATCGAGAGGCAAGCCGCAGTTGCGCTGCGCGCATACGGCATTTGAGATATCGAACAGGAGTCCACAGCCGGTCTCCTTCGTCAACCGCGCGAAGAATGCCGGGGCATCGTGGCCGCCGTCCATGATCGACGGGTAGTTTTCCAGGTGGACGCGACACCCGAGCCGTTCCTGCCACCACAGCGTGCGTTCGCGGATCTGCCGATAGGCCCCTGCGTAGTCGACCTCGGCAAGATGATAAAGCTGGCGGCCCAGGTGGCTGAATGCTGCGATATGGTCCGACACGTACAGCGGCCGCAGGATATCGATGTATTCGCGCAACCTTGCCGCCAGGTCTTCAAGCGCCGCCTGATCGCTCTCCATGTACTTCGAGAACATGATGTGGAAGGCCACCGGGCAATCGAATGCAGCGGCAAGCTCCACGGCCGGCACCTGCAGAAAGTTGTCGATAAGGATTTCGCAGAAATCGATCTCCCTTTCCCGGACCAGTTGCGTAACCAGGGGGTAAGTCGTCCCCAAGGAGAAATTGAACCCTATCTTCATGCATGCCGTCCCACGTTGTCTCACGTCGCCATCGCGTGCGGATGGCCCGGGGCCAACAGCCGCCTCAGGCCATCCGCTTCAAGGGCGAAATGCGCTTATGCGCCAATCGCCGCGCAGCAGGAACCGCAACAGGCGCCGCTGCGCCCGCGCACTTCAATGGCTTCCTTCTTGCTGATCTTGATCGTCATGATGATTCCTTCCTGTTGGGACCGACGTTGGGTGGACATCTCTCTGCCAGGCAAGCCATTAAAAAAAGATCGGCTATGCTTGGCAGGGATCAGAATAAGTCGATTGAAAGTGCTTGCCGAGTGGCAATTTGCCGCATTTTTTCCGCGACCTGCGCGAGCAAGGTGGCCGCGGCCTGTCCAGCGGCCATTTGCCGCATGCAGGCCGCCCGCGCTTCCAAGGGAAAATCCAGGACTGAATACAATCTCTTCTGCCTCCGAGAACCTAACGCTCCAGGACATCCACCCCAATGCCAGATCAACGCCTTACCCACATGCTCCGCGCCGGTGCCGCCGCCATTGCCCTGCTTTACGCCGCCACCGCGTGGTCGCACTCCCATCTGCAGAAGCAGTCGCCTGCCGCGGACTCGGCACAGGCAGCGCCGCAGGAAGTGCGGCTCGAGTTCTCCGAGCCGCTGGAAGGCGCGCTCTGCAAGATCGAAGTGACTGACGGCGCGGGCAAACCCGTCACGGCAAGCAAGGCCACCGTCGACGCAACGGCACCCAGGATCCTGCAATTGCCCCTGGGCAAGCTCGACGCCGGCAGCTACAAGGTCGACTGGAACGTGGTTTCCACCGATGGGCACCGCAGCAAGGGCAGCTATCGCTTCACGGTGAAATAGTGGCGGGTGTCGCGGACACATTGAGCTGGTGGCTCAGCGGCGCCATATCGATTGCGCTGAGCGCGTCGCTTGGCGTCTGGCTGTTGACGCCGGCATGGCCCGCGGCCTCGGCGCCGGCATGGGCGCGCAGCTGCCTGGCCCTGCTTGCCGGCGCATTCGTGGCCTACCTTCCGGCGGTGTCGCTGGCATTGACGGACGCGCCGCCGGCCGAACTCCTGCCCGCGGTCTGGCTGGTGCTCCTGCATACGCACAACGGCGCCATGTGGTTGCTGGGCGCGGCTGGCCTGGTCATTGCCGGCGCCGCCTCGTTCATGCGCGCCGCCGCGAAACCAGGCGGCCCGGGCGCCTGGCCGCGTCGCGCGACGGCTGCCGGCCTGCTGCTGTTCCTGATCGCAAAGGCGGCCACCGGCCATGCGGCCGAGCACGGCATGTTCAGCGCATCGGCATGCATCCACGCCATCCACATCGGCGCGGGCTGTGCCTGGGCGGGCAGCGTCGCGGTCTCGTGGCGGTTGCTGCTGCGCTGGACCGGGACACCGGCGTCCTGGCCCGCTGTCCTGATGCTGCGCCTGTCCCAGGTCGCTGCCACGGCGCTCACGCTCGTGGTCGTCAGCGGCCTGTTCAACGTCTGGCGGCTGCTGGACGCCGCTGCGGGAAGGTTTGGCACTTACGAGCAGCTGCTCGCCGCCAAGCTGATACTGGTGGGATGCGCAGCGGCCCTGGGCGCCTGGAACCGTTGGCATGCGCTGCCCCGCTTGCTGGGTGGCGATGAAGGGGTACGCAAGCCGTTGATGCGCAGCCTGTGTGCCGAGACCACGCTGCTGGCGCTGGTCGTGCTGATGGCCGCGAGGCTCGCCTCGACCATGCCGTCCATGTGAGCGAGATGTGGGAGGGCGGCGCGTCCATTGGCCGCAGGCCGGCGCCGCGCGGGCCACGGTATGCTGAGCGCCTCGAAATACCGCAGCGTCGTCGTCTCGCCCAGCCCCATGCCCAAAGCCGCCGCCCAGCCGTCCCCGGCAGCCGCCACTGCCACTGCTTCGTATCGCATGTTGTGGCGATGGCACTTCTACGCCGGGCTCTTCGTCATGCCCTTCCTGATCGTGCTGTCGATCACCGGCACGATCTACTGCTTCCAGCCGCAGATCGAGCCGCTGCTCTATCCCCGGTTGCTGCGCGTGGCGCCGGCGGGCTCGAAACTTCCTGCCCAGGACCTGCTCGACCGTGCCTGGGCACAGGCGCCAGAAGGTTCGGCCGCCACCACCTACACCCTCGATCCGGACCCGCGCGCCAGCGCCGAGTTTGTCTTTCGCCTGCCGTCCGGCAAGAGCCAAAGCCTCTATCTGGACCCATACACCGGCGAGTACCTTGGCAGCCTGAGCGTGGAAGACCGCCTGATGAAGCAGGTGCGCCTGCTGCATCGCGCGCTGCTGCTGGGCAAGACCGGCGAGCTGCTGATGGAACTGGCAGCGTGCTGGGCCCTGGTGATGATCGCGACCGGCCTTGCAATGTGGTGGCCGCGGCTGCGCGCGAAAGGCGCCGGCGCCTTCCTGGCCGGCAACGCCGCCGGCGGGCGCGGCTGGTGGAAGGAAATCCATCTGGTGACCGGTGCCTGGCTGGCGCTCGGCGCCGTGGCGTTCATCTTGTCGGGCTTGCCGTGGAGCGCATCGTGGGGCAAGCAGTTCAAGGCGCTCGCCACGGCAGCGCAGCTGGGCAACCCGCCCGGCGCGTGGGGAGACGCGGGCGTGCGTTCGACCCCGGGCGCGCCCCGCATGGACTCGCTTCCGCTGGTGGAAGTCCCCTGGGCCGTCGGCCTGAGCAAAGTGCCGCGCGGCACGGCGCCGGCTGCCGGCACCGCCACCATCAGCCTGGATCGTGCCGTCGGGATCGTGGCCGCCAATGGCGTCCCGAGCGGATGCCAGCTGGTGCTGCCGGGATCCCCGACCGGGGTCTTCACCGCGTCCTGTTTCCCCGCAGATCCCAGGATGGAACGCACGCTGCATATCGACCAGTACAGCGGCAAGGTCCTCAAGGACATTCGCTACGGCGACTATGGCGCGGTTGCCCAGGCCATTTCGTACGGCACCTCCTTGCACATGGGGCGCTATTTCGGCCTGGCCAACCAGATCGCCTGCACGGCCATCTCGCTGGGCCTGATGGCGCTCGCCGTGACGGGCCTCATCATGTGGCTCAAGCGCCGGCCCGCGCGCGCGCTGGCGGCACCGTCATTCCCGCGCAACCTTCCACCGATGCGGGCGTGGGTCGCAGGGCTAGGGCTCCTGGGCCTGGTATTCCCGCTGATGGGCGCCACGCTGGCGATGGTCTGGCTGCTGGACCGCCGCTTCGCACCGGCAGTTGCGGCGCGTGCGCCGTCGCCGGAAGATGCCGCGGCCTGAGCCACGCTGGCGAGGCTTGGGGGCATAGGGGGCAGCCTTCGATATTCGATAGCGCCGCCGGTCAGAAGCGGTAATTGACGCTCAGTTCCACGCGCCGGCCCGGGCCCTGCAACCATTGCGTGGCGTTGTAGTAAGCCGTGGTGGCATAGCGCCTGTCGAAGCCGTCTTGCTGCTGTAGCGCCCAGCGAACAGGGCCGGCGATCCGCCGCCGCCTGACCCAGGTCAAGGCCCGCCATGGCTGGCGGTGGAACAATGAAGCTTCCCAAGGCCCTCCGGCCTTCCTCGCCACCACTCTGGAGCCCCTGATGTTCCCTGAATTCCGCGACCTGATCTCCCGCCTCAAGACGGAGGACGCGCATTTCTCACGACTGTTCCAGCGTCACAACGACCTGGATCACCAGATCTCCAATATGGAAACGGGCGTCACCCCGGCGGACAGCGCCGCCATCGAAGCCCTGAAGAAGGAAAAGCTGCAGTTGAAGGACATGCTCTATGTGGTCTTGAAGAAGGC
>NZ_JARJLM010000125.1 GCF_029335485.1 Cupriavidus basilensis
CACGCAAGGTTGTGCGCATCGGCGGCGCCCGTGTTCAGGCCGAGGCCGCCCGTGGGCGGAAAGCGGTGAGCGGCATCGCCGACCAGAAAGGTAAGGCCCTTGCGATAAGGCTCGGCGATGTGCGCCTGCATCGTCCAGTTCGATAGCGACGTAATGCGCAGCGGCATATCGCGATCGCCAAGGGCGGCGCGAAGCATCCGCTCGCACCGCTCCGGCGGAAAGTCCTTCGGCGACTCGTACGCCGGGTAATACGGCGTCATGAACACCGAGTAGCGCGCCGCATCGTGCACGATGAAGGTGCCCGGCGCCTTGGCCGACAAGACCCAGAAGAGGATTGACGGACTGTCCTTGACCAGGTGCCGGATATCCGCCTCGAAGTTGATGGTGACGAGGTGCGCCAGGTTGGTCTCTCCCACCATCGGCAGCCCCTGGCTGCGGCGCACGCGGCTGCCCGCGCCGTCCGCGGCAATCAGCCACTGGCTGCGCACCCGGTACGTCTCGCCGCTTGCGGCATCCATCACCGAGGAGATAACGCACGGCTCGCTCTGCTCCGCGTCCAGCCATACCTGGCCGAACGCCGTCTGGCAGCGCACGCGGCGCGCCACCTGCGCGAACAGCAGGCGCTCGAGATGGTGTTGCGGGATATTTGCCGTCCGCTTGCTGCTGGCCGCTTCCATCCTGGCAAGAGAGCCGGCGCCGCTGATCTCGATGCGTGCGAGGTCTCCATCCGCCAGGTTGCGCCGCCAGGTCACGAAGCGGGACTGGGCGGAATGCGTGCTGATACCCGCCAGATCCTCGTCCGTGACGCCGATGCTGGCCAGGATCTCCTGCGTCCTGGTGTTGATGACATGCGCCTGGGGCGCGAGATGCAGGTCATCGCGCTGCTCGATCAGCAGCGATTCGATGCCCTGATCCGCCAGCAGCGCCGCCATCAGCATGCCAACGGGACCCGCCCCCACGATCAACACCGGAACTTCCAACTCACGCATACACACTCCCAATATTGCTTGCCGCCACCCGCCGCAATCCGACGCCACGGGATGCAAATTTATACATGTATAAGTCAAACTCAAATCGGTACTTATACTTATATAAGTCCACGCCGCCGGAAGCCGAACACGGCGGATAGCGCGCGGGGCCGCCATCAGGGTGGGGTAACCCCGGGTCGGGACTCCGGCGTATGGGAGAATGGCGGGACCGCCACAGTGAGTGAAACGTGCCCAAGGCAACCATGAGCATGACCGAACCCCGACGCCCCAAGCCCCCCGCGCGCAAGCGCGCCGGCGAGGCATCAGCCACAACTGCGGGCGCCGCCCGGTCCACCGAGGTATCGGGGCGGCAACGGCTGATCGAGGCGGCCGAAATGGAGTTCGGGCAGAAGGGGTATGACGGCGCCTCCGTCCTGTCGATCGCCAACCGTGCCGGCGTGAAGCAACCCCTGCTGAATTACCACTTTGGCGGCAAGGAAGGCCTCTGGCGCGCGGTGGTCGAAAGCGCTTACACGGAGCCTCTCAAGGCATCAACGCTGGCCTCGGAGGCGCTCGACGATGCCGACCCGCTTACCCGCCTGCGGGCCACGCTGCGGGTTTTCGCGGTCAACAATATCCGTCATCCGGCAGCGCACGCCCTGGTCGTCATGGAAGTGGCGCAAGCCAGTCCAAGGCTGGACTGGCTGGTGGAGAATTACATGAAGCCGTTTCACGACAAGCTCGACGCGCTCATCGCCGACTGCCACGCGGCCGGGCTGCTGAAGCCCTACCCGCGCGAACACGCCAGCATCATGATGACCGGCATGCTCACGGCCATTCAATCCGCCACGCATCTGGCAAAGCGGGTCTATGGCGTCGGACCGATGACCGCCGAACAGACGGAGCGGCACGCGGAGCAGGCCATCGATGCGCTGCTGAACGGCATGCTGGTTCGCCGCGACCATCGCGATTCCGGCAAGAAGCGCGGTTGAATTTTCATAAACCATTGATTTTGAATGGTTTATGGCACTCCCCAGATTCCAGCCGGCCGACCAGCCGCCCCGGTTCAGCCGGTAGTCTGCTTCCGTCGCGTTAGGGCGTTCGGGGCGTCCGGTTTGGCACATGGAGGCCACATGAACCAATGGGCGACTGCGTAGGTGGAAGCAATGCGAGCCGCGAAGTCCATGGCCAGCTGCCCGATGGACGGGCACTCATAAGCCGAGTTCCGATTCGAGTGCCTGGGTGGTCAATGATCCTTCGAAGACTTTGGTTTCTCCAGATTTCCCCTGGAACACAACGAACGGAACACTGGTCAGATTCAGGCGGCGAAAGAACTCAGTATTGACGCCAACCTGGCGCATCGCAGACTCGGGAATCGCCCCGCTTGCAACGTCCAGGCCACCTTTTCGGGATTCCAGCAAGGCCTCATGGGCGTCCATCGTGCTGATAGCGTCCTTGCTTCCCAGCAGTGCCGCCCCCTGTTCTGCCGAGCGATCGGGAGTCAGCAGCGCAACCGGGATCCATATGAAGTGCACCGTAGAAAACAGAGGCTTGGATGCGCGCCAGAGCTCACCGCAATGCGGGCATTGAGGATCAAAGAAGACGTACACCTTCCTGGTGCTCAAAAGATTTCCGGCGCTGAATCCAGCTGTGTTCGTCGCCACCGATTCGACCGAAATCGGCGCTTCCTGGCGAGCATTGTTCTGTGGCGCAGTGCTCTCCACCTGTTTGCCGCAGCCGCCAATCATGATGGCTAATCCGGCAAGGATGGCTAATGTGCGTCTTCTTTCCATGAGATCTCTTTGGGCTGACGGCGAAATGAATGCTCGTGCATTATAGGCGGCAGCATGCCAAGCCGTGCTTGCTCGCCCCCCAAGGCCGACCTGAAACGCAGGACGCACACCCGCTCGATACGCCAGACGCCAGCATCGGCCGGCGCAGCGGGAGCGTCGAGGGCCTCACGTCGAGACCGACCCGCGCCACACCGCGATCGCTTGCCTGGCCGCCACCCATTCCTCGTTGGTCGCCTCGACGCCCACCGTGACCTGACTGTCGCCCGACGAGATGACGCAGGCGTGCCGGCCATTTTCCACCTCGTCAAGGGTCAAGCCGAGATAGCCGAGCCCTGCGCAGACCCGGCGCCGGATTTCGACGCTGTTCTCACCGATACCCGCCGTGAACACCAGCAAGTCGAGCCCGCCCAGCACCGCCACCAGCGCGCCGATTTCACGCACAATGCGGCGCACGTACAGCGCGAGGGCATCCCGCGCCCGCTCGTCCGAAGCTTCGCGTTCCAGCAGCACGCGCGGTTCGGGCGATATGCCCGATAGGCCCAGCAGTCCTGATTCGTGGTACAGCATGTGCCCTACCTGCTTCAGCGAGAGCTTCTCGATTTCCATCAGGTACAGCACCGCTCCCGGGTCGAGCGCGCCACAGCGCGTGCCCATCATCAGGCCGTCCAGCGCCGAAAAACCCATCGTGGTAGCGACGCTCTCCAAGCCCTGCATCGCGCACAGACTGGCACCGCTGCCCAGGTGGGCGACGATGGTGCGACCGCACGCCGCCTCTCCATGGCGCTCGGCCAAAACCTCGGCCATGTAGGCATACGACAAGCCATGGAAACCATAGCGGCGCAACCCACGGTCCCAGGCCGCGTGGGATAGCGGCAGCAGCTGTTCGATCTTCGGCAAAGTATGGTGGAATGCCGTGTCGAAACAGGCCACCTGCGGCAGTTCGGGCTGTTCGGCAAGCAACACCTGTATGGCATCCAGCGCAAAGGGCTGGTGCAGCGGCGCCAGCGGGATGTAGCTGCGAAGGTCCGCCAGCACGCCGGCATCCACGCGCACCGGCGCCGAATACTTGCTGCCGCCGTGCACGACGCGGTGGGCAACGCCCACGATCCGGCGCTTTCCCAAACGCGCTCTCACACGCTCGCGGATCATTTGTAGCGCAGCATGGGAAGGCTGATCCGGATCCAGTTGCACTCGCACCGGGGCGGCGCTGCTTTCGCTGAATTCCGGCGCCGGTCCGCCGATGTTCTGCACCTTGCCGCTCCAGGCCGCTTGCACCGGCAGTGGATCGGCACCCGCATCGAACAGCGCAAACTTGATGCTCGATGAGCCACAGTTCAACACGAGAATCAGTTCGTCGGTCATGGCGGAGATATCCGGTAGTGGTGGGCTGGCGTCAGCGCAACGGAACAGGAAGCCACCCGCGATTGGCACCAATCGGCGCGGATCAGCATGGCCGGACAACACGGTGAGCATTCGCGCGCCGGGCACGATCCGGCGCTGGACGCATGGCTCCCGCGGGCGAGATCGATTGCCGACGACTGGCCTGAAAGCGGTGTCGTTCGTCGGTCCCCCGCGAAGACCCGACGGCTGCGCTGGCCGGCTCGTGGCCGGGCCGCGGAATTCGGCATCAAGGAATTATCGCGGGGACCGGCGCAGTCTGTCGAGGCCAAATCCGGAGAATTCTGATCAGGATCAAGAAGGACCCGCACGCTGGGAAACTCCGGGAGCATGAGGAATCATACTTTCAGATCACGGCTCCACAAGGGCTTGCGGGCAACGCATCGCGAGCGCCAGACCGGGCAATACGCATATTGGCCGGAAAGACTACGGCGACCTCGTCAGGCGCCTTCATTCCTTCCAAGACACGAACACGAGCAGGCCCGATAACCATGACAGATCGCCCGACCTCAAACCTCACGGAAACTTCGCTGCCCACGCAATGGCATACGCTGTCTCAAGCAGAGATCGAGCGGGCATTGCAAACCGGAATGGCCGGCTTGCAGGAAGACGAGTCCCGCCGCCGCCTGGCCCGGTTTGGGCCAAACCGGCTGACCCCGCCGAAACGGCGTGGACCGCTGCGGCGTCTGCTGGCGCAGTTCCACAACATCCTGCTTTACGTCATGCTCGCTGCTGCCATTATCACAGCCTTCCTGGGGCACTGGATCGACACGGGCGTGCTGTTCGCGGCGGTGGTGATCAACGCCATCATCGGCTTCATACAAGAGGGCAAGGCCGAATCCGCGCTCGATGCAATCCGTGCCATGTTGTCGCCGCATGCCACGGTGATCCGCGGCGGCACCCGCCGCGAGATCGACGCCGCCGGGCTGGTGCCCGGCGATCTGGTCGTGCTCGCATCCGGCGACCGGGTGCCGGCGGACCTGCGCCTGGTCGCGGTCAAGGAATTGCGTGTCGAAGAAGCGGCGCTGACCGGCGAATCCATGCCGGTAGAAAAGAACACCGCGCCCGTGCCCGCCGACGCCCCGCTGGGTGACCGCTACGGCATGGCCTACTCGGGTACGCTGGTGGTCTATGGACAAGCCAGCGGCATCGTCGTGACGACGGGCGCCGCCACCGAACTCGGCAAGATCAACCAGATGCTCTCCGGCATTCAAAGCCTGGCCACGCCCCTGCTGCGCCAGGTGGATCGTTTCGGCCGGATGCTGGCCCTGGCCATTCTCGGCGTTTCCGCCGCGACCTTCGTGCTCGGTTCCTGGTGGCGAGGCCATGCGCCCGCGGAAATGTTCATGATGGTGGTGGCCTTGGCCGCATCGGCGATCCCCGAGGGACTACCTGCGATCATGACCGTCACCCTTGCACTTGGCGTCCAGCGCATGGCCCGGCATCACGCCATCATCCGCCGCCTGCCGGCGGTGGAAGCGCTGGGTTCGGTGACGGTGATCTGCTCCGACAAGACCGGAACGCTGACCCGCAACGAAATGACCGCCCAACGCATGGTATGTGCCGGCCATGTGTTCGATATCGGCGGCGTGGGTTATGCCCCGGTGGGCGATTGCAGCATCGGCGGGCACGCCATCGACCCCGGGCATTACCCTGCGCTGGCCATGGCGATCCGCGCCGGCGTACTGTGCAACGATGCTCGCCTGCGTGAAGAGGATGGCTTGTGGCGAGTGGAAGGCGACCCCACGGAGGGCGCTTTGCTCGTACTGGGCGGCAAGCTCGGGGGCACCCAGCACCTTGACGACAAGCTGTGGCCAAGGCTCGATTCCATCCCCTTCGAGTCGCAACACCGCTTTATGGCCACCTACCATCGTGACGATCGCGGCGACCCGTGGATTTTCGTCAAGGGAGCGCCTGAGCGGATTCTCGACATGTGCGGCAAGCAATGGAACCACGACGACGACGACCCGCTCGATGTCGATTATTGGCGCCGCATGGCCACCGACACCGCGGCCCAGGGATTGCGGCTACTGGCGGTGGCATGCAAGCGGTCCGCCCCGGCCGGCGAGCGGCTGACGTTCGCCGACATGGAATCGGGATACACGCTGCTGGCGCTGGTTGGCATCATCGATCCGCCACGCGAAGAGGCCATGCGCGCGGTGCGCGAATGCCATCGCGCCGGCATCCGCGTGAAGATGATCACCGGCGATCACCCGGAAACGGCGCGCGCCATCGGTGCTCAACTCTCGATCGGCGTGGGCAAGCCCGTCATCACTGGCGCCGAAGTGGCCATCATGGACGATGCGGCATTGCGCCGCGTGGCCATGGAGGTGGACATCTTCGCGCGGGCCAGTCCTGAGCACAAGCTGCGCCTGGTCCAGGCACTGCAGGCGGACGGCCAGGTGGTGGCCATGACCGGCGACGGGGTGAACGACGCTCCGGCGCTCAAACGCGCCGATGTCGGCGTAGCGATGGGCATGAAAGGCACCGAGGCAGCCAAGGAAGCCGCCGACATGGTGCTGGCCGATGACAACTTCGCAACCATTGCCACAGCGGTGCGTGAAGGCCGGGCGGTCTATGACAACCTGAAGAAGTTCATCCTGTTCATGTTGCCCACCAACGGCGGCGAGGCGCTGGTGGTGATCGCGGCGATCCTGTTCGAGCTGGCTTTGCCTCTGACGGCGGCCCAGGTGCTGTGGATCAACATGGTCACATCCAGCACGCTTGGCCTGGCGTTGGCGTTCGAGCCTGCGGAGCACGACGTCATGAACCGCCGGCCACGCCCGCCAGGCGAGGCATTGCTGTCAGGCTTTTTCGTCTGGCGGGTACTGATGGTTTCCTTCCTGATGATGACGGGCGCGCTCGGCCTCTTCCTATGGGAGCTTGACAGTGGCACCAGCATCGAGTCGGCACGCACCATGGCTGTCAACGCGGTTGTCATGGCGGAAATGTTCTACCTGCTCAACAGCCGCTTCATTCTCGCGCCGGTAATCAGTCGCGGTGGGCTCACTGGCAACCGCTATATCCTGCTGGCCATTGCCGCCTGTCTTCCGCTGCAAATCGCCTACACCCATGCGCCCATCATGCAGGCCATCTTTGACTCGACCGACCTGTCGCTATTGGAATGGGGCAAGGTCTTGGCTGCCGGCCTGCTGGTGTTCTGCGTGGCCGAGTTGGAGAAATTCCTGATTCGCCGTACCGGCCTGGCTTCTCGCTTGTCCCATTCTCGTTTATCCCATATGTGAGCTGCTCAAACACGCCAAAAGGAGAGACCCCCATGACTGAAACCTATCTTGCAGGAACCACGCCGGACCGGCTTTTGCTGGCCACCGATTTCAGCGCGCGCTGCGATCGCGCGCTTGACCGGGCCGCGCAACTGGCCAGCGAGTGGCGGGCCGAACTGGTCGTGCTGAAAGTGCTCGAGCCTGCCGCATCGGCCGACCTGGCATTGGCCTGGGCCGGAGGCAGAGCCAGCGATGAACCGCTCCTGCACCTGGCGCGACAACAGCTCGTCCGTGATCTGTCGGGGATGAACGTCCCCGCGACATTGCACACCGCGTGGAGCAACGATGCGGCCGCCGCCATCCGGACCACGGCCATCGGCGCCCATGCTGGCATGGTGGTCACCGGCGTCTCGCGCAATGAAATCACGGGGCGCTTCCTGGCCGGCTCGACCGTCGAGCGCCTGGCGCGCTCGCTGCCGCAACCCTTGCTGGTGGTGCGCTATCGAGCGCACGCATCGTATCAGCGGATCGTGGTGGCGAGCGATTTCTCAGCGTCGTC
This sequence comes from Cupriavidus basilensis, assembly GCF_029335485.1. Classification (GTDB taxonomy): domain Bacteria; phylum Pseudomonadota; class Gammaproteobacteria; order Burkholderiales; family Burkholderiaceae; genus Cupriavidus; species Cupriavidus basilensis_E. The sequence goes on from NZ_JARJLM010000125.1 coordinate 7,943, forward strand.
CAGCCGTGCCCTGCAAGCCGCGGCACGGCTATTTCCGGGACGGGAGCTTATCCTCTATCACGCTGATGACATGCCAATGTCCAGCCTCGTCAAAGGCCTACCCTCCAGCCTCGTCGAAGGTATACCCAGCTCCCCCATCGGCCTCGACAAGCAGCGAGCCGAGTGTAGTGCCTTCCTCGCGGCCACCGGACTCCCCGCCCATGTCAAAGTCCGCCCCGTCATCGAACGCGGCGCAGTCGAAACCGCCCTGACCCAATATGTCCGGCAGCACGACATCGACCTGGTAGTGATGGGAACCCAGGGCCGCGGCGCAATCATGAGCCTGCTGCTTGGCAGCACGGCGGCCAAACTGCTGGATTGGCTACCTTGCGACACGCTGCTGGTACGCGAGCCACGGGCCAACGAATGACGACAGGATGCGACGCCATGTCCATGTATATGGCGTTCGCGTGGTCACGGGCCGGGAATCTTCGGCAAGCCTGGCCTGAGCGCGCTGCCAGGATCCGCCCATGGTCTTCAGTAGCGTCGAGCCATTGAGCCTCAGATAAATCCGCATGCACACTCCAGGAAGATTCTCATTCAGTTTGCGCCCCATCCAGGTTAAAAGTCTCCCTGATGTGCGTGCCGTGGAAACAACGGCGCACCATCCTGTGCACTGAGTCCCCAAACCAAGGAGCGGTGATTGCGCGCTCGCTGGCGCGTTTCAACCACTTCGCAATGGCAGCGGAACATGGAAGACATTGAAAAGCTGATTGAGACCCTGGCGCTTTGCGTTCCGCAACTGGACCGCTTGCGCAACCGGACCTTCCGGACGGCGATCGCGATGCCTCGAAGCACGACGCTCCGCCGACCTTCGATCACCCTGTGGCCACCTGGCAAGGCACGCGCGACGGGCGCAGTTACCGCAGCCGCTTGGGCGTAGCCACTCCTGGAGTACGGGAGCCTAGTGTTTCGGGATTCGGTCACGCGATGGGGGCATGCCTGGGACCACAAATGGACATACCGTTCAGCGAGCTGAAGCCGATCCTGAGACCAGAAGCAGACAAGTACCTGGCGCCTGGCGTGGAATCCGCGCGCTGAGGCTGCCTGCCGTGGCCGCCAGGCGCCGCATCGACTGACGCGACAAATGCAGTTGCTTCTTGCAGCGCCCATGCGTAGGCATAGCTGCGCTCACCCACAAGAACAGAGATTTCTCATCAGTTTCAAGAGAATTCCTACATCCGGGCGACGCACATATAGGGCATCATTTGGCCCTGCCAAATTCCAGGGAGCCCCGCCCTTGTGACGCGTTCCACCGCTATTGCGGAATGGATCCTGCAGCGTGGCGGCGGATACGGTTATTCATGCATAGCGCACTCCACTCTACCAAGGAGAGCGGACACAGGGGCGACGCTATGCGTCGCGCGCTATCCCTCCCCGGCCGGAAGGCCCGGGTCTCCGCGCAGTCTGATGAACCTGATCCGATCCATGCCTGACAGTGCTGAGACCGATACCCCCGGATACAAGGCAATCCGGGAGGCCGCGGAGCTTCTGGAGCAAGAGGCCGGCGCCCTGGCCCGGGGACATGCTCCCTTTGGGGACTGGGGCGCGGATGGCGATGTCAAGGCCGCTCACGACGACATGCTCGCAAAGGCTGACGCGCTGCGCGCCTTGCTGCCAGGGCAAGCCACTGCGGCAAGCGAGGAACCAGCGGCATAGGCAGGAACATTATGATCAAGCGTTGCCGCCTCCATTTCCCGGCGCGCATGAGAACAGTGGCGGCGCCGTGTCGATGGAACGCGCAGCGTGAGGCCTGCTTCGCCGCCTCTGGCGCCACCGCCGGCGAGTGGTCGGCGATCATGCAGCGGCTCGGTTGCGATTCGCGCTTTATCGCACGTTGGTCGCGCCAGTTTCTGGCCGAGCGGCTGGCGGGCCTGTACGCACGCCATCCCGGCAGAGCCTCCGCGCGCGCCGGAGAAGCCGGCTTGAATCGGCCTATCTCGCTCGCATTGCGAACATCCCGGTCATTGGCTTGTGCGACATCAAGCGCAAACCTCATTGATCAGCATTTCCCTTGGGAAACACATTTCCATGCACTCAAATCTTTTCGCAATGATCAATCGCTAGTCTCACCAGAGAAGCCATCTTGGTAGCGTTTTCGGTGCCCTCGGCCATCAGCCCGGTGACGGTGCCCAGCCGGTCCGGCATGGTTTCATCCTGGCTGGCTTTCAACTTGCCGACAAGACGATCAATCGGAATCTCGATACCAACCACGGCGCGAATCATCTTGTCAATGTAATCCGCTGGTGCATCCGTGACTTTCCATGGGGCGGTCCGTGAGGACTCATTGACCGCAGTGAGCCGGACCAGGATCTCGTACAGCCAAGCCCGATCGTCGATGGCCCGAGCCACGCCATGTGCATGCACGACACTGTAGTTCCAGGTCGGAACCACCTTGCCGTCTTCGAGCTTGGATGGATACCACCCCGGCGTGATATACGACTGCGGACCTTGAAACATGACGACGGACTGCGCTGATTCCGAAAGCTGCTCCCACACTCGATTGGCCCGCGAGACGTGGCCGAGGAGCGTCCCGGACTGGCCCCTAGACCTATCCAGCACAAAGGGAATGTGATTGGCGACAAGGCCCTCATCGGTGGGGGTGACCCATGCACCCAAGGGGTAAGCATCTATTAATGCATGCGCTTCATGGCAGTCAGGCATCGCATGGTATTTTGGTATGTACACAAAAACTCCCGTGATATGGATGAGCCGATGGCACGGCGCCGCGAGTGCTTGGCTTAGATAACTGTATATTGCTTGGCGGGCAGGTTAGCGGCTTTGAATCGCTTCGACCTATATTGGCGCTTGGGCCCTGGATCAATGCCGCAAGAACTCTGTCGCTGGACGGCAGGAGTATAGGCTAGGCTCATCAAAACCTAGCCCGATCGCGGACGCGCCCAGCCCGGGGAGTCCCCTACTCCCGGCAGGCAGTGTCAGCGGAAGGCACGTGCTCCCCAATGGGCGCTGCCCGTGATGGCGTTCACACACGGACAGCAAGCACCGCCGGGACCCTATCACAGGCGTGTCGTCAGTCTCCGCGCAGAAGGTAGGAGACGCTTGCAATGCCAGCCAGAACGACAAGAAAGGGCTTCCAGCGCTGGCGGCGCAGATAATAGGCCGCCACCAGATAGACCAGCCCGGCGAGGGTGACGAGGTTGCTGCGCGTGACCGCGCCGGTCAGCCATACCACGATCATTTGCAACCAATAGATCCCGCGCATGCGCGATGGCGGCATTGCTGCGTCATCCGCCGCGGCGGTTTGGACGTCCCCCTCTCCAACCGGATCGGCAGCGCGACGTTCGACACCGGGTGTGGCCGGCAAAGCTTCGGCCTCCGCGCGTTGCCGCTCTTCGGCCGCTGCCCGCCGCCGCGCGGCACGCTCCTCGCGCATCTCGCCATCGGTACGCTGGCGCGCAGGCTCGGGGCGCGGCGCCGGCGTCCACCAGGGGCCCGCAGCCCGTTCCGGCGCCTTGCCCTGAGCGGAAAGCCAGCGGAAGCCGACCGCGGCGGCGGTCGAAGCTGTCGTTGCCGGCCCCACGGGCAATGCCCGTGCGGCTTCCACCAGCGCTTGTCCCTGTGCCGCGTTCACATTGCGCACGAAGTGGGCATAGCCTAGCAGGCGATCGCGGCTTGCCGGTTCCCCTTCCCAGGTGGCCTGCTCCACGCCGCTGCGTTGTGCGCGGTGCAGCGCAGCGCGCAGCGCGCGCCGTTTCCGGCGCGACACGCCGGCTCCGTCATTGACCACCACGCCGGTCACTTCCTGCCGCGCGCCCTTGCGCATCACGCGTTCTTTATCCGGATGCGGTGTGAAGCCTTCCTCGCGCAGCGTCCATCGCACTCGGCGCAGCAGCATCCCCACACGCTGCGAGGCCTCGCCCGAGGCGGAGAAGCTCAGATCGTCCGCATAGCGCGTATAGGCAAAGCCTAGCGCATGCGCCACGCCCGCCAGGCGCCGGTCGAGCCGGCGGCACAGCAGGTTGGTGAGCATGGGGCTCGTGGGCGCACCTTGTGGCAATACGCGCTCCCGTGCCTTGCCGCCGACGAAATAGCGCTGGCCATCGACCAGAAGCTCGTCGCAGCGGTTCTCGCTGCACAGCAGCGCCAGCACGGTGGCAACGGCCTCGGGGTAGCCAAGATGCATGAACACCCCCTTGATACGGCCGAAGGCAATGCTGGGAAAGAAGTCCTTCACGTCGAGATTGATGACGACATCCTGCCCGCAGTGCGGCTGCGCGTTGCTGACGATGGAGCGCGCGGGCAGGAAACCGTGCGCAGCCTGGTGCGCCGCTACCTTGGCGAGGATGTTTTCCAGCACCCAGTACTGGGCGCGCTTCAGGCGCGGCATGGGTGCGGAGATGAGGCGTTCGCCTCCGGTCTTCTTGGGCAGCGTGAAGCGCCGGTAATGCGTGCTGCGTGCCACCTCCCGGTGATAGCTCAGGAATTTGAGTTCGGCGAGATCGATTCCCATCGCCTGGGCCAGCGCCTGCGGACTGTAGAGCGCCGGCAGGCCATGTCCGGCCAGGCGTGCGTGGTCCGCGCTGGCCGGTTGTTGCAAGCCGGCCGAAGCGCCAGCCCCCAGATAGACAACTTGCGTTTGCCGTGCCGCATGCCATTGCAATGCCCGCTCGTGGCGGCGCTGTTCACGCGCTCGGGCGTTTTGCTCCCGCTGCGCACGTGCGGCATCCAGACGCTCCTTGCGCATGGCCCGCAGCGCGGTCTCCGGATCGCCCTTGAGCCGCAGCGATTCCTGCAGCGTGGCCAGTTCCTTCATGAGCGCCGCCTCATGCTCGATAAACCCGGCGGCGGGCTGCGGCTGCGCTTCATCGTGCGGCCAGAAGCCCAGGCGCTGCATTTCGGCAAGCACCACCGCATCCTTGCTCGAAGCGCGGATGCGCTCGATGAGATCGGCACGCGTGGGTTGGGGAGCGCTCATCGCTTCTGCTCCGTGCGCTCCGGGGCGCTCCGGGTCGATGAGCCGGCTTGATGAGCTTGATGGGCTTGAGAGAGGGAAGACGATGCAGCGCGCTTCTCGTCGAAGAGCCCGAAGGGCCCACAGGACGGGGGCTG
>NZ_JARJLM010000126.1 GCF_029335485.1 Cupriavidus basilensis
CACGCCCATGAACGGCTCGGCCCCGCGGATCGGCGCCGCCAGCACGCCGGCAATGGCCGCGGTGGCCGCTCCCAGCGCGAACATCAGGCTGAACAGGCGGAAGATATTGATGCCGAGCAGCGACACCATCTCGGTCGATTCGCTGCCCGCGCGCACGGCGCTGCCCAGGCGCGTGCCTTCGAGCAGCCACCACAGGCCCACTGCCAGCAGCGCGGTGAAACCGATCACGAACAGGCGGTACTTCGGATAGACGAAGCTGCCCCACATCACCACGCCCTGGAGCGACTCGGGCGGCGCCACGTTGACCCCGAGCGGACCCCAGCCGGTGATGATCAGCTCCTGCGCGACCATCGCCAGGCCGACCGTCACCAGGATATGGAACTCATGTGCAAGCGCATAGACGTGGCGCAGCATGAGCTTCTCGGTCAACCAGGCGAACGCGCCGACCAGCAGCGGCGCGGCGACCAGCGCGACCCAGAAATTCAGGCCAAGCTGCAAGGCCTGGAAGCACAGGTAGGCGCCCAGGGCATAGAAGGCGCCGTGGGCAAAATTGACGAAGCGCAACAGGCCGAAGATGATCGACAAACCCACTGCCAGCAGGAAGTAGAGCATGCCGATGCCGACGCCGTTGACCACCTGCAGCAGGTAGACGTTCATAGGCTCGAGCGGGAAGCTTGGACGGGAAGGACGGGCCTGGCACGCCCCGTTGCCGGGGCGCGCGGCCTGCGGGTTCCTGGCGGCTGGTCAGGCCATCTTGCACAGGGTCTTGTCGACGGGCAGGAAGGACTTGCCGGCGCTGATCACCTCGGCATAATCGTCCTTGTCCTTCATGCGGCTCTTTGCCTTGCCCTTGAGCAGGTAGTAGTCCTTGATGACCTGGTGATCGGCCGCGCGCACCTCTTCCGGTCCGGTCAGGCCGTCGTACTTCATGCCCTCGATGGCCGCCACCACTGCCTTGGGATCGGTGGTGCCCGCCTTGAGCATGCCGTCCAGCATGATCTTGGTGCAGATATAGGAACCCGCCAGGCTGTAGTTCGGATTGCTCTTGAAGCGCGCGTTCGCCCGCTTGACCAGCTCGCGATTCAGCGGCGAATCGGCGCCGTGCCAGTATTGCGCGCCGAAGTACACGCCTTCGCACAACTCCGCGCCCAGCGATTCGAACTGCTCCAGCCCCGACGCCCATGCCACCAGGATCGTGGTGTCCTTCTTCATGCCGAAGCTCGCCGCCTGGCGCAGCGTGTCGGACGACTGCTGGCCGAAGTTCAGGATCAGCAGCACATCCGGCTTGGCCGCCAGCGCATTGGTCAGATAGCCGCTGAACTCCTTCTCGTTGAGCCCGTGATAGCTGTTGCCCACGTGCTCGATGCCCTTCTCCTTGAAGACGCTCTTGGCCGCGGATAGCAGGCCCTCGCCGAACACATACTGGGGCGTGATGGTGTACCAGCGCCTGGCCTTGGGCATGGTGTCGATCAACGGCCGCACGGTGCGCTCGATGGCGCCGAAGGTGGGCACCGACCAGCGGAAGGTGGCGCGGTTGCAGTCCTTGCCGGTGATCTCGTCGGCGCCCGCGGTGGTGACGAAAACGCCGCCGAACTTTTCCGCTTCCTTGCCCATGGCAAGCGACTCCGAAGACAGGATGCCGCCGGCGAAGTAGCGGGCCGCGTTTTTCTGCGCCAGTTCCTGCATCTTGCGCACGGCAGTGGCCGGCTTGCCTTCCGTATCGAGCACGCTGTAGCGCAGGCTCTTGCCCAGCACCTTGTCGTACTGCTCGAGCACCAGCTTCATGCCCAGGTCGGCAAACTTGCCGTTGGCGGCGAAGGGGCCCGACATCGGCACCGGACAGCCAAGTTCGATCGCATCGCCGGCGGCCGCCAGCGCGGAGCGGGCCTGCACGAGCGCGGCGGGGACGGCGGACAGCGCCGCCAGCTTCAACAGGTTACGACGATTCATGTCTCACTCCTCTCGATGGGGATAGCCACCCAGGATGACTGGTAGCCGCCCGCATCCGGTGCGCGAACATCCTCCAGCCTTTTATACTATTTATCATGATAAATAGGTGAGACGATAGTAGGAGGCGTATCCTTCAAAGTCAATAGGAGGAAACGCAGCAAGGGAGTGGCAGCGGCAGGGAGCGCCGGCGCCGCCCGCGACCATCGCAGCCTGTAGAATCGGGCTCAGCGCGGACCAGTGGCACGCGGCAATCAAAGGGATGGAAACAACATGGCACCGCTACGAGGCGATGGCGCCAGGACGATCGAGATTCGCAAGCAGAAGCGGGCCGACCTGGTCGCCGAGGAACTGAAACGCCTGATCACGCAGAAGAACCTGCGCCCCGGCGACAAGCTGCCGCGCGAGATCGCCCTGCAGCAAATGTTCTCGGTCAGCAAAAGCACGATCCGCGAGGCGCTCAAATCGCTCGAAGTGCAGGGCCTGGTCAGCGTCAGCACCGGCCCCTCGGGCGGCGGCACCATCGTGGAGGTGCAGCTGGACCGCACCTTCCAGCTGATGCAGAACTACCTGTTCTTCAAGGACATCGGCATCGCCGATATCTACACGGCGCGCAAGCTGCTGGAGCCCGAACTGGCCGCCGGCGCGGTGCCACACCTGACGGAAGAGGATTTTGCCGCGCTGGAGCGCACCATCGACCAATGCGACCCGGCCTCCGCCGCCGCCATCGATCCGCTGAACCAGCGGCAGGAAGATCTCAGCTTCCACGACATCCTGGCGGCCGCCAACCCGAACCCGATGCTGCGCTTTTGCTGCGAACTGATCAACGAGATGATCCGGCACCTGGTGGTGTTCGGCAACGACACGCCAACCTGCGAGCACGAACGATTCGGCGCGGCCAATGTGAAGTTCCACAAGAAGATCCTGGCCGCCGCGCGAGACCGGGATGCGGAAAAAGTCCGCACGCTGATGCTGTCGCACATGGAAGAGTGCACGCGCTATGTCACTCGCATGAACGGCAAGATCAACGGGCGGCTGGTGCTGGACTCGGAGATGCCGCGGCGCGCCAGGAGCGGCCGGGCAGGCTAGGACGGGTCCATCGCACCTTCATGTAGCTCCACCACCCGGCGGCGAGCGCTTGTGCCCGCCGCCACCAACGTGTTACCACCCGATGCACAACAAGAATATGAACAAGCCTTTCTTCCGTCTTACCTTTGCCGCGCTGATTCTTTCGGGCTCGGCAGCCGCCCATGCGGCGGCCATGCCGCCCTTGCCCGCCCTGCTCGAATGCAAGGGCGCAGCCAGCGGCGTGGCCGCCTATGTCGACGCGCTGGAAGAAGCCGGGCTGCCCGGCTGGAACAGGAATGAAGAACTGAGCGGCTTCGCATCGGCCGTATGGCGCGCGCCCAAGGCCGTCACCGTCGCCGGCCTCGCGGCGCAGGACATGCGCTTTGGCGACTACCAGCTTGGCAACTACACCGCCTACGGCATCACCGATGCCACCGACCTCAACGCCGTGGCAAGCCAGCTCGGCCTGCGCGGCGTGGCCGGGCGTGGCCTGGCCCGGGAAAGCACCGGCGGCGCGTGGATCGTGGCCCGCGAGTACAAGGGGCGGGTTGAAGTCGGATGCGAGTATCCGAATCCGCGGCTTGGCGGGCAGAAGGGCGCAGCGGCGCGCTGAGGGCTGAGGGCTGGCAAGGGCGCCGCCCCTGCCCTGCCTGGCTCAGGCGCGTCGATATCTCACTTCCCGCCATCCGTCCTCACCGGATACTTCAGCGCGTTCATCGCCATCTTGGCCTTCACCGCCGCGTCCAGATCCACATTCAGCGCGGTCAGCAGTTGCGCCAGGTAGATGGCGATATCCGCCAGTTCCTGTTCCACGTGCTCGCGCTCATCCGTGGACATGATCTCGCGCGCTTCGCTCTCGGTCTTCCACTGGAAGATCTCGACCAGTTCGGCCACTTCCACGCTGAGCGCCATGGCGAGGTTCTTGGGGCTGTGGTACTTGCCCCAGGCGCGGGCTTCGCCGAATTCGGCGGCGGCATTCTGGAGGGCTTTGATGTCGATCAGGGTCATGGCGTGGTGCTGTGGAATGGTCTTGCCGGGCGTAATCGCATCATAGCTGAACGCCCACGCCCGGCCACGCCGGCTCCCGGAGCGCCATTGGCATCCTGCCGATGAATCCGCCATACCCGGCAGTCAGGGGCGGCATGTGCGGCTCAAGGCGCTCAGTACAATTTGTTACTTCTCCGGCTTTTTGCTGACACCGATCGGACATGGGCGATTGATAGCGTCTCCCGGCTGCCCTGTGGCAGTCAATTGAGGAGATGTCATGCGAGCAACAAAAAGGCTTACCCTGGCCGTGGCGCTGTCGCTGTCGTGCGGACTGGCAACGTCCGCACGCGCGGACGACGACGCCCGTCAGCCGCGTGCCAAGCATGTGCTGCTGGTTTCGGTCGATGGCCTGCATCAGGCCGACCTGGACTGGTTCGTCAACGCCAATCCGGCTTCCACCCTTGCGCAACTGGTCCGCCATGGCGTCGCCTACAGGAATGCGCAAACGCCCTTCCCCTCGGACTCATTCCCCGGCATGGTCGGACAGGTCACGGGCGGCAACCCCAGGACCACCGGCATCTACTACGACGACGCCTACAGCCGCAGCCTGCTGCCGGCCGGCACCACGGCGGCCAATTGCCGCAGCGCCAAGCCGGGCGCTGAAGTGTATTACGCCGAAGTGATCGCCAAAGACCTGAACCGGCTGGACAGCGGACAAGGCATCCCCGGCCTGTACTCGGATTTCTCCAGGATCTCCCAGCTGACCGGGCGCCCGCAAGACCTGATCGATCCGGCCTTGCTGCCGGTCTCCGCGCAGACCTGCCAGCCGGTCTACCCGCATCAGTATCTCAAGGTCAACACGATCTTCGAGATCGCGCACAAGCACGGCCTGCGCACCGCCTGGTCGGACAAGCACGCCGCCTACGAGATCCTCAACGGGCCGTCCGGCCAGAGCATCGACGATCTGTTCGCCCCCGAAATCAACAGCTCGGTCACCGACCCCTCGCTGCCCGCCGGCCCGGGTGACGACTGGACCAAGGACAACACCAACACCCAGCGCTACGACAGCTTCAAGGTACAAGCCGTCCTCAACTGGATCAAGGGCCATGACCATGCCGGCAATGGCACGCCCGGGACTCCCGCCATCTTCGGCATGAACTTCCAGGCCGTGTCGACCGCGCAGAAGCTCAACAAGTCGAACTACTACCCCGACCCGGGCAATACCGGCAACAAGGTGGCCGGCGGCCTGGGCGGCTACACCATGAACGGGACCGTGCCCGGCGCGGTGCTGCAAAGCGCGCTGAGCTTCGTCAACAACCAGCTGACGGCCATGGTGAGCGCGCTCGACCGCACCAACACGGTGGTGGTCCTGTCGGCCAAGCACGGCCAGTCCCCGCGGAACCGCGCCGATCTCACCATCGTCAACGATGGCGACATGATCGATGCGCTGAACTGCGCCTGGGAAAAATACGCCGCCACGTGCAAGGACCCGTCCAAGCCGCACCTGGTGGCGCATGCGATCGACGACGACGGCATCCTGATGTGGTTCAACGACCGCTCCCCCGCCGCCATCGGCTTTGCCAAGAGCTTCCTGCTGGGCTATTCCGGCAACGGCCTCGGCTCCGACGCCGCCGGCAACGCGATCGCCAAGCCCTTCAGCCAGGCGGGCGTGAGCAGGATCTACGCCGGCGAAGAAGCCGCCGACCTGTTCGGCGTGGCGCGCGGCGACGACCGCGTGCCGGATCTCGTCGGCATCGCGCAGCAGGGTACCGTGTGGGCCGGCGGCAAGCTGTCGAAGATCGCCGAACACGGCGGCGACGCCAAACAGGACCGTCACGTGCCCATCGTCGTATGGGGCGCGGGCATCGACCAGAATATCGTCGACGAACCGGTCCAGACCAACCAGATCGCGCCGACCATCCTCGCCTTGCTTGGACTCAAGCCGCACGAACTGCAAGCGGTGCAGGCCGAGCACACCAAGGTACTGCCGCACCTGCATTGAGCGGAGCCGGGGCAGCAGCGCAAGCTGAACATCCCGGCACGGGAAGCAGCCCCGCGGATGCCGGATCCGCGGGGCGGTCCCGCACTCCCGGCCCGCAGCGCCGGCACGCCAGCCTCATGCGGGCCTGGGCGCCAGCGCGACATCCAGCGCGGCAGGCTCGCACTCCTGCCGCAGCAGGCAGGTGGTGTCGTGCGAAGCCAGCTCCCGGATCCACGCGAGCGGCGCTCGCGCGCCAGCCCGTCCGGAGAACGTCATGGCCGTCCGCAACAGCATCGCCATGGCGCCAGCCAGGCTGCGCGAGCCGGCCAGGATCCAGCAGCCCGCCCGTTGCACCGGCAACTGGCTTGCGGAACCCCGCACCAGTGCCACCTCCAGGCTGCCGGATCGCCGTGCCGCATGCATCGCCTGCACCGGCCCCATGGCATTCCACAGCGCGCGCCCCTCGGGCCCGCTCAGGCGCGCCGCGTCCACCAGATGGATGACGACATCGCCGTGCCCGCCCCGCACCCACTCAAGCCGGCCATCGAAGGTGGGGCAATGCATCAGGATGCCCTGGGCTTCCTGCTCAGGCACGCCCCAGCGATGCACCGCGACGCGAAGCGGCCGGATACCCCGCATCGTCATACGGGGCGTGATCGGCTGGATGGAGTGCTGCTGTGCCATGACGGGGCTCCTTGTTCCGGATGCCCCAAGTCTGCCGGCCGGACCGGACAGGAGACTGTCCGGTCGCGCACATAGCATTCATCCCCGCCGTGCCGCCAACGGCTACCGCCCCAGGAAGGCCGGCAACTGCGCGACCAGGTAAAGCGCCGCGCCGATCAACCCGCCCACGACGGTGCCGTTCATGCGGATGTACTGCAGATCCCTGCCGACGTTCAGTTCGATTTGCCGGGACATCTCCCGCGCGTCCCAGCCACGGACCGTGCTGCTGATGTGCCTTGCGATGAATTCCGCAAAATCCGGCGCCATCCCGCGCGCCGCATCGCGCAGGTGGTCGTTCAGCGAGGCACGCAGGGAGGCATTGCGCGCCAGCTCCGCCCCGATCCAATGGCCCGCGGCGGCGACCTGCCGGTGGATGGCGGAGTCCTCCTGCGCCAGGTCGTGCTTTATCCATAGGCGCCAGTCCGCCCAAAGGCCGCCGATATACGCATTGAGCAAGCTGTCGCTCTTCAGCTGCTGCTTGATGCCCTCGGCCCTGGCCTGAAACGACGCGTCGTCCTTCAGGCGCTGGATCAGGTTGTTGGCCGCCGTATCGAACGCCTTGCGCAGCTGATGGCTGGCGTCCTGCTCCACCTGGTTCAGCACGCGCCCGAGCGCTGCCGCGATCATGTCGGCGCCATTGTTGCCGATCCATTCGGTAGGCAGGAGCCGCTCCTTCCGGCGATGCTCGCTCTTCAGCCACTCGACGATCCTCTCCGAGATAAAGGCGCGGGTCGCCGGTTCATTGAGCAAGGCGATCAGCTGCGCGAGCGACTGGTCCAGCAGCGTCTGGTGCCGTCCGTTCCTGGTCAGGCTTTCGAGCATGCCCGCGGCGGACTGCGACAGGTCGACCTTGTCGATCATGGCGTGCACGGCATCCTTCACGAAGGCCTTGATGTTCTCCTCGTCCAGCACGTCGAGCAAGGTGCCGGCCGCTCTCGCCACCACATTGCCGATCTCCCGCGCGTTGGCCGGCGCTGCCAGCCATTCCGACATGACCCGCGCCGGATCGTGCTTGCCGATCAGCGCGACGATGGACGGCACGTCAAGAAACTTCTCCTTGACGAACACGGCGAGGCCATCCGCGATGTCGTCCTTCTTGCGGATGATGATGTTGGTATGGCCGGAGAGTCCCGGCAGCGGGATGCGCCGGAACAGCGCGGCCACGGCGAACCAGTCGGCCAGGCCGCCGACCATGGCGGCCTCGGCTGCCGCCCGCACCCAGTCGGTCAGGAAACCGCGCGGGAGCAAGACGGTGGTGGTGAAGACGGCGCCGGCGAACAACAGCAGGGCCAGCGCCTTGCGCTTTGCGGTGTTGAGTTCCTGTTCCTGCTGCATTGGGCGATGGAGTGATGGACTTTGACTTTAATTTTGACTTTGGCTTTGGCTTTGGCTTTGGCTTTGGCTTTGGCTTTGGCTTTGACTTTGCTGTTGCGATCCGCCGCGTCCGATCCATGCCGGTTCAGCGCAAGAGAATCAACTGCGGCACGGCATCTGCGCCGGACCAGATGATCGCGTTCTGTTCATGCCGCGTGCCAAGTGCCTTGGCCGCATCCAGCGTCAGCCCAAGCACCAGGAAGCTCGCCTCGCCGGGCCACTGGTTCGAGGGGTGCTGGCCGATGCCTTCGATAAACCTCAGGCCTGCCTGCGCCAGCTCGCGCGCCAGCGCTTGCTGGCGGCGCGCGTTGACGGATGCGTCTTCGCCGGCTGGCTGGCTGAAGGGGTTCCAGGCCGTGATGAATGCGCTGCACTGCACGCCCGCATCGGCATGCAGTGCAGCCAGCAAGGCGTTGGGCTCGCCCACCTTCAACGTAACCGGCGCATCGCCATGAACATGGTAATGGGTCTCCAGGTAAGCCTGGACGATCTCGGGACCGATGACTGAGGCAGAAAACAAAAAACCCTCCGTGCAAGGAGGGTCGACGCGCTGCCCGCTTGCTTGCTCCCTGAAGATCAGGAAGCCACATCCGCTATCGCGATCCACCTTGCCCGGGAAGGCAGGTTGGCTTGGGCGTCGACCCAATTCAGAATGTGGGCGGATTGGATCATGCGGGGTTGGGGGTGTCAAGGGCGCTGGCCAGCCTGCCCTGTCCGCTCTTCCGGGTGCGAGGCTGGCGTGCCGTCGACACCCCGGCACTTCAATTGCGCTAGCAAGCCAGGTCCGGCCAGGGAAAGGCGACCACCACATCGGCGCAGGATTTCTCGAAAGGCCGGGCGGAATATTTCAGGCGGCGGGCGATGACCCCGGTGGTCTGGCGAAGCGCGGCGATAGCCGCGCTCGGGCCTGCAATGGAGATCCAGGAGGGCGCCGCGTATCCCTCGCCAAACAGGGAAACCAGGTCGTCCTCGATCTTGCCGGCCAGACGCTCGGGATCGGGATCGCATTGCCGCAGGAGCAGGCAGGTCGCGTCGAGCGCGGCAAGGTCCCGCAACCACCGGAGCTGCCTGCCGCGCGCGCCCGCCAGCTCCGACGGCTCCAGGGTCGAGCGCAACAGGATGGCCAGGGCGGACGCAATGCTGCGCGAGCCAGCGAGAATCCAGCTGCCGGCGCGAACTACCGGCAACTGGCTGGCCGAACCAAGGACCAGCGCCACCTCCAGGCTGCCGGTCTGGCGTGCCTTCCTCAAGGCCTGCACCGGCACCATGGCATCCCGCAGGTGGCCGCCACCGCT
>NZ_JARJLM010000127.1 GCF_029335485.1 Cupriavidus basilensis
CACGTGATGCAACGCCGGCGGCTCGATCCCGGCAATATTGAGCTCGAACTTGCGCCGCGCCACACTGCCCGGCCGCACGTCTTCAATGTCGGTGTAGAACTGCCCGTACCAGTCGCGCATCTGGTAGATCGGGCCGTCGCCCTCGCACAGCAGCGGGTTGTCGATGCGGATCTTGCTGTCCCAGATCACCACGTCCTCGTAGAAAGCGCCGCGCGCCTGTTCCACGTAGGCCTGCGCCACGGCGCGGTTCTGCGCTTCCGACAGGCCCGGCACGCGCTTTACCAGCACGCCGTAGCGCAGGTCGAAGCTGTTGGCGTCCACCGGCACATGGCAATTGAGCAGGATGGAGTGGATCGGCTGGTCGCCCATGCGCCCGCTCATTTCAGTGATGTGGTACGCCGGGCCAAAGTAGGTGGAGAGCGCGGTCAACTGGTCCTCGCCGGAGAGCCTGGCGCTGCGGCCGATCATCAGCTGCGAGCCCTTGTGGCCCTCGAACAGGTTGGCGAAGTAATCGACCGGGGCGCCGTGCACGGTGCCGAAGTGCGCCATGTCGGAGATGTTGTCGACCAGCTCGCGGCAGTTGGTGTGGATCAGCATCTTGTCCAGCGCCCAGTCCGACCACTCGCCGGAGAAGCAGGCCTCGATGCGCGGGATGGCCACTTCCGGCAGCGGCGCATTGCCTTGCGGGTCATGCCAGATGAACAGCAGCTTGTTCTGCTCGCAGGTGGTCCAGCTGCCGATGCGCGCCTTGGGCGGCACGCGCTTGCAGTAGGGGATCGATTTGCAGCCGCCGTCGCCGCCCCATTGCCAGCCGTGGAACGGGCAGGCGATGGTGTCGCCCTGCACGGTGCCCGTGCTGAGATCCGCGCCCATGTGCGGGCAATAGCCGTCGATGATCTTGATATTGCCGGCTGAATCGGCAAAGGCGGCAAGGCGCCGCCCGAAGATGTCGAGCCGGTGGGGCTGGCCATCCCTGTAGTCGTCCGCCAGCCCGAGGCAATGCCAGCCGCGCGCGAAGCGGGCCTCGGGTGGCCGGGATTCAATCTTGTAGCCTTGTGTGGACATGTCTTCTCCTGATAGTTCTATGCGCTCTGCGGCCCCTGATCCGGCACGCCTCCGCGCCGGACCGAGGGTCACGCACCACGATACGGAGCGGGCGCGAGCGGATCATCGTCCCTTCGGACTAGAACCGGCCTGCGGCGCGGCCGCTCATGCCGCGTCCGACTTGAGCACGCGCTCGCCGGCAGCGGCCATATCGGCCGCGCGCGCCTGCGCGCCAGCGGTCTTCCTGCCGGCACGGGCGCGCTCCTCTTCCTCCACGCCCAGCCAGCTGGCCAATGCCGGAAGCAGGAATACCGCGCCGAACAGGTTGACCATGAACATGAAGGCCAGCAGGATGCCCATGTCCGCCTGGAACTTGAGCGCGGCGAAGGCCCAGGTGCCCACCCCGATGCACATCGTCATGGCGGTGAACAAGGCCGCCGTGCCGCGCTGGCGCATGGCTTCGGCGAACGCCTGCGGCAAGTCCTGGCCTTCCTCGCGCAACTGGTGCTGCATGCGCTCGTAGAGATAGATGCCGTAATCGACCCCCACCCCCACGCCCAGCGTGATCACCGGCAAGGTGGAGACCTTCAGGCCGATCCCCAGCCATGCCATCAACGCATTGCACAGCATGGACACCAGCGTCAGCGGCACGATGATGCAAAGCACCGCACGCCAGGAGCGGAAAGTCAGCAGGCACAGCAGCGTGATGGCGCCGAAGATCGCCAGCAGCATGGTCACTTCGGCCTCTTCCACTGCTTCGTTGGTGGCCGCCATCACGCCGATATTGCCGCCACCGAGGCGGAAGGCCACGTTGGGCGTATGGTCGGCGGCGATGAAGCGCTGGATTTCCTTCACGATATGGGCAATGGTGGCCCCTTCATGGTTGGCGGTGTAGATCAGTACCTGGATGGCCTGGCAGTTCGAGGTGTTCATGCCATTGTCCGGGTCGAAGGCCTTGGCGCCCTGGCTCAGGCCTTCGCTACTGCGTGGCAGCGCCTCCCAGCGCGGGTTGCCTTCGTTGTAGGCCCCGATCACCACCTTGGCGAGCGAGGGCACGCTCACCACCGACTGCACCCCGGCCACGCCGCGCAGGTTCATCTCGAAACGTTCCACCGCGCTCATCACCGGATAGTGCAGGCAGGCGTCGTCGAAGCCCTTGGGCTCCACCACCACCGTGAGCACGTCCACGCCGATGTTGTACTGGCCGACGATCTTCTCGCTGTCGCGGTTGTAGCGCGAGTCGGCGCGCAACTCGGGCGCGCCGTTGCCGATATCTCCAACCTTGAGCCCGCGCGACTGCAGCGCGCCCACCGCCAGCAGCGCCAGCGACACGCCGAACACCGCCAGCGCCGGCCCCGGGCGGGCAAAACGGCCGAACCGGTCCCACGAGGCGCCGTGCCGCCCCCCGCGCGCGCGGGCGGCCGCCACCACGCCGGGTTCCAGGCGCGTGTACGACAGCAGCAGCGGCAGGAACACCTTGTTGGTCACGATCATCAGCAGCACGCCCAGGCAGGCGGTAATGCCCAGCTCGCGCACGATCTCGATCTCGATGCGCATGATGACCATGAAGCCCAGCCCATTGGTCAGCAAGGCCACCGTGCCCGGGACAAAGAGCTTGCAGAAGGCCGCGCGGGCGCTCTCGACTGGATCGTGGCCCTGCACCACTTCCTGCTTCCAGGCATTGGTCATCTGCACCGCGTGCGAGACCCCGATGGAGAAGATCAGGAACGGCACCAGGATCGACATCGGGTCGATGCCATAGCCGAGCAGCGGCAGCAAGCCGAGCAGCCAGGCCACCGGCAGCAGCGCCACCACCAGCGCCAGCAGGGTGATGCGCAGCGAGCGTGTGTAGAAGTACAGCATCAGCGCCGTCACCACGAAGGCCAGCGCGAAGAACACCATCACCCCGGCGATGCCTTCCTCCACGTCGCCCACCAGCTTGGCAAAGCCGATGACATTGACCTCGACGTCGGGGCCGGCGAAACCGGCGCGGATCTTCTCCAGCTGGCGCGCCACTTCGCCATAGTCGAGCGCCTTGCCGGTGACGGGATCGACTTCGCGCAGTTCGGCGCGGATCAGTGCGGACTTCAGGTCATTGCTCACCAGGCGGCCGATCTGGCCGGAGCGTGCCACGTTGCGGCGCACCTGGTCGAGCTGCTCCGGCGAGCCTGAGAACCGGCCGGGCACCACCACGTCGCCGCGAAAACCCGCCTCGGTCACCTCGGTATAGCGCACGTTCGGCGTGAACAGCGAGAACACCCGCGCGCGGTCCACGCCGGGGATGAAGAAGACCTCGTCGGTGGCCCGGCGCACCTTGTCCATGAAGGCCTGGTTGTAGATATCGCCCTCGCCCTTCCAGCGCAGGCTGACCAGCACGGTATTGGCACCCGAGAAGGTGCTGGCGTACTTGCCCAGCACCTGCATGTAGGGATGCTGCAGCGGGATCATCTTGTTGAAGCCCGGATCGAGCCGCAGGCGCGTGGCGGACAGGCCCATCGCCACGGTCATCGCCAGGCACAGCACCAGCAACAGGCGGCGGTGGCGGATCAGCAGGTCCGCGCAACGCGCGACGAAGCGGCTCAAGCGGCTCAAGCGGGTCGTGTCGGCCCGGGGGCCGGAGGTGTCGGGGCGGGTCATGGCGTTCTCGCTTCTATGCAATGCTGTGGAGTGCGAAGTTGCGGCTGGGAGAGGATCAGGGCGCGGCATCCGGGGCCAGCCTGAAGCGGGAAATCCCCGCGTTGCCGGCCAGCGTCAGGGCCCCCGCGCCGGTCGCCGGGATCAGCGCCGCCAGCGTCTGTGCGCTGCCGCCGGCCACCGGCTTGAAGTGACGCCCGCCGTCCGCCGAGACGGCCAGCATGCCGCCCTGGCCAGCCACCACGATGCGGCCGTCCGCCAGTTGCACGCCGCCGAAGAACGAGGTCTTGAGCCCCACCTCGGCGGCCTCCCAGCTGGCGCCGAAGTCGGCGCTGCGCAGCACGTTGCCGCGCATGCCGTAGCCCAGCCAGGTGCCGTCGCGCAAGGGCAGCACACCGTAGAGCGAGCCCTCGTAAGGCACCCTTAGCGTCTCCCAGGTGGCGCCGCCATCGGCGGAGCGTAGCACCAGGCCGTTCTCGCCCACCAGCATCATGCGGCCCTGGCGGTCGCCGGCGATGCCGTTCAGGTGCTTGTCCTGCATCTGTGGCGTGGCGGCGGACTGCCAGTGCGCGCCCTGGTCGCGCGACACCAGGAAGCGCCCGAAGCTGCCGATGGCGAACCACGGGCCCGCCGCCTGCCCCCACACGCCCAGCAAGGGGTCCGACTGCGCCGCATCGAAGGCCACCTGCCGCCAATGCTCGCCGCCATCCGTGGTGCGCAGGATCCAGCCGCCATGGCCTACCGCCACGCCGACCCTATCGTCCTTGCCGCCGGCGAAGGCAAGCTGCGTGAGCGCCGCGCCATGCTCCGGCGTCACGCTGGCGAGCCGCCAGTGCGCGCCTTCATCGTCGCTGAGCAGGATGGTGCCGCGCTCGCCGACCGCCACCAGGCGCTCGCCGGCGCGGGCGATGCCGTTGAGCTGCAGGCGATCCGCCCGCAGCGCGGTGGCGGCGAAGGCAGGCAAGGGCCGCGGCGAGAAGGACCATGCCGCGGCGGCCAATACCGTCAGCGACATGGCGATGCCAATCACTCTTTTCATTGTCGTCTCCTCCGTGCCGGGGGCATGGCCGGCCTTGTGCTGGCCGTTCGCACTGCTACCGGCAATGGCCGCTATAGCACGTCGAACAGCGCGGCGGCGCCCATGCCGCCGCCGACGCACATCGTCACCACCGCATGTGCCGCCCCGCGCCGGCGCGCTTCGAGCAAGGCATGCGCGGTCATGCGCGCGCCCGACATGCCGAAGGGATGGCCGATCGCAATGGCGCCGCCGTTGACATTCAGGCGCTCGTCCGGAATGCCGAGCATGTCCCGGCAATACAGCACCTGGCAGGCAAAAGCTTCGTTCAGCTCCCACAGGCCGACGTCCTTGACCGTCAGGCCGTGGCGCGCCAGCAGCCTGGGCACGGCGAATACCGGGCCGATGCCCATCTCGTCCGCCCCGCAGCCCGCCACGGCCATGCCGCGATAGCGGCCCAGCGGGCGCAAGCCACGGCGCTCGGCCTGCTCGCGGCTCATCAGCAGCACTGCGGCGGCGCCGTCCGACAGTTGCGAGGCATTGCCCGCGGTGATGTGGAGTCCTTGCGGCACCGCGCGCCCGCCGCTCCATACGGGCTTGAGCGCGGCCAGGCTGTCGGCGCTGGTATCCGGCCGGTTGCATTCGTCCTGCGCGAGGCGCACGGTCTCGTGCCCGGTGAGCGCGCCCGCCTTGTCGAACAGCGCGCGGCGCGTCTCCAGCGGCACGATCTCGTCGTCGAACAGCCCTTGGCGCTGCGCCTCGGCGGTGCGCTGCTGGCTGCGCAGCGCGTACTCGTCCTGCGCGGCCCGGGCGATGCCATAGCGTTGCGCCACCACTTCGGCGGTCTCGATCATTGCCATATAGGCGTCGGGCTGCAGGGCCAGCACCGCTTCGGATTGCGCGCGGTAGGCGTTCTTGTGCTTGTTCTGCGTCAGCGAGATCGACTCGGCGCCGCCAGCCACCACGATGTCGGCTTCGCCGCAGATGATGCTTTTCGCGGCCGTGGCGATGGTCATCAGCCCCGACGAACACATGCGGTCCATTGTCATGCCCGGCACGCTGTCGGGTAGTCCGGCCGCCACCGCGCACAGCCGGCCCAGGTTGTAGCCCTGCGTGCCCTGCTGCGCGGCGGCGCCGATCAGCACGTCGTCGACCTCGGCCGGGTCGATCCCCGCCCGCTCCACCACGGCGCGCACCACGTGCCCGCCCAGCGCCGGCGCCTCGGTATCGTTGAAGGCGCCACGGAACGCCTTGCCGATCGGCGTACGCGCCACGGCGACAATGACTGCTTCTCTCATGCAGCTTTCCTTGGAAGGATCAAAAATAATAGCGGCTGATGGTGTCGGCCACGCAGGCCGGCTTGTCCTCGCCTTCGATTTCCACGCTGACGCGCACCACCGACTGCACGCCGCCGGGCAATGCCTCGGCACGCACCAGTTCACCGACCCCGCGCAAGCGCGAGCCAACCCGGACCGGCGCCGGAAAGCGCACCTTGTCGCAACCGTAGTTGACGCCCCAGCGCAGGTTCTCCACCGTCAGGATCTCCGGCAGGAACTGATTGACCAGCGACAGGGTGAGATAGCCGTGCGCAATACAGGCACCGAACGGGCCCTGCGCGGCGCGCTCGGGATCCACATGCAGCCATTGGTGGTCTCCCGTGGCCTCGGCAAAGCCGTCGATACGCTCCTGCGTGACGACGGTCCAGTCGCTCTGGCCCAGGCGCTCGCCCACGGCGCCCATCAGCGCCTCGGCGGAATCGAACACTCGCGGCATGGTTATTTCCATTGTTTGATCCAAACCTCTCCTGACTTCTCTATGCTCGCTGACTGCTTACCGGCAGCACTTCGCCCGTCATGTAAGAGGCGTAGTCACTAGCCAGAAACACCATCACATTCGCCACCTCCCAGACTTCCGCCGCCCGCCCGAAGGCCTCGCGCGAGGCCAGTTCACGCAGCAGCGCCGCCGGCGCCGACTTGCGCAGGAAATCGTGCAGCGCGATACTCGGCGCCACCGCATTGATGCGCACGCCATACTCCGCCGCTTCCACCGCGCTGCACCGCGTCAGCGCCATCACACCGGCCTTGGCCGCGGCGTAGTGGGCCTGCTCCTTCTGCGCCCGCCAGCCCAGCACCGAGGCGTTGTTGACGATGGCGCCGCGCCGGCGCGCCTGCATGTGCGGCAGCATCGCCCGCGTCATGCGGAAGGTGCCGGTAAGCGTAATGTCGAGCACCCGCGACCACTCGGCATCGTCCATCTCGACTAGGCGGCGCGAGCCGCCGAGCCCAGCGTTGTTGATCAGCACGTCGGTGCCGCCCAGGGCCTCCTCTGCCGCCGCCACCAGCGAGCGCACCTGGGCCTGGTCGGAGACGTCGCAAAGCTGGCCATGGATCGCCTGCAGGCCGGTCTCGGCGCGCAGGGTTGCCACGGCCTCAAAGAGCCGCTTCTCGTGGATGTCGGAAATCATCAGCGCGCGGCAGCCTTCTTCCGCGCAGCGGCGCGCTGCGGCAAAGCCGATGCCGGCGCCGGCGGCGGCCGTGACCAGCACGCTCTTGCCGGCCAGCAACTGGTGTCCGGCCACATAGGCCGGCGGGGGTAGCGGGGTGCCGGCGGCCGGCTGTTTGTCTGCCGTTTCAGTCATGACTGTCCTCTGGCCTCGCGGGGCATGCCCAGCCCGCGCTCGGCAATGATGTTGAGCTGGATTTCGTTGGTACCCGCGTAGATGGTGTCGGCGCGCGAGAACAGCGCCATCTGCTGCAAGCGCGTGCGGCGCGCGTCGGCTTCGTCGATGCGGTTGGCGTCCGGGCCGAGCACGTCGAGCGCGAGCTGGCCCAGGTCGCGGTGCCAGTTGGACCAGTAGTACTTGTAGATCAGGGCCTCGCGCCGCAGCGGCGTACCGGCACCGGCCGTACCGCCCTGCTCCGCGCCATCCAGCATGCGCAGCGCGTTGTAGCGCATCACCCGCAGGCCGGCCCAGGCGCGCGCCAGGCGCTGGCGCAGCGGCGCGTCCTGCCACGCGCCGTTCGCGCGCGCGGCCTCGGCGATCCAGCCCAGCTCGTGAGTGAACTGCATCTGCTGGCCCAGGGTGGAGATGCCGCGCTCGAAGCCCAGCAGCTCCATGGCGATGCGCCAGCCGTCGCCCGGCTCCCCCAGCACGTCGCCGGCGGCGGCGCGCGCGCCATCGAAGAACACCTCATTGAATTCCACGCCGCCCCCCATCTGGCGGATCGGCCGGATTTCCACGCCCGGCTGCGCCAGCGGCATCAGCAGGAAGACCAGGCCCTTGTTGCCGCGCGAAGCCGGCTCGCAGCGCGCCAGCACGAAGATCCAGTCCGACTCGTGGGCCAGCGAGGTCCACACCTTCTGCCCGCTGACGCGCCAGTCGCCGGTGGCGGCATCGCGCTCGGCGCGGGTGCGCACGTTGGCCAGATCCGAGCCTGCGCCCGGCTCCGAGTAGCCCTGGCACCAGAACTCGGTGCCATTGCGGATGCCCGGCAGGAAGCGGGCCTGCTGCGCCTCGCTGCCGAAGGCGATCAGCGTGGGACCGATCAGCCCTTCGCCGATATGGCCCATGCGGCCCGGGCCGCCGGCACGCGCGTATTCCTCCTGGAAGATCACCTGCGACATCACCGGCAGGCCGCGCCCGCCATGCGCCTGCGGCCAGCCCACGCAGGTCCAGCCGCCTTCGGCCAGGCGCCGCTCCCAGGCCTTGCGCAGCCCGGGATGCGCCTCTTCGTCTCCGGGGCCGCCGCGATGTTTCAGGCAGGCGAACTCGCCGCGCAGGTTGGCGGACATCCAGTCGGCCACCTCCGCGCGCAGTTGCGCCTCCCCGGCGGAGGCGCTTTGGTTTTCCTTCGAATCCATGCTTATCCTTGCGCTGCTGAGTTGGCTCATGCGGCCAGCAGGCCGTCGGCGATGCGGGCGAGCGCGGCGGCGGCGCCCCCCAGCCAGCCGCTGGCGGCTTGCGTGCGCTTGAAATAGAGCTGGGGGTCGTATTCCCAGGTAAAGCCGACGCCGCCGTGCAGCTGGATGGCCTCCTGCGCGCAGAAGCCGAAGGCATCGCCAGCGGCAAGGCGCGCCGCGGCAATATCGAGCCTGGCTGCGTCCATGGCGCCACCCTCCGCGCCCGCCTGCCAGGCCCGCGCGGCGCCATGCACAGCCGAGCGCGCGGCTTCCACCGCCACCATCATCTGCGCGCAGCGGTGCTTGACCGCCTGGAAGGAGGCGATCGGCCGGCCAAACTGGACGCGCTCGGCGGCATAGGCCACGGTAAGGTCGAGGCATTGCTGGGCTCCGCCGAGCTGCTCGGCGGCGAGCATCAGGCTGGCATGCCACATGGCGGCGCCCACACCCACAGCCACCCCGGCACCTTGCGCCAGGCAGGCTTGCGCCTCTATCTGCAACCCGTCAAAGACAAGATCCGCCAGTGGACGAGTACGGTCCAGCACGTCCAGGCTGCGCAGCGCGAAACCCGGCCGGCCTGCCAGCGCTGTCGCTTTCAGCAGGAACAGTGCCGGCTGCCCCGCGGCATCGCCGGACAGGCGCGCGGGCACCAGCAGCCAGTCCGCGCCGGCAGCGTCGAACACCTGCGCAACCTGCCCGTCCAGCACGAAGCCATCCCCCGCCGCGGTGGCAGTGACGGTCAGCGCATCGGCGTCGAGCATGCCGTCCGCGCCGGGCGCCGCCCAGGCAGGCACGGCAAGCGCGG